>NZ_JBAGKH010000010.1:0-159986 GCF_036689765.1 Streptomyces poriticola
CTTTGGAAGGACCCCTGGTCCCAGCGTTCAGCTGGGACCAGGGGTCCTTTTGCTTTTCCAGAGCGCGCAGGCCAACCGGCTGCGCGAGAATGACTTGCGGTACCGAAGACAGGAGTCACCGATGTCCACCAACTCTCCCGACGACCGACCGGAGCGCGACCAGCGGCGACGGGACAGTGGTGCTCGCGGTGAACGCGGTGACCGAGGTGGTCAGCGTGGGGATCGGGGTGGCTTCCGTCGAGACAACGACCGCCGTGACGACCGTGGCGGGTTCCGCCGCGACGACCGCCGTGACGACAACCGGGGTGGTGGCTACGGCCGGCGCGACGACCGGGGTCCGCGCCGGGACAGGGACGACCGCGACCGTGGCCACCGTCATGACGACCGCGGGGACCGGCCCTCCTACCGTCGTGACGATCGCGGTGATCGCGGAGGCTTCCGCCGGGACGACAACCGCGGCGGCTACCAAGGTCGGCGTGATGACCGTCGTGGAGACGACCGCGGCCCGCGCGGGGGCTTCCGGCGTGACGACCGCCGGGACGACCGGCGCGACGACCGGCGCCGTGACGACCGTGACCGCAGCTTCCGACGTGATGACCGCGGAGACGACCGGCGTGACGACCGGCGTGACGACCGTGGCGGGTTCCGGCGTGACGACCGGCGTGACGACCGTGGCGGGTTCCGGCGTGACGACCGTCGTGACGACCGCGGTGGGTTCCGGCGTGACGACCGTCGTGACGACCGCGGTGGGTTCCGGCGTGACGACCGTCGTGACGACCGTGGCGGATTCCGGCGTGACGACCGTCGCGACGACCGCCGTGACGACCGCCGTGACGACCGCGGCCCGCGCGGTGGCGGTGGCTTCCGGCGCGACGACAGCCGCGGTGAGCGTGGCGGATTCCGTGGCCGGGACGACCGGGGTGGCCGCGGACCGCGGCGCGACGACCGGGGTGGCCGTCCGGGAGGCTTTCGTGGCCGGGACGACCGCCGCGGTGGTGGCCGGTTCCGCGACGAGCGGGAGCGGGACCGGGACCGGGAGCCGATCAAGCGGCTGCCGATCCCGGAGGACGTCACCGGCGACGAGATCGACAAGGACGTACGACAGGAGCTGCAGAGCCTTCCGAAGACGCTCGCGGAGGACGTCGCCAGGAACCTCGTGATGGTTGCCCGGCTGCTGGACGAGGACCCCGAAGGAGCCTATGGCTACGCCAGGGTTGCCCTGCGGCTGGCGTCCCGGGTGGCCGCCGTACGTGAGGCGGCGGGCTTCGCGGCGTATGCCAACCAGAAGTATGCGGAGGCCCTCGCCGAGTTCCGGGCCGCGCGGCGGATGACCGGAACGGTGGATCTGTGGCCGGTGATGGCCGACTGCGAGCGTGGACTCGGCAGGCCGGCGAAGGCGCTGGACATGGCCGGCGCTCCGGAGGTGCAAAAGCTCGACAAGGCAGGACAGGTCGAGATGCGGCTCGTGGCCGCCGGTGCCCGGCGTGACATGGGGCAGCTGGACGCGGCCATCGTGACGCTGCAGAGCCCGGAGCTGGCCTCCAACGCCGTACAGCCGTGGACCGCGAGGCTGCGGTACGCCTATGCGGACGCGCTGCAGGCCGCCGGCCGGGACGGCGAGGCGCGGGAGTGGTTCGCCAAGGCCGTCGAGTCCGACCGGGACGGCAGCACGGACGCCTCCGACCGGCTGGCCGAGCTGGACGGTGTGGAGTTCATGGACGCCCTCGACGAGACCGGGAGCGGCCCCGAGACCGGGAGCGGCCTCGAGGCCGGGACCGGCGCCGAAGTCGGCACCGATGCCAGGCCCGGTTCCGCCGACGAGACCGACGAGGCCGACGAGGCCGAAGAGACAGAAGAGCGCGACCGGTGAGGCTGCAACCGACGAGCTGACACCGATGAGCTGAGAGAGGGGCGGAGCCTGGTGCTCCGCCCCTCGTCCTCGCAGCTCGTCGTACTGCGTCCGCGTGACTCTCCTCGGTTCCCCGCGCGTCCCCCGCGCTCAGAGGTCGAGGACGCGCAGCACCAGGCCCGTCGCCGGTTTCGGGCCGAACGACGTGGACTTGCGGGGCATCGTGACGCCCTCGCGGGCCAGATCGCGGACGACCTCCTCGCGGACCGGGTGCATCAGCACCGCGGTGCCGCCGTCCCGTTCCGCCTTCGCGACGGTGGCGGCCGTGTCGTGGATGTAGGAGACGTGGGCCGCGGAGTCCTCGGGGATCCGCCAGACGTGTGCGAGGAGCGTGGCGTGCAGGACCGTGGCGTCCAGGCCGCGCCAGGCCTCGGGGCGGTCGGTGGGGACGGTGCGGGTCAGCAGCTCGGGGTCGGGGCGGTCGACCAGGTGGAACGCGCCGTCACCGGCGAGCAGGAAGGCGTTGCCGGCGCCGGCCGCCTCCGCCAGAGTCTCCAGCGCCGTGGGCAGCGGGCAGTCGAGACGGCGGACACGGAAAACGTCCTTCAGCGCGGCCACGGCCTCGTCCACCGGCAGGTGGTGCAGCAGGCGGTGGATGGCGCGGACCCGGAGGGGGTAGCGGGCCGTGTCGACGAGGAGCACCAGGCCGTAGTCCCAGGGGCTGGGCGAGGGGTGCTCGGCGCGCAGCGTGCGGTACGTCGCCCAGCGGTGGTGGCCGTCGGCGATGAGAGCCTGGTGGTGCGCCAGTTCGGACTGGACACGGGCCACGTCGGCGGGGTCGGTGACCGACCACAGGCGATGGCTGAAGCCGTCCTCCGTGGTCGTCGAGAGCAGCGGGGGCCGCTCCGCGGCGCGTTCCACGACGGTGGTGGTGGCGGCTGCCGCGCCGTTGCCGCGGTAGGTGAGCAGGAGGGGCTCGAGGTTGGCCGAGGTGGCGCGCATCAGGTCGGCGCGGTCGGCGACCACGTGCGGCATGACGTCCTCGTGCGGCAGGACGACCTGCTCGGCGGGGTCCGCGACGCGCAGGGCGCCGATGAGGCCGCGCTGCAGCATGCCGTTGCCGTCCCGCTGCTCGTAGACGTACAGGCCGGGTTCCGGGTCGGTGGTCAGGACGCCTTCGGCCCGCCAGCGGCGCAGCGTCCCCGCGGCCTGTTCGTTGCGGGCTTCGGGCGTGGCGGCCTGCGGCAGGATCAGCCGGACGATGTTGTACGGGTCGTTCGACTGAAGGTGCTGCAGGCCGTCGGGGCGGACCACGACGTCGTACGGCGGGGATGTCACGGCGGCCAGGCTGCCGACCCGGTCGGGGTCGTAGCGGAGGCCTCGGAACGGGGTGAGTTCCAGGCCTCGGCGCGCCGTTGCTTCCGAGTGACCTGCTGAGTCCATCCAGGCATCGTACGTGTGTCCGTGGCATGAGGGATGATCGGGGGAAAGGCGTCGGACGAGGAGCGATGTGGAATGAGCCGGAGCGTCAGGACAAGGCCCGAGGGCAGCGGCCGGGCGCTGAGCGAGGCCTACGACACGGCGCTGCTCGACCTGGACGGAGTGGTGTACGCCGGAGGGACCGCGATCGTCCACGCGGTGGAGTCGCTGGCGACGGCGCGGGCCGGCGGGATGCATCTGGCGTATGTCACGAACAACGCGCTGCGGACGCCCGACGTGGTGGCCGCGCATCTGACCGAGCTGGGGATCCCGACGGGCGCCGGGGATGTGATCACGTCGGCGCAGGCGGTGGCCCGGCTGATCGCCGAGCAGGTGCCGGCGGGGGCGCGGGTGCTGGTGATCGGCGGTGACGGGCTGCGGGTGGCGCTGCGCGAGCACGGGCTGGAGCCGGTCGAGTCGGCGGACGACGATCCCGCGGCGGTCGTGCAGGGGTACGGCGGGCCGGAGCTGCCGTGGGGGCGGTTCGCGGAGGCCAGTTACGCGGTCGCGCGGGGCGTGCCGTGGTTCGCGTCCAACACCGATCTGACGATCCCCGGCGCGCGGGGCATCGGCCCGGGCAACGGTGCCGCGGTGGAGGTGGTGCGCATCGCCACCGGCGCCGAGCCCCGGGTGGCGGGCAAGCCGCTGCCCCCGATGCACCGGGAGACCGTCCTGCGTACCGGTGCCGAGCGGCCGCTGGTGGTGGGGGACCGGCTGGACACCGACATCGAGGGGGCGTTCAACGGCGAGGTCGACTCGCTGCTGGTGCTGACCGGCGTGACGGACGCGGCCCAGCTGCTGGCCGCGCCGCCGCAGCACCGGCCGACGTACGTCGACGCCGATCTGCGCGGCCTGCTCACCGGGCAGCCGGAGGTGTCCGGCGCCGACGGCGGCTTCCGGTGCGGCGGCTGGACCGCGACGGCCGCGGCCGACCGCCTGGAGCTGGCCGGCCGGGGCGAACCGCTGGACGGGCTGCGGGCCCTGTGCGCGGCGGCCTGGACGGCGGCCGGCGACGGGGCGTGCGCGCTGGACCCGGGGAAGGCGCTGGCCCGGCTGGGAGGGTGAGCCCGCCGCGCGCCCCGGCGCGGTCCGGGTGATCGACCGCTGATCGATCGGTGATCGTGTTTGATTGGGAGGGTAGGCTAACCTAACCGGGTGTTGGTCGACAGTCCTCCCGAACAGCGCGTGGAGCAAGTCCCCGCGCCGCCCAGACGCCATGCGATACGTGCCGTCGGGCTGCTCGCCTCTGTCCTGGTCCTGCTCGCCGTCGCGGTGGCCAGCCTCGCCGTCGGTGCGAAGGACCTGTCGCCGGACCAGGTCTGGCACGGGCTGTTCCAGGACACGGGAACCTACGGCGACGTGGTGGTGGGCGAGCGGCTGTCCAGGACCGTGATAGGGCTGCTCGCCGGTGCCGCTCTCGGCCTCTCCGGGGCGGTGCTGCAGGCGCTGACCCGCAACCCGCTGGCCGACCCCGGGCTGCTCGGTATCAACGCGGGCGCGTCCGCCGCCGTGGTCACCGCGATCACCTTCCTCGGCGTCACCTCGCTGAGCGGCTATGTGTGGTTCGCCTTCTTCGGTGCGGCGGCGGTCGGCGCCCTGGTGTGGTTCCTGGGGGGCAGCCGGGGGGCGACTCCGGTGCGGCTGGCCCTGGCCGGCACGGCGATCACCGCCGCGCTGTACGGCTATCTCCAGGCCGTGATGATCATGGATGACGCGGCGCTGGGCCGGATGCGCTTCTGGACGGTGGGTTCGCTGTCCTCGGCGACCGGCGACATGATCACGCAGGTGCTGCCCTTCTTCGTGACCGGCACGATCCTGGCGCTGGCCCTGGCCCGGCCGCTCAACGCGATGGAGATGGGCGACGACACCGCCAAGGCCCTCGGCGCCGATCTCCACCGCACCAGGGCGCTGTCCATGCTCGCCGCCGTGGTGCTGTGCGGGGCCGCGACCGCCGCCTGCGGGCCCATCGTCTTCGTCGGCCTGATGGTCCCGCACGTCGTCCGCTCCTTCACCGGGCCGGATCTGCGCTGGATCCTGCCGTACGCCGCGGTCCTGGCTCCGGTGCTGCTGCTCGGCGCCGACGTCCTCGGCCGGATCGTCGTCCGGCCGTCGGAGCTGCAGGTCGGCATCGTGACCGCGGTCATCGGCGGTCCGGTCTTCATCTATCTCGTACGACGGCGGAGGACGGCCCAGCTGTGATGACCAACCGTGCCGTGGTGAAGGCCGGCCGTGCCGTGCGCACTCCCGGCGGGCTGTCGTTCCGCGTCGACGTGCGCACCGTCGCCGTCGTCCTGCTCCTGCTGGTCGCCGCGCTCGCCGCGAGCGTCCTGCTGATCGGCACCGGCGACTTCCCGATCGCGGTCGGCGATGTGCTCAGGACGCTGGTCGGCGACGGAGACCCGGGCCAGGAGTTCATCGTCCGGGACCTGCGCCTGCCGCGGGTGCTGGTCGGGCTGCTGGTCGGCGCCTCGCTCGGGCTGGGCGGGGCGCTGTTCCAGGCCATCTCCCGCAACCCGCTGGGCAGTCCGGACATCCTCGGTCTCGGCCAGGGAGCGACCGCCGGAGCGCTGGTGATGATCGTCCTGTTCTCCGGGACCACGGCGCAGGTCACCACCGGTGCCCTCGTCGGCGGTCTGGCGACCGGTCTCGGTATCTACCTGCTCGCCTGGAAGCGCGGTGTGCACGGCTACCGGCTGGTGCTGGTCGGTATCGGTATGTCCGCGATCGTCACAGCCGTCAACGGCTATCTGCTCACCAGGTCCGACATCGTCGACGCCTCCCGCGCGGTGGTGTGGATGACCGGCTCCCTCAACGGGCGGGACTGGGACCAGGTCTGGCCGCTGCTCGCGCTGTGCGCCGTGCTCGTGCCGCTCGTCCTCGGCAACGGGCGCGGGCTGCGGATGCTGGAGATGGGCGACGACATCTCGTACGCCCTCGGGGTGCGGGTGGAGCGGGTGCGGATGCTGCTGCTGGTGGCCGCCGTGCTGCTGACCGCCGCCGCCACCGCCGCCGCCGGACCGGTGAGCTTCGTCGCGCTCACCGCACCGCAGCTCGCCCGCCGGCTGACCCGCTCACCCGGCCCCAACCTGCTGCCCGCCCTCTGTATGGGCGCCGCCTTGCTGGTCACCGCCGACTGGCTCTCGCAGCGCGTCTTCGGCGCCGACCAGCTGCCCGTGGGCGTGGTGACCGGCGTCCTCGGCGGCGTCTACCTGGTGTGGCTGCTGGTCTCCGAGCGCAGGGCGGGCCGGATATGAGCGCCGCCGCCGGCGCCCCGCGCGGGCTGAACAACCCAAGGAGCAACGTGAACCGCCTGTCCGCCGAGAACGTCACCCTCGCCTACGACCAGCGAGTCATCGCCGAAGAGCTGTCGGTGGAGATACCCGACAACTCCTTCACCGTGATCGTCGGCCCCAACGCGTGCGGCAAGTCGACCCTGCTGCGCGCCCTGTCCCGGATGCTCCGGCCCAGCCAGGGCCGGGTGCTCCTGGACGGGCAGGTCATCCAGTCGATGCCCGCCAAACAGGTCGCGCGCACCCTCGGCCTGCTCCCGCAGTCCTCCATCGCGCCCGACGGCATCACCGTCGCCGATCTCGTCGGCCGCGGCCGCTATCCGCACCAGGGCCTGCTGCGCCAGTGGTCGGCCGAGGACGAGCGGGTCGTCCGGGAGGCCATGGCGCAGACCGGTGTCGCCGAGCTCGCCGACCGCTACGTGGACGAGCTGTCCGGCGGCCAGCGCCAGCGGGTGTGGATCGCGATGGCACTGGCCCAGCAGACCCCCCTGCTGCTGCTCGACGAGCCGACCACCTACCTGGACATCCAGCACCAGATCGACGTGCTCGACCTCTGCGCCGAGCTGCACGAGGAGCAGGGCCGCACCCTCGTCGCCGTCCTGCACGACCTCAACCACGCCGCCCGGTACGCCACCCACCTCGTCGCGCTGCGCGGCGGCCGGGTGATCGCCGAGGGCGCCCCGGGCGACATCGTCACGGCGGAGCTGGTCGAGGAGGTCTTCGGGCTGGGCTGCCAGGTCATCGACGACCCGGAGACGGGTACGCCGCTGGTGGTCCCGGCCGCGCGCAGGGCCCGGGTACGGGCGGCGGCTACAGAAGTTTCCTGAGGCGGAACAGGTCCCGCAGGCCCGCCTCCAGTTTCACCCGGCCGGATCCCCAGGCCCTGGCGAAGTGCAGCTCGCCGTCGACCAGCGCCACCAGGTCGTCGCCGGCCAGGGTCAGCCGGATCTGGGCCCGCTCGCGCGGCGGACCGCTCAGCGTGTCCTCGACCACGATGCCGCCGTCCTGCATGCGCCCTGCGAAGGTCACGTCGAGGTCGGTGATGTGGCAGCTCACCGAACGCTCCAGGGCGGCGGCCTCGCGCACGTCCCCCTCGGCGGTCCGCATGTTGTCCGAAAGCTTGCCGAGTGCGGCGCGGCACTCCTCGATCGTGGCCATCGCGACCGACGGTACCGCAGCGGTTCGCGGTAGCGTCGGGGCATGAACGACGCGGTTGAGCAGAACGGGGCCGGGACGCAGAGCACGTACGACCCCGCCGAACCCGCCCCGCTGCACGTCCCCCGCACGCCCACGGGCGACGCCGACGTGGACCGGCAGCTGGAGCGGCTGGCCGACGCCGACCACCTCGCCACGGACGGACACCTCGAGGTGTACGAGGATGTGCACGGGGGGCTGCGCGACGCGCTCACCGCGCTCGACACCCGCCCGGGACCGCCGGGCCCCCCGGGACTCCCCGGACCTCCGGGACCCCCGGCCTCGTACGCACAAGGGAGCTGAACCGAACGTGGCAGGAGTCGCACGCCGCCGTCTGGACGCGGAGCTGGTCCGCCGGAAGCTCGCTCGCTCGCGCGAGCATGCCGGCCAGCTGATCGCCGCCGGCCGGGTCAGCGTCGGCAGGACCGTCGCGACCAAGCCCGCCACCCAGGTGGAGACCGCGGCGGCGATCGTCGTCGCCGACGACGGGAACGACCCCGACTACGTGTCCCGCGGCGGCCACAAGCTCGCGGGCGCGCTGGCGGCGTTCCTCCCGCGGGGCCTGGCCGTCGAGGGGCGCCGGGCCCTGGACGCCGGCGCCTCCACCGGCGGCTTCACCGACGTCCTGCTGCGCGCGGGCGCCGCACACGTGGTCGCCGTCGACGTCGGATACGGACAACTCGCCTGGTCGCTCCGGCAGGATGAACGCGTCACCGTCAAGGACCGTACGAACGTACGCGAGTTGACGCTCGAGGCGATCGACGGAGAGCCGGTGGATCTTGTCGTGGGAGATCTGTCCTTCATCCCGCTCGGACTGGTGCTGCCCGCCCTGGTGCGGTGCACGCGGCCGGACGCCGACCTGGTGATGATGGTCAAGCCGCAGTTCGAGGTGGGCAAGGAGCGCCTCGGCAGCGGGGGAGTGGTGCGCAGCCCCGACCTGCGCGCCGAGGCGGTCCGGGGGGTGGCCGCCAGGGCCTGGGAGCTGGGACTCGGCGTGCGGGGCGTCGCCGCCAGCCCGCTGCCCGGCCCGTCCGGGAATGTCGAGTACTTTCTGTGGCTGCGGGCCGGGGCGGACCAGCTGGACCCGGCCGACGCAGACCGTGCAGTGGCGGAGGGGCCGCGTTGACACAGAACCGAGCTCGTACTGTTTTCCTGCTGGCCCACACCGGGCGACCCGCTGCCGTACGCAGCGCCGAGCTCGTGGTGAAGGGGCTGCTGCGCGCCGGGCTGGGCGTGCGGGTGCTGACGGCGGAGGCGCGGGACCTGCCGCTGCCCGACGAGGTGGAGCTGGTCAGGGAGGCCACTCCGCAGTGCCTCGACGGGTGCGAGCTGCTCATCGTGCTCGGCGGGGACGGGACGCTGCTGCGCGGCGCCGAGTTCGCCCGTGCCTCCGGGGTGCCGATGCTCGGCGTCAACCTGGGCCGGGTCGGCTTCCTCGCCGAGGCCGAGCGGGACGACCTCGACAAGGTGGTCGACCGGGTGGTCAGCCGGGCGTACGAGGTCGAGGAACGGATGACCATCGACGTCGTCGTGCACCGCAACGGCGACATCGTGCACTCCGACTGGGCGCTGAACGAGGCGGCCGTGCAGAAGGTGTCCGCGGAGCGGATGCTGGAGGTCGTGCTGGCCATCGACGGCCGCCCGGTGACCGGGTTCGGCTGCGACGGGATCGTGCTGTCGACGCCGACCGGGTCCACGGCGTACGCCTTCTCGGCGGGCGGGCCGGTGGTGTGGCCGGAGGTCGAGGCGCTGCTGATGGTGCCGATCAGCGCGCATGCGCTGTTCGCGAAGCCGCTGGTGACGTCGCCGGATTCGGTGCTGGCGGTGGAGGTGCTGCCGCACGTTCCGCCGGGGGTGCTGTGGTGCGACGGGCGGCGGACGGTGGAGCTGCCGCCGGGCGCGCGGGTGGAGGTGCGGCGGGGGGCCGTGCCGGTGCGGTTGGCGAGACTGCATCACGCGTCGTTCACGGACCGGCTGGTGGCGAAGTTCGCGTTGCCGGTCTCCGGGTGGCGGGGAGCGCCTCACTAGCCCGGAGGAACGTGCACTCCCCCGGGTGACAAGGGCAGGCCGGTCGCACTCCCCGGGCCGGACCTCGTATGGTCGTGTCCGTGCTTGAGGAGATGCGGATACGGTCGCTCGGTGTGATCGACGACGCCGTGGTCGAGCTGTCGCCCGGGTTCACCGCCGTCACCGGTGAGACGGGTGCGGGCAAGACCATGGTCGTCACCAGCCTCGGACTGCTGCTGGGCGGGCGCGCCGACCCCGCGCTGGTGCGGATCGGCGCCAGGAGCGCGGTCGTCGAGGGGCGGATCGCCGTGCCCGGCGACGCGGCGGCCGCCGTACGGGCCGAGGAGGCCGGTGCCGAGCTGGACGACGGGGCGCTGCTGGTCAGCCGTACCGTGTCCGCCGAGGGGCGCTCGCGGGCGCATCTGGGCGGCCGGTCGGTGCCCGTGGGCGTGCTCGCCGAACTCGCCGACGAGCTGGTGGCCGTGCACGGGCAGACCGATCAGCAGGGGCTGCTGAAGCAGGCGCGGCAGCGGCAGGCGCTGGACCGGTACGCCGGGGACGCGGTCGCCGTGCCGCTCGCCAAGTACGGCGAGGCCTACCGCCGGCTGCGGACCGTCTCCGCCGAGCTGGAGGAGATCACCACGCGCGCGCGTGAGCGGGCCCAGGAAGCCGACCTGCTGCGCTACGGGCTGGACGAGATCGCGGCCGTGGAGCCGCGCGCCGGTGAGGACGTGGAGCTGGCGGAGGAGGCGGAGCGGCTCGGGCACGCCGAGGCGCTGGCGTCCGCCGCGACCGCCGCGCACGGCGCGCTCGCCGGAAATCCCGAGGACCCCGAGGGCGTGGACGCGGCCACCCTGGTCGCGGGTGCCCAGCGGGCCCTGGACGCCGTGCGGTCGCACGACCCGGCGCTGGCCGCCCTCGCCGACCGGATCAGCGAGGTCGGCATCCTGCTTCGCGATGTGGCCGGTGAGCTGGCCGGGTACGCCGACGACCTGGACGCCGACCCGCTGCGGCTGGCGGCGGTGGAGGAGCGGCGGGCCGCGCTGACCGGGCTCACCCGCAAGTACGGCGAGGACGTCGCCGCCGTACTGGCCTGGGCGGAGGAGAGCGCGGCACGGCTGACCGAACTCGACGGCGACGACGAGCGGATCGGGGAGCTGACCGCCGAGCACGATGCGCTGCGCACCGGACTGAGCGGGCTTGCACAGGCGTTGACGGACGCCCGGACGGAGGCCGCCGAGCGGTTCGCCGCCGCCGTCACCGCCGAGCTGGCCTCACTCGCGATGCCCCATGCGCGCGTGTCGTTCGCGATCCGGCAGAGCGAGGACCCCGAGGGCGTGGAGGTGGGCGGCCGTCCGGTCGCCTACGGGCCGTCCGGTGCGGACGAGGTCGAGCTGCTGCTCGCTCCGCACCCGGGGGCGCCGGCGCGGCCGATCGCCAAGGGGGCGTCCGGCGGTGAGCTGTCGCGGGTGATGCTGGCGGTCGAGGTGGTGTTCGCCGGTACGGACCCGGTGCCGACGTATCTCTTCGACGAGGTGGACGCCGGTGTGGGCGGCAGGGCGGCGGTCGAGATCGGGCGGCGCCTGGCGCGGCTGGCGAAGTCCGCTCAGGTCGTGGTCGTCACCCATCTGCCGCAGGTGGCCGCCTTCGCCGACCGGCAGCTGCTGGTGGAGAAGACCGACGACGGATCGGTGACCCGGTCCGGCGTGAAGGTGCTGGAGGGCGAGGACCGGATCCGGGAACTGTCCCGGATGCTCGCCGGGCAGGAGGACTCGGAGACGGCCCGGGCCCACGCGGAGGAACTGCTGGAGACCGCGCGGGCGGACGCCTGAGCGCTCCGCCGGAGCTGCCGCGAAGGGTGCTCGTCCGCCGTGGTGTGCCTGTGGCGCCGCGTCGCGCCGTACCGGGGCGCCGAGGCGTCCCCGGGCCGCCGCTGGTTTCGGCCCCGGCAGAGGGAGGCCGGACTCCTGGGCGCCGGACGCGGCGTCGGCCTGTTCGTCGGTCCGCGTCCGCTGTCCGGAGGCGGCCCGCTGCCGGGCGCGTGG
The DNA here is from genome assembly GCF_036689765.1 of Streptomyces poriticola. NCBI lineage: Bacteria > Bacillati > Actinomycetota > Actinomycetes > Kitasatosporales > Streptomycetaceae > Streptomyces > Streptomyces poriticola. The sequence continues at coordinate 11,865 of NZ_JBAGKH010000010.1, forward strand.
TGCTCGTCGCCGGGACGCGTTCCCGGTCGAGTGTGCCGGGTCGTCAGGCGGGCACAAGATCCATCGTGCTCGCCGGAGCGGCGGCTGCGTCCTCGCCGCAGTCCTCATCCGGCGGTCACCGCCGTTCTGCGCGCCGATGCGCCGATGCGCCGGGCGGCCGGGGGCGTGGGGAGCGCACCGACCTCGCCGGGCGCCGTGTGCGTCTGTTCGGCGGTCCGCGCTCGCCGAGTCGGCGGGCGGCGGCCTGCACGGGTACGGCCCGCCGCGGATGCGCGGTGCTCGTCGCCACCGCGCGGCGCCGCTCCGGCCACGTCGTCGTACGCTCCACAGGCCGTCGGCGACGAGGTGACCAGGGGAGCGGTGAAGCTGGTCGGGATCGGCGCCGCCGGGCTCGCTGCTGTGGAGACCCCCGCTGGACGACGTGCCGGCCGGTGCCGTGGTCGCCAGGCCGCGCACGCCGTCGACCTGCTGGAGGTACGCCCCGGGGCCGGGCCACGGCCGCCTTTCTGGCCCTCGGTGCGCCCCGGGCTGCTGCGGCGGGGCCGCAGCGGAACCGGCCGTGCCGTCCGACGACCTCGGCGAGCGGACGGTGCTCGGCCGCACCGGCGCCCGGACGCCCGGTGCCGCGTTGGGAGCCGCGGTCGCCGCCGGACGGGGCTCGCCGGACGCCCGTGCGGAGCCGCGCCTGGCGGAGGCAGGGCCGGGCCGGCGGCGCACGCCGCCGCGGTGATGGCGGCGGCGGAGGTTCTCGGGGGTGGGCGAGCACCACGACACATTCACTCGTGTGAGTGAACGTCCCCGTCGTGTTGTCGCCGTGCGCCCGTTCCCCCGGCAGCCGCCGGTCCCGGAACACCCGTACGTCCTGGCATCCTTGGCGGAGTACGCGCAGGAACCGCGCGGCACCTCCCCTCCGCCCCCTCCTTCTGTACGTTCTTCGTGTCCCGACCGACGGTGTCCCCGATGCCGCCCCGCCCCGCGAACCAGGAGCCCCGGCCACGTGACCCTCGTGAGCAGCCCCTCGCCGCACGGCCAGTCGCCGCTGCGCACCGTGCAGGTGCTGGGCGGAGGCAACGCCGGCAGCAGCGCCCACGTGCGCTCCCTGGCCGCGGGGCTCGTCGCGCGGGGCGTGAAGGTCACGGTGTGCGCCCCCGCGGAGGCCGAGCGTACCTACGACTTCAGCGGGACCGGCGCCCACCACGTCCACGTACCGCGCAGCAGCGACCCGGTCTCCGTGGCCGCCCTGCGCGCGCTGTGCGCCGACGCCGACCTGGTGCACGCACACGGGCTGCACGCCTCCTTCCGCACCGTCCTCGCCCTCGGCGGGCGACGGGTGCGCACCCCGCTCGTCGTCACCTGGCACAACCGCGCCCACGCCGAGGGAGCCCGCGCCCATCTGCTGCGAGTGCTGGAGCGGCGCGTGATGAGGACCGCCACCGTGGTGCTCGGCGCGACCTCGGAACTGGTCGACCGGGCCCGCGCGACCGGCGCCCGTGACGCCCGGCTCGCCCCCGTCGCACTCCCCGGCCGGTCCCGCCGGCCTCCCGACGCGGAGGAGACCGAGCGACGACGCCCCAAGATCCGGGCCGAACTGGGTGCCACGGGCCGCCCCCTGCTGCTCGCGGTGGGCTCCCTCGAACGGCACCGCGGTTACGACCTGCTGCTCGACGCCACACGCGCGTGGCGCCGCCTCGACCCCGTGCCGCTGGTCATCGTCGCCGGCGAGGGACCGCTCCGGGCGGAGCTGCAGCGGCGCATCGAGGACGAGGCGCTGCCGGTGGCGCTCATCGGCCGCCGCGACGACGTCTCCGACCTGCTCGCCGCCGCCGACCTCGCGCTGCTGCCGAGCCGGCGGGAGGCTCGTTCCGTCCTCGCCCAGGAGGCCCTCCACGCGCGCGTGCCGCTCGTCGCCGCCGACGCCGGCGGCATTCCCGAACTCGTCGGCGACGCCGCCGAACTCGTCCCGCCCGCGGACGCCGACGCCCTCGCCGACGCCGTCGTCCGGCTGCTCGCCGACCCCGGGCGGCGGGGACTGCTCCGGGAGCGGGGCGTACGGCAGGCGGCGACCTGGCCCACCGAGGACGAGACCGTCGCCCAGGTGCTGAGCGTGTACGACGAGTTGACGCAGCCCACTCCGCTGCTCTGACCGTCCGGCCCGGCCCGGCCGGCCGCCCCGTCTACTCCACGTGCCGGCGCGCCCGCAGCGCCAGGCTCAGTGCCAGGACCGTCTGCGGGTCGTCGAGGTCCGTGCCCAGCAACTCGCCGATCCGGGCCAGGCGGTTGTACAGCGTCTGCCGGTTCAGATGCAGTTCCCGTGCGGTCTCCGCCTTACGGCCGGCGTGCGCCAAGTAGGTCTGGAGCGTGGGCAGCAGCGGAGGCCTGGACCTGGCGTCGTGGTCCCGCAGCGGACCGATCGCCCGGTCGACGAAGGCCGCCAGGTCCGGATGGTCGCGCAGCCGCCACAACAGCAGGTCGATGTCCAGACGCCGCGCGTCGTACCAGGGCCGGTCGGTCAGCCCCTGCGCAGCGGTCGCCGTCTCCGCCGCGTGCCGCAGTCCGGCCGACGCCGCCGCCCAGCCGCCGGCCACCCCGGCCACCACCACGACCGGCGGCTGGGCCCCCGGCCGCTGCATCCCGGCCCGCTCCACACCCGCCCGCAGCGCCGCTGACACCCGGTCGGCCACCGCCGACCGCTCCGACTCCGAGCGCAGCCCCAGCAGCAGCGGCACCCGGCCCTCCACCGGCCGCACACCCAGCAGCACCGGAACACCGACCGACGCCAGCTCCTCGGCTACCGCCCGGGCCAGGACCGCCCAGCCGCCGCCCGCCGGGGACAGCGAGCCGCCCAGCCGCATCACCACCGGCAGCAGCGGACCGGAGCCGGGCCTGAAGCCGAGGACGCGTGCCTGGGCCGGGGCGGCCTCCGCGGTGATCCGGCCCTCGGCGAGGTCGGTGAGGAAGTCGCCACGCCCCCGCGCGGCCAGCTCCTCCTCCTGCCGGGCCTGCATGAGCACCACCGCGAGGATGCCCGCCGCCCGCTCCGCCGCCATCCGGTGCACCGGCGCCAGCGGCGACCGCACCGGCAGCAGCACCAGCCGGGCGCGTACCGACCCGGTGCCGGGGCCGCCGCCGGGCACGTCCACGAGCACCGAACCCGCCGGTGGCGGCGCGTCCTTGTGCGGGCCGCGCAGCCCTTCCCACACCTGCAGCGGATCGGCGCCCTCCGGACCGGCCCCGGCGGCGTACAGCAGCTGCCCGTCGGTGGTCTCCAGGAACACCGGGTTGTCGCCGAAGTCCGCCAGGATGCCCAGCACCTGCGGCACCCCGCCGCCGCCCAGCAGCGCCTCGGTACACCGGCGGTGCACCTCCTCGGCCCGCTGCAGCAGGGCGTAGTGGCCGTTGACGATCTCGGTGTGGATCTCCTCGGTGACCGTCACGAAGGGCACCTCGCGGTGCAGCTGGACCAGCGGCAGCCCGGCCGCGCGCGCGGTGTCCACCAGGACGGCGGGCAGCTTGGTGAAGCGCGGGCCCAGCTCCACGACGAGGGCCGCGATACCGCGCTCGGCGAGGGTGCGGACGAACGCGCGCTGTTCGGCAGGGCGGGCGCCGAGGCCGTAGCCCGTGGTCAGCAGCAGCTCACCGCCCTTGAGCAGCGAGGCGATGTTGGGCACCTCGCCCGCGTGCACCCAGCGCACCGTGCGCCGCAGCCTGTCGGCGCCCGCGACGACCTCCGGGAGCCCGCCGCGCAGCCCCGGCAGCTCCAGCGCCCGCTGCACGGTGATCCCGGCGCCCTGTGTGTCGAACCTGCTGTCGCTGTCGCTGTCGCTGCCGCTGTCCATGACCGGACGCTAACCCGCGCGGATACCCGGGCACATCCGCGGGGCCGATGCGCGACGGGGGTCCGCCCACCAACGACGGGGTCGGTGCGGCGCCGACGGGGTCGCCCCGGTCCCGGCCACGGCGGGCGACCCCGGCGGAGAACGCACCCTGACGGCCCTGGCACCGCGCCGGCCGGGCAGGGTCCCCGCAGCCCGCAGCCCGCAGCCCGCAGCCCGCAGCCCGCAGCCCGCAGCCCGCAGCAGTGCCGCCCTCCACCTGCGCCCCGCAGTCACGCCCAGCCGCCACAGGCCCCCGGGCCGTCGGCCGCGGGGCGGCCTGCGTCCGCGGACGCAGGCCGTCGGCGCCCACGGAGGACCTGCCCCGTGGGCCCCGATGCGTAGCCGCGGCGGACTCGCCCACCGCTGCCCGACGTCGTCGGCCGAGGGCGCGTCCCCCGTCCCCGTGCCCCGAGTCCGCCGCACCGCCCTGACGGACGGCCCGCGGCCCCCGGCCGCACCCGCACCCGCAGCTCCGGGCCCGGGTTCACAGGCTCATGCGGGCCGATACCGGCGGGCGACGCCCGCACCGCGGCCCGCTCCCGTCGGCTGCAGGGGACGCCCCACCTCGCGGGGGCGCTCCCGCCGGCTCACACAGGTGCGGGCGCCCTACCCCCCGTAGGCCCCCGAAGCAGTCAGGCGCAGGGCCGTGTCGATCAGGGGGACGTGGCTGAAGGCCTGCGGGAAGTTGCCGACCTGGCGCTGCAGGCGCGGGTCCCACTCCTCGGCGAGCAGGCCGAGGTCGTTGCGGAGCGACAGCAGCTTCTCGAAGAGCTTGCGGGCCTCGTCGACCCGGCCGATCATCGCCAGGTCGTCGGCCATCCAGAAGGAGCAGGCGAGGAAGGCGCCCTCGTCGCCGGGGAGGCCGTCGACGCCCGCGTGCTCGCCCTCCGTCGGGTAGCGCAGGATGAACCCGTCCGGCGTGGACAGCTCCCGCTGGATCGCCTCGATGGTGCCGATGACCCGCTTGTCGTCCGGTGGCAGAAAGCCCATCTGCGGGATCAGCAGCAGCGATGCGTCCAGCTCCTTGGAGCCGTAGGACTGCGTGAAGGTGTTGCGCTCCTTGTCGTAGCCCTTCTCGCACACGTCCCGGTGGATGTCCTCGCGCAGCTGCTTCCACCGCTCCAGCGGGCCGTCGGCGTCGCCGGACTCGATCAGCTTGATGGTGCGGTCGACGGCCACCCAGGCCATCACCTTGGAGTGCACGAAGTGCCGGCGCGGGCCACGCACCTCCCAGATGCCCTCGTCCGGCTCCTGCCAGTGGTCCTCCAGGTAGCGGATCAGCTTCAGCTGGAGCAGCGCGGCGTAGTCGTTGCGGGCCAGGCCGGTCATGTGGGCCAGGTGCAGCGCCTCGGTGACCTCGCCGTACACGTCCAGCTGGAGCTGGTGCGCCGCACCGTTGCCGACCCGGACCGGCGCGGAGTTCTCGTAGCCGGGCAGCCAGTCGAGCTCCGCCTCGCCCAGCTCCCGCTCGCCCGCGATGCCGTACATGATCTGCAGGTTCTCCGGGTCGCCTGCGACCGCGCGCAGCAGCCACTCGCGCCAGGCGCGGGCCTCCTCGCGGTAGCCGGTGCGCAGCAGCGAGGACAGGGTGATCGCGGCATCGCGCAGCCAGGTGTAGCGGTAGTCCCAGTTGCGTACGCCGCCGATCTCCTCCGGCAGGGAGGTGGTGGGTGCGGCGACGATGCCGCCGGTCGGGGCGTAGGTCAGGGCCTTCAGGGTGATCAGGGAGCGGATCACGGCCTCCCGGTAGGGGCCGTGGTACGTGCAGTGCTCCACCCACTCGCGCCAGAAGTCCTCCGTCGCCTCCAGCGACTGCTCCGGCTCCGGCAGCGGCGGCGGCTCCTTGTGCGAGGGCTGCCAGGAGATGGTGAACGCGATCCGGTCACCGGGGGCGACGGTGAAGTCCGCGTAGGTGGTCAGCTCCTTGCCGTAGGTCTCGGCAGGGGTGTCGAACCACACGGAGTCCGGGCCCGCCACCGCGACCGTGCGCCCCTCGTGCCTGTGCACCCACGGCACCACCCGGCCGTAACTGAACCGCATCCGCAGCTCCGAGCGCATCGGCACCCGGCCCGAGACTCCCTCCACGATCCGGATCAGCTGCGGGGCGCCGTCGCGAGGCGGCATGAAATCGGTCACGCGGACCGTGCCGCGCGGGGTGTCCCACTCCGACTCCAGGATCAGCGAGTCCCCGCGGTAGCTCCGGCGGGCCGCTGCCGGGGGCTCGTTCCCCGCCGCGAACGCCGGCCCCAGCCGCCACAGCCCGTGTTCCTCGGTGCCCAGCAGACCGGCGAAGATGGCGTGCGAGTCGAAGCGGGGCAGGCACAGCCAGTCGACTGTCCCGTCCCGGCAGACCAGCGCGGCGGTCTGCATGTCTCCGATGAGTGCGTAGTCTTCGATGCGCCCGGCCACGTGCAACTCCAGTCGAACGGCCACGTCACCCCGCAGGGGGGCGGTCGCTAGTGCGGTCAAGGGGTGTCATGCGTGTTGTCCTGCGTCGTTGAGCGACGAAGCAAAGCAGTCGCCCTGCCGTGCGGCCAAACTCGGTGATGCCGAACGACAATTCTTGCTCAACGAACTGACGAGCTCTTGTTGTTCCGGTGCCTACGGACGGGGGGTGGTGCCGTGCGGCCGGCGGGCTCGGCAGCGAATGTCCGAGCAGGATACGACGCACGTAGATGATCTGTGGGCCGCTCCGGGCAACGCAACGGGGCCGAACGAGTGAGCACCGGGGGAGAAACCGGTGACCCGTGCGTGTCCGTACCGGAACGTGCGCGCAGCGTGGCCGGAAGCCATCCCTCCCAGGCGCTGATACGCTGGTAGCCCGTGGACCGGTGGGCCCCCTTCCCCGAAGGGGAAAAGGAATCAGGGCACCCCCGAACCGCAGCGACGGCACCACCCCGGATCCCTCCGGCCGGCTGCCGCAGCGCACTCCAGAACGCGACCACGGGAGCCCCCTCTTGGCCATGCCGCCCAAATCTTCGACGACCAAGCACATCTTCGTCACCGGGGGTGTCGCCTCCTCTCTCGGCAAGGGGCTGACGGCATCCAGCCTCGGCATGCTGCTCAAGGCGCGGGGTCTGCGCGTCGTGATGCAGAAGCTCGACCCGTACCTCAATGTCGACCCTGGCACGATGAACCCGTTCCAGCACGGTGAGGTGTTCGTCACCAACGACGGCGCCGAGACCGACCTGGACATCGGCCACTACGAGCGGTTCCTCGACCGCGATCTGGACGGCTCCGCCAACGTCACCACCGGCCAGGTGTACTCCACGGTGATCGCCAAGGAGCGCCGCGGCGAGTACCTGGGCGACACGGTGCAGGTCATCCCGCACATCACCAACGAGATCAAGCACCGCATCCGCCGGATGGCGACGGACGAGGTGGACGTGGTGATCACCGAGGTCGGCGGCACCGTCGGCGACATCGAGTCGCTGCCGTTCCTGGAGACCGTCCGCCAGGTGCGGCACGAGGTCGGCCGCGACAACGTGTTCGTCGTCCATATCTCCCTCCTTCCCTACATCGGTCCCTCGGGCGAGCTGAAGACCAAGCCCACCCAGCACTCGGTCGCCGCGCTGCGCAACATCGGTATCCAGCCGGACGCCATCGTGCTGCGCTGCGACCGCGAGGTGCCCACCGCGATCAAGCGGAAGATCTCCCTGATGTGCGACGTCGACGAGGCCGCCGTCGTCGCCTGCCCCGACGCCCGCTCGATCTACGACATCCCGAAGACCGTGCACGGCGAGGGCCTGGACGCCTATGTGGTCCGCAAGCTGGACCTGCCCTTCCGGGACGTGGACTGGACGACCTGGGACGACCTGCTCGACCGCGTCCACAAGCCCGAGCACGAGATCGTCATGGCCCTGGTCGGCAAGTACATCGACCTGCCGGACGCCTATCTCTCGGTCACCGAGGCCCTGCGCGCCGGCGGCTTCGCCAACCGGGCGCGCGTCAAGATCAAGTGGGTCACCTCGGACGACTGCAAGACCCCGGCCGGCGCCAAGGCCCAGCTCGGCGACGTCGACGCGATCTGCATCCCGGGCGGCTTCGGCGACCGCGGCGTGCTCGGCAAGGTCGGCGCCATCAGGTACGCCCGCGAGAACAGGATCCCGCTGCTCGGCCTCTGCCTGGGCCTGCAGTGCATCGTGATCGAGGCCGCGCGCAACCTGGCCGGCGTCTCCGACGCCAATTCCACCGAGTTCGACCCGGCCACCGGCCACCCGGTCATCTCCACCATGGCCGAGCAGCTCGACATCGTCGCCGGTGAGGGCGACATGGGCGGCACCATGCGGCTCGGCATGTACCCGGCGAAGCTGGCCGAGGGCTCGATCGTGCGCGAGGTGTACGACGGCAAGGAGTACGTCGAGGAGCGCCACCGCCACCGCTACGAGGTGAACAACGCCTACCGCGCGGACCTGGAGAAGAAGACCGGCATCGTCTTCTCCGGCACCTCCCCGGACGGCAAGCTCGTCGAGTACGTGGAGTACCCGCGCGACGTCCACCCCTATCTGGTCGCCACGCAGGCCCACCCGGAGCTGCGCTCCCGCCCGACCCGCCCGCACCCGCTGTTCGCGGGGCTGGTGAAGGCCGCGGTGGAGCGGAAGAGTTCGAAGTAACACACCAGTTGTACGGTGGCCGGGGTGCAAACCTTCACCAGGTGCGCACCCCGGTTCTCTTTGCGCATGTGGAAGGGCAGGGCATGACCATCAGGGACACCTCCGAGGAGTGGGAGATCCGGGCGACGCAGACCCCCTTCGTGGGAAACAAGACCTCGGTCCGCACGGACGACGTGGTCATGCCCGGCGGCGTCGTCGTCACCCGCGACTACCAGGTCCACCCTGGCTCCGTCGCCGTCCTCGCCCTCGACGACGCCGGCCGGGTGCTCGTCATCCGCCAGTACCGCCACCCCGTGCGGCAGAAGCTGTGGGAGATCCCGGCCGGCCTGCTCGACGTCCCCGGCGAGAACCCGCTGCACGCCGCCCAGCGCGAGCTGTACGAGGAAGCGCACGTCAAGGCCGAGGACTGGCGGGTGCTCACCGACGTGTACACCACCCCCGGCGGCTGTGACGAGGCGGTACGGATCTTCCTCGCCCGGGAGCTGTCCGAGGCCGAGGGCGAGCGCTTCGAGGTCGAGGACGAAGAGGCCGACATGGAGCTGGAGCGGGTGCCCGTGCCGGACCTGGTGCGCGGTGTGCTCGCCGGCGAACTGCACAACAACTGCCTCGTCGTCGGCGTGCTGTCGCTGGTCGCCGCCGAGCGGGGCGACGGACTCGACGCGCTGCGCCCCGCTCACGCACCGTGGCCGGCCCGTCCGTTCGAGGCCTGACCCGCGCCCCGGCCCCGGTCGGTGTGACCATCGGCTGATCCGATCGGGCGATGTGCCCGCCGCGCTCCTCACCGAACGTAGCGAGCCGTGAACTAGGCTCGGGAAACGCCCGAACCGGAGTTCCGGCGGGTGCCGGTGTGCGGTGGGATCGGGAGTGTGGCCCGTGACGGATCAGGCGGTGGACACGGACGGTGTACGGCTGTCGGACGACGCGCTGGAGGAGAGTCGGTTCCTGGGCCGCACCCGGGAACTGAAGGAGCTGTGCGCCGACATCGAGCGGGCCGGCCTCGACACCCTGTCCGGGCGCAAGGCCCCCCGTGCGCGCGTGCTGCTCATCGCGGGCCGGCCCGGCTCCGGCCGCACCGCACTCGCCGAGGAACTCGCCGCCCGGCTCGCCGACCGCTATCCCGACGGGGTGCTGCGGGCCCGGCTGAGCGAACCCGACGGCACCCGGGTACCGGTGGCCGACCTGGCCCGGGAACTGCTCGCCGCGCTGGACCGCCCCTCCCCGCCCGGCGCCGGGGAGGACGACCTGTGCCAGGAGCTGCGGACCGCTCTCTCCGGGCGCCGGGCCCTGCTGCTGCTCGACGACGCCGCCGACGCCGAGCAGGTCGACGCGCTGCTGCCGGACGCCCCGGACTGCCTGGCCGTCGCCGTCGCCCGGGGACCGCTGACCGGGATCGCGGACGTCCGCCCGTGCACCCTGGGCGGCCTCGACACCAAGTCCGCGGTGGAGCTGCTGGCCCGGGAGATCGGCTCGGTCCGGATCACCGTCGATCCGCGCGCCGCCGAGTCCCTGGCCGAGGAGTGCCAGGCGCAGCCCGCCGCCCTGGCCCTCGCCGCCGGATGGCTGGCCGCCCGCCCCAAGGCGGCCGTCGCCGACGTCGCCCGGCATCTGCACGCGGAGGCCGCCGGCGAGCAGCCCGGGACCCCGGTGGCCCGCGCCCTGCGGCTCGTGCACGGCTCGCTGCCCGCCGCCGCGGCCCGGATGCTCCGACTGCTCTGCCTGGCCCCGGCCGGCCTGGCCGATCCGCACACGGCCGCCGCGCTGGCCGGCTGCTCGGTGAACGGCGCCCGCGGCACCCTGGACGACTTCGTCGCTCTCGGGCTGCTGCGGGCCGTGGACTCCCCGCTGCCGCAGTACGTGGTCCCCGGCTGTCTGCACCCCCTGCTCGCGGACCTCGCCGAGCGGCGGGACCGGCCCGCCGAGCTGCAGCTCGCCCGGGCCCGGATGCTGGAGCGGTACGTCCGGCTGCTGCAGTCCTGCCGGGCGATCACCGAGACCGACAGCCCGCAGGCCCGCGAGAAGCTCCGCGACATGCCGCGCAGCCTGCGCTTCCCCAGCCCCCGGGCCGCCGCCGACTGGCTGCGCATCCGCCGGCCCGCCCTGCTGGCCGCCGCCCGGATGGCGGTGGCCGACGGGGAGCTGGACACCCTCGCCCGGCGGCTGATGTCCCAGCTGGTCCGTGCCATGGTCGCGCACTTCGGAACCCAGGCCGCGGCCCCCGATCTGTACGGCATCCACCGGCTCGTCCTCGATGTGGCCGAGCGCCGGGACCTGCCCCGCGAGCAGGCCGCCGCCCTGCTGAACCTCGCCGACCTGGACGCCCGGACCGGCCGCACCACCGAGGCGCTGGCCCGCTACCGGGCCGCGCTGGACGCCGGACGCCGCGCGGACGACCCGTACGCGACCGGCCGTGCGATGGAATCCGTGGGCGGCGCCCACCTGGAGCTGGGTGACTGGGACCGGGCCGCCGACTGGTTCGGCCGGGCCCTGGCCGAGCGGCTGGCCCGCGACGAGCGCGCCGACGCGGCCCGGCTGTACGGGCGGATCGCCGGCGCACACACCTACGCGGGCCGCTACGGCGAGGCGGTGCGGGGCTGGCGCGCTGCGGTCGCCGGCCATCGCAGGACCGGTGATGTGGCCGCCCACGCGCGCGCGTTGAGCGAGCTCGCCCGGGTCCAGGAGTACGCCGGCCGGCCCGCGGAGTCGCTGCGGACCTGCCAGGAGGCGGTCGACTGGGCGCGCCGGGCGGAGGACGTGCGACTGCAGGCGGCGCTGCATCTCAGGCTGGCCGACACCCTGGACCGCCTCGGCGACCCGGCGGGGGCCGCCCTGGAGCGCGGCGCCGCCGATCGGATGCTGGAGGAAGATCGACGTAACGCCTGCGAAATCCGCAGTGCATCCGGCCAAGATTAATGCTTTGAAAGGCTAGACAGCGGGAACACCTTCATTAGACTGGCTCTGCCGCACGTTCTCCTGCGGTCTCTCCCGGTGTGCCCGTGTATGAGCGGGTATTCCTTGTAATAGCCCCATCGTCTGAGCCAAGGACCGTGATCGACGTGAAGGTCGGCATTCCCCGCGAGGTCAAGAACAACGAGTTCCGGGTGGCCATCACCCCCGCCGGCGTGCATGAGCTGGTGCGCCACGGTCACCAGGTCGTCATCGAGCGCGGCGCCGGAGTCGGCTCCTCGATCACCGACGCCGAGTACATCGCCGCCGGTGCGGAGCTGCTCGACACCGCCGACGAGGTCTGGGCCACCGCCGACCTGCTGCTGAAGGTCAAGGAGCCGATCGCGGAGGAGTACCACCGCCTCCGCAAGGACCAGACCCTGTTCACCTACCTGCATCTGGCCGCGTCCAGGGAGTGCACGGACGCCCTGCTGGAGTCCGGCACCACCGCCATCGCCTACGAGACGGTCGAGCTGGCCAACCGCGCGCTGCCGCTGCTGGCCCCGATGTCCGAGGTCGCGGGCCGGCTGGCCCCGCAGGTCGGCGCCTACCACCTGATGCGCGCGGCGGGCGGCCGCGGGGTGCTGCCGGGCGGCGTCCCGGGCGTGACCCCGGCCAAGGCCGTGGTCATCGGCGGCGGCGTCTCCGGCTGGAACGCCACCCAGATCGCCGTCGGCATGGGCTTCGAGGTGACCCTGCTGGACCGCGACATCAACAAGCTGCGCGAGGCCGACCGGATCTTCGGCACCAAGGTCAAGGCCATCATGTCCAACTCGTTCGAGCTGGAGAAGGCCGTCCTCGACGCCGACCTCGTGATCGGCGCGGTGCTCATCCCCGGCGCCAAGGCCCCGAAGCTGGTCACCAACGAGCTGGTCTCCCGGATGAAGCCGGGAAGTGTCCTTGTCGACATCGCGATCGACCAGGGCGGCTGCTTCGAGGACTCCCGTCCCACCACGCACGCCGAGCCGACCTTCAAGGTCCACGACTCGGTCTTCTACTGCGTCGCCAACATGCCCGGCGCGGTGCCGAACACCTCCACCAACGCCCTCACCAACGCCACGCTGCCGTACATCGTGGAGCTGGCCGACCGCGGCTGGACCGAGGCGCTGCGCCGCGACCCGGCGCTGGCCCGGGGCCTCAACACGCACGACGGCAAGGTCGTGTACAAGGAGATCGCCGAGGCGCACGGCCTGGAGTACGTGGACCCGGCCGCCCTGCTCGGCTGACCGCCGGAGGTCGTCACATCGGCCAAGTCATCAACAGGTAAAGGCGATACGTCAACACCAATCGTCAACGCCGTCCGCCCGGCCGGACCTTGCCCGACAAGGTCCGGCCGGATGTGTGTATGGTCACTTTGCGATTCTCGGCCAACTCGCCTCGAACGTAACGCTTCAACCGATTCGCGCACCGGTGAAACCTGCTGTGCGACGGCCGTACGCCCTTGACAGAGGGATGTTTCATTGCCGACACATCGGGCCGGGTCCGGCGGATTGTGTTGCTGCGGACGCCCGACACGCCATAGAGTCGCCAACCGTCGGCATGGTGCCACGCTGACCTGTCTAGAAGTTCCCTGGTCCCCAAGGAGGTAAGACGACTTGTGAATGAGTCGACATTTACTCCCGGGGGTGGGCAACCAGGAACGCCGACCCGGGTCCCGGGCCCCGGGCGGTACGAGGCTGTCGGCTCCGTAGCGGTACGCACCTTCGCAGCCCACCACAGTCCGCAGGACACTCAGACAGCACACCAGAGCATGGATGGCCAACACGTGAACGCCATGGCCGGCGACGGAAGTGGCGCGCCCCGCAACCACTTCGCCGACTACGACGAACTGCCCGAGGGGCACTTCTACGACCCCGACGCGGAGTACGAGCCCGATCCCGAGTACGCGGCCACACTCGCGCCCGACGCGGCCCGCCAGCGCCGCGAGCGCATCGGCCCGACGGGACGCCCGCTGCCGTACTTCCCGATCCCGGGCCCGCTGACCGACCACGGTCCCGCGAAGATCATCGCGATGTGCAACCAGAAGGGCGGCGTCGGCAAGACCACGTCGGCCATCAACCTGGGCGCCGCGCTCGCGGAGTACGGGCGCCGCGTACTGCTCGTCGACTTCGACCCGCAGGGCGCGCTCTCGGTCGGCCTCGGCGTCAACCCGATGGAGCTCGACCTCACCGTCTACAACCTGCTCATGGAGCGGGGCATGGCGGCCGACGAGGTGCTGCTGAAGACCGCGGTCCCCAACATGGACCTGCTGCCCAGCAACATCGACCTGTCCGCGGCCGAGGTGCAGCTGGTGAGCGAGGTGGCGCGGGAGTCCTCGCTGCAGCGCGCGCTGAAGCCGCTGCTGCCCGACTACGACTACATCGTGATCGACTGTCAGCCCTCGCTCGGCCTGCTCACGGTCAACGCGCTGACCGCCGCGCACAAGGTGATCGTCCCGCTGGAGTGCGAGTTCTTCGCACTGCGCGGCGTGGCACTGCTCACCGAGACCATCGAGAAGGTCCAGGAGCGGCTCAACCCGGAGCTCGAGCTCGACGGGATCCTCGCCACGATGTACGACTCGCGCACCGTGCACAGCCGCGAGGTGCTCGCAAGGGTCGTCGAGGCGTTCGACGACCACGTGTACCACACGGTCATCGGGCGAACGGTCCGCTTCCCGGAGACCACGGTGGCCGGAGAGCCGATCACCACCTACGCCTCCAACTCCGTCGGTGCCGCCGCCTACCGCCAGCTCGCCAGGGAGGTGCTCGCCCGGTGTCACGCCGAGTGAGTCTGCCGGGGGCCGACGAACTCTTCCGTACGACAGGGGGCATGGCACTGCAGTCGTCCACCCCGCGACGCCAGGCCAACGGCGAGGCCCGGGTGCCGGCGCCGGCGGGGGAGAGCGACCGGACGGCCGCCGCCGAGGAAGCGCCGCAGTCGGTGCCCGCCCAGGACGGCGACGGCGAGGGCGCCGAGCATGCCGCCGCGGCGGACGCGGCGGAGCCCGCCGGGTCCGGTGAGTCGCGCAGCCGGGGCGGCGAGCGCTCCGCGCGCCGGGCAGCAGCCGCCCGGGCGGGCGCGCAGGAAGGTTCTGCCGCGGGTGCCGCCGCCGCTCAGCCCCGAAAGCGCGGCCGGGCCGCCGGCCGCCGCCCCAGCGGCCGTGAGCGCCACGACGAGAAGATCACCGTGTATGTCTCCGCCGAGGAGCTCATGGATCTGGAGCACGCGCGGCTGGTGCTCCGGGGCGAGCACGGGCTCGCCGTCGACCGCGGCCGGATCGTCCGGGAGGCGGTCGCCGTCGTCCTCGCCGACCTGGAGACCCGCGGGGACGCCAGCATCCTCGTACGCCGGCTGCGCGGGCGGTAGCGGTAGCCTGCGGGGGCCATGACCTCGTACGACGCCCCCCGCCCCGCCGGCCGCAGGCGCACCCTGGGCAGAGGACCGGGGACCGCGCCCCCCGAACCGGCGCCGCCGGTCGCCCCGCCGGAGCATCTCGCTCCGGCGCCCCCGGACCCGGCCCCGGAGCCCGAACCCGCGGCACCCACGGCGGAGCCGATGCCGGAGCCGGATGCCGCGCCGCTGCGGGATCCCGGCGCCGCAGGTGCGCCGACGAGTGCGCCGGAGTCCGCCGCGTCCCGGCCCGCTGCCGGATCGGCGGGCCCGCCCGGACCGGAGACCGGGGACAGGTCCGAGCCGGAGACCGCCGCGGAGCCCGTCCTGGAAGCCGGGGTCACATCCGCTCCGGAGGCCGGGGACGTGCCCCGGGCGGACGCAGGGGAGAGGCCGGACCCGGACGCCCCGGCGGTCGACGCGCCCGGTGCCGCGCGCCCCTCGCCGAGCAGCTCCGGGCAGGGCAGCGACGGCGCGGCCCGGTCGGTCCCCGCGCCGGAAGCCGTGACCCGACGGGTCGCCGGTCCCGGGTCCGGGGCGGGGCCCGCAGACGGGGGCTCGGCGCCACCAGGGGACGCGGAGGCCGGCGAAGGGGGCTTCAAGGTCCGGCTGGCCAACTTCGAGGGGCCCTTCGATCTGCTGCTCCAGCTGATCGCCAAGCACAAGCTGGACGTCACCGAGGTCGCGCTGTCCAGGGTGACCGACGAGTTCATGGCGTACATCAGGGCGCTGGGACCGGACTGGGACCTCGACGAGACCACCGAGTTCCTGGTCGTCGCGGCGACGCTGCTCGATCTGAAGGCGGCCCGGCTGCTGCCCGCCGCCGAGGTGGAGGACGAGGCGGACCTGGCGCTGCTGGAGGCCCGCGACCTGCTCTTCGCCCGGCTGCTGCAGTACCGTGCGTACAAGCAGATCGCGGAGATCTTCAGCCGGCGGCTGGACGCCGAGGCCCGCCGCTACCCCCGTACCGTCGGACTCGAGCCGCATCACGCGGAGCTGCTGCCCGAGGTGGTCATCAGCATCGGGTCCGAGGGCTTCGCCAGGCTCGCGGTGAAGGCGATGCAGCCCAGGCCCGAGCCGCAGGTGTACGTCGAGCACATCCACGCCCCCCTGGTCAGCGTGCAGGAGCAGGCCGCGGTCGTGGTCGCCCGGCTCAAGGAGCTGGGCGAGGCTCCCTTCCGGGACCTGGTCGCGGACACCGACGACACCCTGACCGTCGTCGCCCGCTTCCTGGCCCTGCTGGAGCTCTACCGGGAGAAGGCCGTCGCCCTCGAGCAGGAGGCCGCCCTCGGCGAGCTGCTGGTGCGCTGGACCGGCGGGGAGGGCGATGCCGCGCCGATGGTGACCGACGAGTTCGACCGGCCGCCCGAGGCGCCGAAGGAGGAGGAGAACAAGCCGTGAGCCAGGAAGCGACTCTCGAGCCGCCGGCCGGCGGTCCGCCCGCCGTCGCCGAGCTCGAGCTCAAGCCCGCCCTCGAGGCGGTCCTCATGGTGGTGGACGAGCCCGCGACCGAGGAACTGCTCGCCAAGACGCTCCAGCGGCCCCGGCGGCAGATCGCCGACGCCCTGCGCGAGCTGGCCGACGAGTACACCGTCCAGCGCCGCGGCTTCGAGCTGCGGCTCGTCGCGGGTGGCTGGCGCTTCTACACCCGGCCCGAGTACGCAGCCGCCGTCGAGGGCTTCGTCCTGGACGGCCAGCAGGCCCGGCTCACCCAGGCCGCGCTGGAGACCCTCGCCGTGGTCGCCTACCGTCAGCCGGTCAGCCGCAGCAGGGTCTCCGCGGTGCGCGGCGTGAACTGCGACGGCGTGATGCGCACCCTCCTGCAGCGGGGTCTGATCGAGGAGGCGGGCACGGAACCCGAAACAGGTGCGATCCTGTACAGGACGACGAACTACTTCCTGGAACGGATGGGCCTGCGCGGTCTGGACGAGCTCCCGGAGCTCGCCCCCTTCCTCCCGGAGGCGGAGGCGATCGAGGCCGAGACCCAGGAAGGCGTGCCGTCGTTCGACCCGGACGCCCCGGACCCGGACGACGGCCCGGCGACGACCATGCCTGACACGACGACGACGGAACTTTGATGCGAAGCAGCGGCAGCGGCAAGAGCGGCGGGCGCGGTAACCACCGCGGCGCCGGCAACAACAGGGACCAGAAGCAGGGCGGCCAGGGCCGGCCCCGCAAGCCCCGCCCCGAGGAGCGCCGCTACGACGTGGGCCCCGGGGCGACGAAGGACGGCCCCCGGTCCGGGCGCGGCGGCGCGGCCCGCGGCGGCGCCAAGGGCGGGCCCAAACAGTCCCAGCAGCGAGGACGCACGGCCCCGGCCCGCTCCCGCGAGTACGAGACCCGGGCCGAGGAGCGCAACCGCGAGCGGTACGCCGGGAAGAAGGACATCAGGCTGCCCAGGACGTTCCCCGGTGCCGAGCAGGAGGGCGAGCGGCTGCAGAAGGTCCTCGCGCGCGCGGGCTACGGCTCCCGGCGGGCCTGCGAGGAGCTGATCGACCAGGCACGGGTCGAGATCAACGGCGAGATCGTCACCGAGCAGGGCCGGCGCGTCGACCCGGAGAAGGACGAGGTCAAGGTCGACGGCCTGACCGTGGCGACCCAGTCGTACCAGTTCTTCGCGCTGAACAAGCCCGCCGGCGTGGTGTCCACCATGGAGGACCCGGAGGGGCGGCAGTGCCTCGGTGACTACGTCACCAACCGCGAGACCCGGCTCTTCCACGTCGGCCGGCTGGACACCGAGACCGAGGGTGTCATCCTGCTCACCAACCACGGCGAGCTGGCACACCGGCTGACCCATCCCAAGTACGGCGTGAAGAAGACCTATCTCGCGCACATCGTCGGCCCGATCCCGCGCGACCTGGGCAAGCGACTCAAGGACGGAATCCAGCTGGAGGACGGCTACGCGCGCGCGGACCACTTCCGGGTGGTGGAGCAGACCGGCAAGAACTACCTGGTCGAGGTCACCCTCCACGAGGGCCGCAAGCACATCGTGCGGCGCATGCTCGCGGAGGCCGGCTTCCCGGTCGACAAGCTGGTGCGCGTCGCCTTCGGACCGATCACCCTGGGCGACCAGAAGTCGGGCTGGCTGCGCCGCCTGTCGAACACCGAGGTCGGGATGCTGATGCAGGAGGTCGACCTCTAGTCGCCTGATTGCCTGGTCGGCCCTGATCGGCCGCCGAGGGTTGCCGTTCCGGACCACCCCCTTTTATAGTCGTGATGACTATAAAAGGGGGTGGTGGCGCGTGCAGGGGTACGACAAGCACACCTACGAGCCGTTCGCGGTCACCGTCGACCTGGCCGTCCTCACCCTCCGCGCGGGCGCGCTGCACGTTCTGCTCGTGGAACGCGGGCAGGAGCCGTACGCGGGCCACTGGGCGCTGCCCGGCGGGTTCGTGCAGCCGGACGAGTCGGCGGAGACGGCGGCCCGGCGCGAGCTGGCCGAGGAGACCGGCCTCGCGGACGTGACCGGACTCCGTCTGGAACAGCTGCGCACCTACAGCGAACCCGACCGCGACCCCCGTATGCGGGTGGTGTCCGTCGCCTTCACCGCGCTGCTGCCCGACCCTCCCGAGCCGCACGCCGGCACCGACGCGGCCGAGGCCCGCTGGCAGCCGTACGACTCCGCCGCCGGACTCGCCTTCGACCACGACCGGATCCTGGCCGACGCCCGCGACCGCATCGGCGCCCGGCTGGAGTACACCTGCCTGGCCACCGCCTTCTGCCCGGCCGAGTTCACCCTCGGCGAGCTCCAGCAGGTCTACGAGGCCGTGTGGGGCGCCTCCCTGGACCGGCCGAACTTCCGGCGCAAGGTGCTGGCCACCCCCGGCTTCGTCGAACCCGTCCCGGGCGCCGCGCGGCTGACCGGCGGCCGGGGCAAACCGGCGGCCCTCTACCGCGCCGGGACCGCTGTCGCCCTGCACCCGCCCCTGCTCCGACCGCCCCGGGAAGGACACTACGCATGACCACGAGCATCCCCGCCAAACGCGCCGCCGCAGGCGCCCTCACCGGCCTCGCCCTCGGCGACGCCCTCGGGTTCCCGACCGAGTTCAGCGACGTCCCGGCGATCCTCGCCAAGTGCGGTCCCTGGCGGGAGATACGGCTGCCCGCGCCCGCGATCGTCACCGACGACACCCAGATGACGCTGGCGCTGGGACGGGGACTGCGGACCGCGATGGACCGGGGGGTGCTCGGGCCGAAGCGGATGGAGCGGCCGGTGCGCGAGGAGTTCGTGGACTGGTACCGATCACCGGAGAACAACCGTGCGCCGGGCCGGACCTGCCTCACCGCCTGCAGCCTGCTCGAGGACGAGAACCGCCGGTGGCAGGACGCCTCGCAGATCGGCTCCAAGGGCTGCGGCGCCAACATGCGGGTCGCGCCGATCGGCCTCGTCCCCGGCCTGAGCGACGAGCAGCGCGCGGGCGCCGCCCAGCTGCAGTCCGCGCTCACCCACGGCCACCCCACGGCGCTGGCCGCCTCCGATCTCACCGCGCACGCCGTACGGCTGCTCGCCACCGGCGCCGAGCCGGCCGGCCTGGTCGGACGCCTGCGGTCGTACGCCTACGACAACCGCACCCGCTACCACGAGCGCTGGCTCGGCGATCTGTGGAGCCGCGCCCAGGACCCCACCCCCGAGCACTTCATCGCCCGCGGCTGGGACGACTGCCTGGCCGTCCTCGACCGGCTGCAGCACGCCGTGCGCACCGTCTCGCCCGAGACCGACCCGTGTCTGGCCACCGGCGAGGGCTGGATCGCCGAGGAGGCCCTCGCGACCGGGCTGCTCTGCTTCCTGCTCTTCCCCGGCGAACCGCTCACGGCACTGCGGCGGGCCGCCTGCACCTCCGGCGACTCCGACTCCATCGCCTGCCTCGCGGGTGCCTTCGCCGGCGCCCACCTCGGCGCCGACGCCTGGCCCGCCGACTGGGCCGACCGCATCGAGTACCGGGGCGACCTGCTGGCCCTCGGCGCCCTCTGGGACGCTTGAGCGATGATCGACGCCCTGGATCTCGACCTGGCCCCGGTGGTGGCCGGACAGCCCGATCCGGTGCTCTTGGCCACGGTCTTCGGCGCCCATCTCTACGGGTTCCCCTCCCGCGACCCGGACGTGGACCTGCGCGGCGTGCACCTGCTGCCCGCCGCCGGCCTGGTCGGGCTGCGGGAACCGGAGGAGACGAGGTCGCGCATGTGGGACCGCGACGGCGTCGAGCTGGACCTGGTCACCCACGACCTGCGCAAGTCCGTCCGGCTGATGCTGCGCCGCAACGGCTGTGTACTGGAACAGCTGCTGTCGCCGCTGGTCGTGCACACCACCGACGCCCACCGGGAACCGGCCGCGCCGGCCCCCGGCGTGCTGACCGGCCACCACGCCCATCACTACCGGGGCTTCGCCCGCACCCAGCGGCGGCTGTTCGAGAGGACCGGGGAGCTGAAGCCGCTGCTGTACACCTTCCGTGTGCTGCTCACCGGCATCCCCCTGATGCGCAGCGGCGAGGTGCAGGCCCACCTGCCCACGCTGCTCGGCGAGGTGGACGCCGCGCCCGCCTGTCTGCCGGAGCTGATCGCGGCCAGGGCCGAGCGGGAGCACGGGGCCACCGGTGTGCAGCACGCGCGCGTGCAGGCCGATGTGGAGCGGCTGCACGGCGTGCTGGACGAGGCGCAGGCCCGGGTCAGCGCTTGTCGATGCCCCGACCGCCGGGGACGCCCTGCACGCCTTCGTCGTACGGACCCGGCTGGAGGGCTGAGACCCGGCGGGTGCGGACCAGGAAGTCCTCGACGCGGCGGCGGTCCGGCTCCTCCGGCAGCGGACTGCGGCGGGTGGCCTCCTCGCACTCGGCCGCCAGGCGGGTCATCCGGGAGTCGATCTCGGGCCACGGGACCTCGCCGCGCCTCACGGCGAGCAGGGACGCGCGCATGTCGCCGACGTCCACGGTGAGCGTGCCCGTGCGCAGCAGATCGCGGACGCTGAGCAGCAGCCGCAGCAGATGCATCGCGTGCTTCCAGCGCGGGTCGCCGTGGGCGCGGACGTCGGCGTCCAGCTTGCGGCGCTGGCCGTGCGCGTACCGGGTGAACGTCTCGTGGACCCGGCGGGACAGGAACGCCCCGCGCAGCGCCAGCAGCTCACGGCCGGTGGCGTCGGCGTGCTCCACGACGGGGGAGTGCAAGCACTCGAGGATGTTCGGATCGGCGCGCAGGGCCAGCTCGCAGAAGCGCTCGAGCTCCCAGCTGAACTGCTCCTCGCCCGGCCCCTCGACATGGGTGGGCGGCTTCTCGAACCGCCAGTACAGGGGGGTGGGAGCCAGGAAAACACCCCGCCGGTCGGTGTCGCTGGCCTCCGTCGCCAGACCGAAGGCGCGCGAACCCGTCACGCAGGCGTAGATCGTGTGGTCGCGTACCAGGGTCTCGGGGCGCATGCCGGGAGCGTACGCGGACCGTCAGGTCAGGCTGATCGAATTTCCCTCCACCGTGATCTGCTCCGCGGGCAGCGGCCTCGTGGCGGGGCCCCGCTCCACCGAGCCGTCCGCGATGCTGAACCTGCTGCCGTGACAGGTGCAGTTGATCGTGCCGTCGGAGACGTTCGCCACCACGCAGTTCTGGTGGGTGCAGATCGCGGAGAAGGCCTTGAAGTCGCCTTCCTCGGGCTGGGTCACCACCACTCTCTCCTCGTCGAAGATGGTGCCGCCGCCGACCGGGATCGCGTCGGTCCGTGCCAGCGCCTGCGGGGCGGTCGGGTCCGGGCTGGTGGCCGGCGTCTCGCCGCCACCGTCGCCGTCTCCGCCGCCGTTGCCGCAGCCCGCGGTGAGCGCCGCCGCGCCCGCCGCGCCCGTCGCGAGGAGCACCGTGCGGCGCGTCGCGCTGTGGGTCATGTCGTCACTCCGTGGGGTCGTCACTGGGGGAGAGGGCTCGTCTCCGGGGGCCGCTCTGTGAGAGAGCAGGGGATACCAGGCCGGATACGCATCTTGACACCCGGACACGCTGAATCGGCAGTAATCCGGATGATCGGGTGAAAACGTACCTCGGTTGTACCTCGGTTGTCCCTCGGTTGTCCCTCGGTTGTCCCTCGGTTGTCCTTCGGTCGCCCCCGTGCACGGGTCGCCGGCCGTCTCGGTGACCGGGCGCCGCGCACCCGCCCGCCGCGGGCTGACTAGGCTGGACGGACCAGGAGACCGCATCGACAGACCAGACGCAGGTCAGTGAGGAGCAACACCGTGGCGGTACGAGCGGTGCGCGGCGCCGTCCAGCTGGAACGGGACGACGCGGCCCACATGGCCGAGCAGGTCGCCGCCCTGCTCACCGCCGTCCTGGAGCGCAACGGCCTCGCCGCCGACGACCTGATCAGTATCTGGTTCACCGCCACCCCCGACCTGCACAGCGACTTCCCGGCCGCCGCGGCGCGCGGGCTCGGCATCACCGACGTGCCGCTGATCTGCGCCCAGGAGCTGGACGTGGCGGGCGCCATGCCCCGTGTCGTCCGGGTGCTCGCCCACATCGAGTCCGAGAAGCCGCGCTCGGACATCGCCCACGTCTATCTCGGCGCCGCGGCGGCCCTGCGCAAGGACATCGCCCAGTGAGATCCGCACTTGTCATCGGCACCGGCCTCATCGGCACCTCCGCCGCCCTGGCCCTGACCGGGCGGGGCGTCACCGTCCACCTCGCCGACCACGACCCCGGGCAGGCCCGCACCGCCGCCGCGCTCGGTGCCGGCACCGACGAGACCCCGGACGGCCCCGTCGACCTGGCGATCGTGGCCGCACCGCCCGCCCATGTCGCCGACGTCCTCGACGACGCCCTGCGCCGCGGCCTGGCCCGCGGATACGTCGACGTGGCCAGCGTCAAGGGCGGCCCGCGCCGCGAGCTCCAGGCGCGCGGCCTCGACCTCTCCGCGTACATCGGCACCCATCCCATGTCCGGCCGGGAGAAGTCCGGCCCGCTGGCCGCCACCGCCGACCTGTTCGAGGGCCGCCCCTGGGTGCTGACCCCGACCCGGGACACCGACACCGAGGTGCTCAACCTCGCCCTGGAGCTGGTCTCGCACTGTCGCGCCGTGCCGGTCGTCATGGACGCCGACGCCCACGACCGGGCCGTCGCCCTCGTCTCCCACATGCCCCACCTGGTCTCCAGCCTGGTCGCCGCACGCCTGCAGCACGCCGAGGAGGCCGCCGTACGGCTGTGCGGGCAGGGCATCCGGGACGTGACCCGGATCGCCGCCTCCGACCCCGGGATGTGGATCGACATCCTGTCCGCCAACCCGGGCCCGGTCGCCGACCTGCTCACGGACGTCGGCGCCGACCTGGAGGAGACGGTGCGCGCCCTGCGCGCCCTGGAGTCCGCCGACGGGGAGAAGCGCCGCGAGGGCACGGCCGGCATCGAGGACGTGCTGCGCCGCGGCAACGCCGGACAGGTCCGGGTCCCCGGCAAGCACGGCAGCGCCCCGCGGAGCTACGAGACCGTCGCCGTCCTCATCGACGACCAGCCCGGACAGCTCGCCCGGATCTTCGCGGACGCGGGCCGGGCCGGGATCAACATCGAGGACGTACGGATCGAGCACGCGACCGGGCAGCAGGCCGGTCTGGTCCAGCTGATGGTGGAGCCGAAGGCCGTCACCGTGCTGACCGAGGCCCTGCGCGAGCGGGGCTGGGCGCTGCGGCAGTGATCCCCCGGGACCCGCGGCTGTCGGAGGGGGCCCGGAGAGCCAGTAACCTGGTGCGGGGCGCGTTCGTGTCCCGCACACCACCCACCACACCGCACCAGGAAGGTGTCCCCCCGTGGAAAACGGCGCCGCCCGGACCGCCCCGGCAGTGATTGTCGCCATCGACGGCCCCTCCGGCACGGGCAAGTCGAGCACCTCGAAGGCCGTGGCCGCGCAGCTCGGCCTGAGCTACCTGGACACCGGCGCCCAGTACCGGGCGATCACGTGGTGGATGGTCTCCAACGGCATCGACACCGACGACGCCCACGCCGTCGCCGCCGCGGCCGACAAGCCCGAGATCCTCTCCGGAACCGACCCGGCCCGCCCGACCATCACCGTCGACGGTGTGGACGTCTCCGGCCCGATCCGCACCCAGGAGGTCACCTCCCGGGTCAGCGCGGTCAGCGCGGTGCCGGAGATCCGGACCCGGATCACCGAGCTGCAGCGCACCATCGCCGCCTCCGCCGGGACCGGCATCGTCGTCGAGGGCCGCGACATCGGTACGACGGTGCTGCCCGACGCCGATCTGAAGATCTTCCTCACCGCCTCCCCGGAGGCCCGCGCCGCCCGCCGCAGCGGCGAGCTGAAGGGCGCCGACGTGCACACCACCCGCGAGGCGCTGATCAGGCGGGACGCGGCCGACTCCAGCCGCAAGGCCTCCCCGCTCGCCAAGGCCGGCGACGCAGTCGAGGTGGACACCACCGACCTCACGCTGCCGCAGGTCATCGAGTGCGTGGTCACCCTCGTCGAGGAGAAGCGGGCCGGGAAGTGAGCCTTCCGTCCGTTCCCTCGGAGAGGGGCGCCGAGGTCGGGCGGCGTATCGGCGTCGGCCTGATGTACGGGCTGTGGCGGCCGCGTGTGCTCGGCGCCTGGAGGGTGCCCGCGAGCGGTCCGGTGATCTTCGCGGTCAACCACTCCCACAACGTCGACGGCCCGATGGTCATGGGCGTGGCACCCCGGCCGACGCACTTCCTGATCAAG
The DNA here is from genome assembly GCF_036689765.1 of Streptomyces poriticola. Classification (NCBI taxonomy): domain Bacteria; kingdom Bacillati; phylum Actinomycetota; class Actinomycetes; order Kitasatosporales; family Streptomycetaceae; genus Streptomyces; species Streptomyces poriticola. Next base: position 36,329 of record NZ_JBAGKH010000010.1, read on the forward strand.
AAGGAGGCGTTCACCGGCCTGCTCGATCCCTTCCTGACCGGCATCGGCCAGCTGAAGGTGGACCGCAGCACCGCCGACCGCACCGCGATCACCCAGGCGCTGGAGGTGCTGTCGGCGGGCGGGGTCCTCGGGATCTTCCCGGAGGGCACCCGGGGCGAGGGTGACTTCGCCTCGCTGCGTGCCGGGCTGGCCTACTTCGCCGTGCGCAGCGGTGCCCCCGTCGTGCCGGTCGCGGTGCTGGGAAGCTCCGGGCGGCGCGGACGGCTGATCAAGGGGCTGCCTCCGCTGCGCTCCCGCATCGACGTCGTCTTCGGCGACCCCTTCGCTGCGGGCGACGGCAGCGGACGGCGCACCCGCAAGGCCCTGGACGAGGCCACCGAACGCATCCAGAAGCAGCTCACCGCGCACCTGGAAAACGCCAGGCGGCTCACCGGCCGCTAGGCGACACTTGAGTAGTGGATCACCCGAAACCTGGGGTGGGCCACCGATCACCACGATGAACGAGGTACCGATCTTCATGAACGACCACATCCACTCCGGCGGCTCGGGCGAGGAGCACGACCACGGGGCGCTTGGCGACGCCGAGTACGCGGACTTCATGGAGCTCGCCGCGGAAGAGGGCTTCGACCTCGAGGAGGTCGAGGACGCCATCGAGGCGGCCGGGCACGGCCCGCTGCCCGTCCTCGCCGTGGTCGGCCGCCCCAATGTCGGCAAGTCGACCCTGGTGAACCGGATCATCGGCCGCCGCGAGGCCGTCGTCGAGGACAAGCCCGGCGTCACCCGCGACCGGGTCACCTACGAGGCCGAGTGGGCCGGCCGGCGCTTCAAGGTCGTCGACACCGGAGGCTGGGAGCAGGACGTCCTCGGCATCGACGCATCCGTGGCCGCACAGGCCGAGTACGCGATCGAGGCGGCCGACGCCGTCGTGTTCGTGGTGGACGCCAAGGTCGGCGCGACCGACACCGACGAGGCCGTCGTCCGCCTGCTGCGCAAGGCCGGCAAACCCGTCGTGCTCTGCGCCAACAAGGTCGACGGCCCCAGCGGCGAGGCCGACGCGGCGTATCTGTGGTCGCTGGGGCTCGGCGAGCCGTACCCGGTCTCCGCGCTGCACGGCCGCGGCACCGGCGACATGCTCGACCAGGTCCTCGCCGTGCTGCCCGAGGCGCCGCGCGAGACGTTCGGCGGGGCCGGAGTCGGCGGTCCGCGCCGTATCGCACTGATCGGCCGCCCCAACGTCGGCAAGTCCTCGCTGCTGAACAAGGTGGCCGGCGAGGAGCGCGTGGTCGTCAACGAGCTCGCGGGCACCACCCGCGACCCGGTCGACGAGCTGATCGAACTCGGCGGCGTCACCTGGAAGTTCGTCGACACCGCCGGTATCCGCAAGCGGGTCCACCTCCAGCAGGGTGCCGACTACTACGCCTCGCTGCGCACTGCCGCCGCCGTGGAGAAGGCGGAGGTCGCCGTCGTCCTCATCGACGCCGCCGAGTCGATCTCGGTGCAGGACCAGCGGATCATCACCATGGCCGTCGAGGCGGGCCGCGCGCTGGTGCTCGCGTACAACAAGTGGGACACCCTCGACGAGGAGCGCCGCTACTACCTGGAGCGGGAGATCGAGACCGAGCTCGGTCAGGTGACATGGGCGCCGCGGGTGAACGTCTCGGCGTACACCGGCCGGCACATGGAGAAGCTGGTCCCGGCGATCGAGACCGCGCTGGCCGGCTGGGAGACCCGGGTGCCCACCGGGCGGCTGAACGCCTTCCTCGGCGAGCTGGTCGCCGCCCACCCGCACCCGGTGCGGGGCGGCAAGCAGCCGCGCATCCTGTTCGGCACCCAGGCCGGTACCAGGCCGCCGCGGTTCGTGCTCTTCGCCTCCGGCTTCATCGAGGCCGGTTACCGCCGCTTCATCGAGCGCCGGCTGCGCGAGGAGTTCGGCTTCGAGGGGACCCCGATCCACATCTCGGTGCGGGTGCGCGAGAAGCGCGGCGCGAGGAGGAAGTAGCCCGGCGCGGGGAAGAGACGGCAGGAGGGCGGTCCCGGCCGGGACCGCCCTCCTGGTGTGTCCGCCCTCCTGGTGGGTCAGAGGCCCCTGCGCGGTGCGGGCGGCAGCGCCGCCGGGACGTGCAGACCTCCGTACCGGCGGGCGCTGTGCGCCCCCGCGCTGTAGGCGCTGTACGAGCCTCTGGCGCCCGGGATGCTCCGGAACGCGGTGAACCCGAGCTGCTCCTCTCCGCTGCGGTCACCCGGCAGCGAGCGGAACGACTTGACGTACTCGGCGTAGAGCGTGTCGTAGATCGGCGTGGCCGATGGGCCGCCCTGGCGGTGGAAGGCGTCGTATGCGTGCACGTATGTCAAACGACCCCGAACGGGAAGGGATGCGGTCGGGCGCCGCGCGCGGCGCGGGGCGGTCGGCCGGGGCTCACGTCCCCGCCAGCGGCAGCGCCGCCGCGACCAGCCGGCCGTTCGCCGCAGCCTTGTCCAGCGCCTCCCGCAGCAGGTCCTCCCGGGGCTGCCGACCGATCGAACCGACCGGGGCGGCGAACATCAGCACCTGCTGGTGCTTGTTGGCCGCGGTGCGCCAGCCCTCGGTGACCTGCAGCGGCTGGTGCGCCTGCCACCAGGCCACCGGCTGGCCGCCGTCCTGGCCGGGCTGGAGGACCGCGTGCAGCCGGCCCATGGCGAGCAGCACGGACCAGCCGTGCAGCACCTGCGGCGCCGCGGACAGGTCGGAGAGCGGCAGGAAGCCCTGCTCGATCAGCAGCGGCAGGAAATCGTCACCGGCCTCGCCGTTGGTACCGGGCCGCGCGATGGGCGCGGTCGGCTCCACGACCAGGGCCGGGTGCAACTCCCCGGAGATCAGGACCAGTCCGCTGGTCACGCCGAGCACCGCCTGCTCGGGCACGACCTTGTCGGGCTCCAGGTCGACGGTGTCGCCGCTGATGGAGCGTACGGCCCCCTGGAGCTGTTCCTCGGTGACCTTGACGACCTGCGAGGGCAGGCAGCCGGCGTGGGCGAAGGCGAGGACGGCGGTCTCGTCCCCGATGAACAGGACGGTGCTGGTGCGCTCCTGCTCGGAGTCGCCCGGGGTGCGGCAGGACGTGCAGTCGTAACTGCCCGGGGCGGTCTCTCCGGCGAGCAGGCGGTCGGCTTCTTCGTCGCCGATCTCGGCGCGTACCTCGTCGCTGACGTCGAGCATGCGCGGCACGGGTGGCTCCTCGGGATGCGGTGCGTGGCGAGGCCGGGTGGATCCCGGCTCGTGGTCCGGGACAATCCCCGGCTCATGAAGAAGACAACGGCCGTCTGTGGCGGGAGTCACGCCCCACGGCGAACGGAATCGAACCGTCGGGCGCGGACGGTCACCTGTCGGACGGAATCGCGCACTCACCGTCAAGTACCGTGTGATCAGCGGCCGTTGGGTCGGTGAAGTGGGTCACAGCGGGTCGCGGCATCCGGTCGACAAATCCGGAAATCACGGCATGAAGCGGGTGGCGGGAAATCATCGTTACCTCGGGTAACCGCGAACTGGCCTGCGATGTCCGGGGGTTGGTTGATCCCCGGGGCGCGCGGTCCCTAGATTCCTCGGCCGTGTGCAGAGAGCACCGCTCGGGTACGTCCGCCCGCACCACTCCGGCTCGCACCACGGCCGCACGGCGGACGGGGCGGAGCGTGGCGAACCGCGTCGTGTGCGCGGGGAGCGCGCCCCGCCCGGGGGACCCCGGGCGCGTCGAGAGGATCTCCATGTCCGAGTGTGCCGATACCACCCGAACCACGCCGTCCACCGGCAGCGGTGCCCGCTACAGGGCCCGGACGACAGCCCTCCTGGCCGGCGCGGCCCTGCTCGTGCCGCTGGGGCTGCTCACCGCCACCGGCACTGCCGGGGCGGCCGACAGCGGCGTGTGGGACCGCATCGCCCAGTGCGAGAGCGGCGGCAACTGGCACATCAACACCGGCAACGGCTACTACGGCGGACTCCAGTTCGCCGCCTCCACCTGGCGCGCGTACGGCGGCACCGCGTACGCGCCGACCGCCGACCGGGCGACCCGGTCCCAGCAGATCGCCGTGGCGACCAAGGTCCAGCGGGCGCAGGGCTGGGGCGCCTGGCCGACCTGTTCGCAGCGGGCCGGAGCGTACGGCAGCGCACCGGCCGCGGGCGGCGGCTCGGCGAAGCCGGCCCCGCCCGAGCGGCAGAAGGCGCCGACGGCACAGGCACCGGCGGCGGCGTCGGCCGAGGCGCGGCGGAGCCACACCGACCGCGGGGCCTCCCGCGGCGACTACACCGTCCGCGCGGGCGACACACTGAGCGGTATCGCCGCCCGCCACGGGACCACCTGGCAGCGTCTGTACGCCGCCAACCGGGCGATGGTGGGCGGCGATCCCGACCTGATCGTGCCCGGGCAGCGGCTCCGGCTCTGAGCCCGCGCCGGGTCAGCGGCGCCCCAGCTCGCCCGCCTCACCGCTGAAGACGACCGTGCCCCGGCGCAGTTCGTGCACCAGCACGGTGCGGCGGTGCAGGGCAGGCGGCAGCCGCTGCTCGGCGACGACCACACAGGCGTCCAGCGCGCCCAGCAGCTCGTACGTCCGGGCCGCGACCGAGGGCGACATGCCCTGGGCCGGCTCGTCGACGAGCACGATGCGCGCGCGTGCCAGCAGGACGCGGGACAGCGCCAGAATGCGCTGCTCGCCGCCGGAGAGCGTGCCGGCGCGGCGCCCCAGCAGGGGCTCCAGCTGCGGGTAGGCGTCCAGCGCCGGGCGGTGGTCGCGGGCGGTGAGCGCGAGGTTCTCGCGCACCGTCAGCGAGGCGAACACCGCCCGGCGCTCGGGCACCAGGCACAGGCCGCGCCGGGCCCGCTCGTACGCCGGTACGCGCGTGATGTCGGCGCCGTCCCACGCCACCGACCCACCGGACAGCGGAACGGTTCCGGCCATCGCACGCAGCGCGGTCGTCCGGCCGGAGCCGTTGCGGCCCAGCAGGACGGTGACGCCCGGACCGGGCGCGGTGAGGCTCACGCCGTGCAGGGCCTCCAGCGGGCCGTAGCGCACGCGCACGTGATGCAGCGACAGCAGGGTCACGGACCGGCCCCCCGGTGCACCGCGTCCAGGACGCCCTCGGGCGGGCCCGAGGCGACGATGCGGCCGGCCGCCATCACATGCACCACGTCGGCGAGGTCCGCGACCAGGTCGAGGTCGTGCTCGACGACCAGCAGGGCCATGCCGTCGGCGGCCAGCGCGCGCAGCACCCGGGCCAGCGCGGCCACCTCGGCACTGTCCAGGCCCGCGGCCGGCTCGTCCAGCAGCAGCACGCGCGGGGCGCCCGCCAGCGCCCTGGCCAGCTCCACGCGGCGCAGTGTCCCGGTGGGCAGACCGGCGGCGGGCAGCGCCCGGACCGGGCCGTCGAGGCCGAGCAGCCGGAGCGTGCGCTCCACGGCGGCCGGGTCGCTGACGCTGCCCTGCTCGGAGCCGACGCGGACGTTCTCGGCCACCGTCAGGGTCGGGAAGACGGCCAGCTGCTGGAACGTCCGTGCGATGCCGAGGCGGGTGCGGGCGTGGGCGGGCCGGCGGGTGAGGTCCCGGCCGGCGAGGCGCACCTCTCCGCGGGCGGGGTGCAGCGTGCCGGCGAGGCAGTGGAAGAGCGTGCTCTTCCCGGCCCCGTTGGGGCCGATCACCGCGGTGACGCGGCCCGCGGGGACGTCGAGGTCCACGCCGTCGAGGGCGGTGAAGCCGCCGAAGCGGACGTGGAGCCGGCGCGCGGTGAGGACCGGCTCGCCGGGCGGGGGAGCGGTGACCTCGCCGGGCGAGGGCGGGGTGCGCGGCCCGGAGCCGAAGGGATGCCTCCCCCGGAGGGGGCGCCTCCCGGGCCGTTCGGGCAGCGCAGGAGGCACGTCTGCCCGCGGGAGGCCGGGGGCCGCACCTCCCGGACCGCCGGGCCGGCTCGTCGGGCCTCCGCCGTCGGCCGGTCTGCCGCCGTCCTCCCTCCCGGGTGTGGCACCTGCCCCCGCTCCGCCCGGGCCGGTGGGGGTCACCGCGGTCAGGCCCGCCGCCACCGGGGTGCCGGCCGGGCGGGTGTCCACCGGGTGCAACCGGGTGCGTACCCGGGTCCGTACGCGGGAGCCCAGGTCCGTCAGTGCCGTGGGCCGCCGCAGCCGCAGGCGCCGGGCCGTCGTGCGCAGGGCCTCGTAGAGGCCGCCCGGGAAGCGTCCGAGGAGTACGGCCAGGACGCCGATCAGGGCCGCCGCCACCCCGCCCCGGGTCCCCGCGTCCAGGCCGACCAGCAGGGCCGCGGCGAGCAGCGCGCCGAGTGTGCTGTCGGCGCCGATGACGACCACCGCCGCGAACCACAGCAGGCCGCGCACGGGGTCGTACGCCGCGGGGTCGAAGGCGCGCAGCCCCATACCGAGCAGGGCGCCGCCGAGCGCGGCCAGCGCCGCGCCCGAGACGAACGCCAGGAGCTTCAGCGCGGGCACCGGGACGCCCGCCGCCGACGCGCCCGACTCGTGGTCCCGCATCGCCGCCAGCGCCCGCCCGGTGCGGCCCCGCCGCAGCGCCGCCGTGACCAGCAGGGCGAGCGCGAGAACGACCAGTTCGAGGACGTAGTAGGCGCGGTCGCCGGTGAAGCCCGCCGGGCGGCCGAGGGACAGCCCCGCGGTGGCGTACGGCTGGGCGAAGACGAACCGGCTCACCCCCACGCCGACCGCGAAGGTGGCCAGTGCCAGCGCCAGTCCCCGCCGCCCGATCGCCGGCCAGCCGGTCAGCAGGCCCAGCGGAGCCACCAGGACGACCGCCACCGCGAGCGCGGCAAGCTCCGGCAGCCGGGGCAGGCCCGGGAACCGGCCCGCCGCCAGCAGCGCCGTGAACAGGGCGCCCAGGCCCGCGTAGGCCGCCTGCCCCAGCGAGATCTGCCCGCCCCGGCCGGTGACCACCACCAGGGACAGCAGCACCACCGCCAGCGCCGGGACCTGCACGGCCGTGTGCAGGTCGCGCCCGGCGAAGCCGAGCGGCAGCAGGAACAGCACGACCGCGACGATCCAGGCGGCCGGCGGAGTCGGCAGGCGCGCGGTGGCCGCGCGAGGCAGCGCGTCGCGGGCGCCCACACCGGGCAGCACCAGAGCCGTCACCAGCAGCGCCACCACGAACAGGTTCGCCCCCAGCGCCTGCACCAACGGCTCGCCCCAGCCGGACGGGTGCAGCCGCGTCAGCTGACTCTGCGCCACTCCGATGCCGAGCGCCACCAGCACCGCGACCGGCAGGCTGCGCATCCGCGCCGCCACCGCGACCGCCACCACCTCCATCACCAGCAGCGGCAGACCGTACGGGTCGAGCCGTACGTACGGCGCCAGCAGCACCCCGGTCACGCCCGCCGTGAACGCGCCGAACGCCCACCCCGCCGCCGCCACCCGGTCCGCGTCGATGCCGCCGAGCACCGCGAGCTGCCGGTCGTCGACCACCGCCCGCAGCTCCCGACCGAACCGCCCCCGCCGGATCACCGCCCCGACCGCGGCGGTCAGCGCCAGCACCACCGCCAGCTGGGCCCAGGGCTCCCGCGGCAGCAGCTCCGGCGCGTCCGCCCGGGCACCCTGGCCCCACAGCAGCGCGGCCCCGCCCACCAGCAGCACGAACACCCCGAGGGACGCCACCAGGGTCTGCGCCGGATCGCTGCCGAGCACCGACAGCGGCCGGAAGACGAACCGCTCCAGGACCAGTCCGAGACCCGGGGCCAGCACCAGCAGCGTCAGTGCCGCGGCGGGCCACAGCGGCCAGCCCCACTCGACCACACACTGGCGCAGCACGTACGCGCACACCATCGCGATCGCACCGTGCGCGAAGTTGAGCACACCGGTCGCCCGGTAGGTCACGATCAGCCCGACCCCGGTGAGCGCGGCGGCACCCCCGACCGACAGCCCGGCGAGCGTGAGGTCGTACGTCAGGGACGCCATCAGCCGAGGTCGCCGCCGGGCTCGCAGATCGGGCAGGGATCCAGCTCGCCGCCCGTGAGCAGCCCGGCGTCCACCGGCACGGCCTCCGCCTTCCCGGCGACCAGCGGGCAGTCCGCGCGGTGGAACAGCGTGCCGCCCGGTACCGTCCGCAGCTCACCGCTGACCGCGGCCGGTGCTCCCGCCGGCCGCCCCGACTCGTCCGCGTCGGCGGGCTCGGCGTCCACCAGCAGCCCGTACAGCTCCTCCATCCGCGCGGCGGCGACGGTGGTGCGGCCGTGGGCCAGCAGCACCGCACCGGCGACGATCAGCGCCGCGCCGGGCACCGTGCAGGAGGCGATGTACGGCAGTTGCCGTTCGGCGAACCGCTCGCCGGAGACCCCGTACCAGCCGAGGACGCACAGCACTGCGCCCGTGGCGAGGGCGGCCCAGCCGGCCCACAGCACGGGGGGCACGGTCCGCAGTCGGGCTGTCCGCATCGCTGGCTCCCTCCGGCTGCCGCCCGGCACCGTCTGCTCCGCTCCGCCCGGATCCCTCGGGCCCGCCGGTCCCCTCAGGCTGCCTCAGGCCGCTGCCGTCCGCCTCCGGCGGCTTCCGGGCGAGCCGGCCGATGGCTTGCACTATGCCTCCCGGGAGCCGACCCTGAAAGCACCGGGCGCACCCGGCCCGGACCGACACCCGGTGGTGAGCCCTATGGTTCTCGGCAGCGATCTCGGGCGGGCGGACGGGCCGCGCGGCAGCGCGCGGCGAGGCAGGGCGCTGGTGGTCGCCCTCCTGCTGGTCCTCGCCCCGACCCTCGCGGCGTGCGGCGACGACGACGGCGGCGGAGGGACCCCGCCCCCGACCCCGACCGCGGAGCGCACCACGACCAGCGCCCCGGCGACCGAGCCCTCCGACCGGGCCGCGGCGGAGGCGGAGGTCAGGGAGAACTGGCAGACGTTCTTCGACCCGGAGACCACCCTGGAGGAGAAGCAGCTCCTCCTGGAGAACGGCGAGCAGATGGCCCCCGTGCTCGAGGCCTTCAGCGGCGACGAACGCGGCGGGCAGGTCGAGGCCGAGGTGACCGGTGTCGAGTTCACCTCGCCGACCGAGGCCGACGTCACCTACACCCTCACCCTGCAGGGCGCCACCGCGCTGCCCGACGCCTCCGGCACCGCCGTCGAACAGAACGGCATCTGGAAGGTGTCCGCCAACACCCTGTGCGCGCTGGTCCAGCTGAGCGGCAATGGGACGGCGTCGCCGGTTCCGGGCTGCTGAGGCCGCTGCCGCAGTGCTGCTGCTCGCGCTGAGCGCGGCCTGCGGCAGCCGCCTGCCCGAGAGCGAGTTCGAGCATGACGACCGCGCCCCCGCACCCGGCCGCACCGACGCCGGACCGATCCCCGTCGGCATCATCACCAGCGCCACCAGCCCGGTCGGCGGCGACGCGTTCACCGGCCCGCGCGACGGCGCCCGCGCCTGGTTCGAACAGCTCAACGCGCGCGGCGGCATCGACGGCCGCCGCGTCGAGGTGCACCTGTGCGACGACGGCGGCAGCGGCGTCGGCAACAACGAGTGCGTCGACCGGCTCGTCGACGAGGAGAAGGTGGTCGCGCTGGTCGCCACCACCGCCCTCGACTACGCCGCCGCCTCCCGGGTCTCCCGCGCGCAGGTGCCCGACATCGGCGGTCAGCCCATCGGGCCCGCCTACGACACCTGGCCGCACCTGTACGGCATCTACGGCAGCCTGGCGCCGCGCGAGGGCACGCCCGGCTGGGACGGCGAACTGTACGGCGGCACCGAGGTCTACCGCTACTTCAAGCGCGAGCACGGCGCCCGCACCGCCGCTGTCGTCTCCTACAACCAGCCGGCCTCCGCCGCCTACGCCCGGCTCGTCGAACGCGGCCTGCGGGCCGAGGGGTACGAGGTGGTGACCGAGCAGGTCGACTTCGCGCTGCCCAACTTCCGGGCCGTCGCCGCCGATCTGCGGGAGCAGGGCGCCGACCTGGTCTTCGACGCCATCGACCGGCACGGCAACGCCCGGCTGTGCGAGGCCATGGACGCCGTCGGCGCGACCGTCCTCGCCAAGGTCACCAACGTGCAGAACTGGACCTCCCGGGTCGCCGAGGACTACCGCGACGCCCCGCGCTGCCGCAACGCCCTGTGGGCGACCGGGGCCAGCCGCAACTTCGACGACACCGGGCATCCGGCCGTACGGGAGTTCCGGGAGGCCACCGAGGACCTGGACACCCACTCCCAGTGGCAGCTGGAGGGCTGGGCCGCCGCCCGCTGGTTCACCGACGCGGCCCGGTCCTGCGCGAAAGAGGGCGTCACCGGCGTCACCCGCGCGTGCGTCGACGCCTACATGGACCGCAGCAACGGCTACACCGCCGGCGGCCTGCTGCTCCCCGTGGACTTCGCACGGCTGCCCGAGCCGCCCGAGCAGAGCCGTGCCTGTCTGTCCGTGGCCCGCTGGAAGGACGGGAGCGGCTGGGTCACCCAGGGAGACATGAACCGCACCTGCTTCGACGTTCCCCTGCTGGCCTACGAACCGTGATCGCATCGCAATCCGCCGGAAGCAACCAGACAATCGTGTTCCGGGTCTCACCGGACGACGAACCGCCCAGGGAGGAAGCGCACCGCATGACGTCGCCGGCCCGGCAGGCCGCACCGCTGCGCGCCGACTGCATCGCCGACTCCGCGGGCGGTCTGACCTTCGACGTCGCCACGCCCGGCGACGCCGGCGTGGCCCATCTGCTGCTGCGCCGCCGCGACGCCGACGACGAGGTCAGCCTGCCGCTGGCCCCCGCCGCCGAGGGTCGGCTGCGCGCCGCGCTGCCCAGCACCGTCGCTCTGCCCGAGGGCCGCTGGGACGCCTACGCGCGCGTCGCGGACGACGAGCCGCACCGGCTGGTGCCCGGCGTCACCGACCTGCGCTCCCTCGCCGACCGCATCCCCAGCGGCCTGCACGGCCATGTCGCCGTCCGTATCCCGTACGCCACCCGGCAGGGCAACCTCACGGTCCGCAGCTGGCTGCGCGCCCCGCACGCCGAGGCCGCCGAACTCCGGGCGGGGGAGACCGGGCTCAGCGTGCGCGGGCGGGTGTACGGCGTCGAGCTCGGCCCCGGCGCCCACGCCGAGCTGCACGGACGTCCCGGCACGGGCGCGCGCGGCACCCGCCGGCTCGACCTGACCGGCGAACGGACCGAGTTCCGGCTCGCCGTGGCCTACGCCGGACTGCCGCCGGGCGTGTGGGACCTGTGGCTGCGGCCGGCCGGCCCGGGCGGGCCGCGGGTGCGGGTGGCCCGGCTGCTGGACGACGTCGCCGACAAGCAGCCCGTGTTCACGTTCCCCTCCGCCCGCGTGCAGACGCCCGCCGGCGCCGTGGTGGCCGGGCCGTACTACACGCAGGACAACGACCTGTCCGTGTCGGTGACCGCGCTGCGTCCCTGAACGGCCGTACGACGCGCCGGGTGACCTCCCCGCCCCGTGGGCGAGCGGTGTCCGCTCCGCGGAGCGATACGGAGACAGTGTGCCGCCGATGTGTTTTTCCTGTGAATGCAACGGAGGTGCGGGCGTCGCCCGCACCGGACCGGGAATGCGTTCGCGCGGGTATTGCGCGGCCGGTTTTCGACCGGCCATTCGAAAGGCGTTCGCGGCCCGTGGGAATTTCCGTCCGGCGTCTGGGGAACACGGCCGGAATCGCTCGTCCGTGTGAGGGAGTTCGGCCAGAACGCGGAGCACGGTCTGTGACAGAAGTGTGACGAGCGGGGATCCGCGGCGTCCGTTGCGGGCCCGGGCTTCCCCGTCCGCGGAGCAGCGCATAGCGTGGCGGCATGTCATCGATTCCGACCCCTCCGGCCGAACCCGGGGACAGCCCGGACGCATACGTCGGCCTCGAATCCGGCGCGGCCGAACGGCTCGCGTACGAGCGGGGCTGGTCGACGGTGCGGTCGCTGCCACCCGGGGCGATCATCACGATGGAGTACCGCGTGGGGCGGCTGAACTTCGAGGTGAAGGACGGCCGCGTGGTCCGGGCCTGGAAGGGCTGACACCGCCCGGGACGGGCCCGGCCCACGGCGACGGCCCCTGCCCTCCCGGCAGGAGGGCAGGGGCCGTCGCCGTGCGGGCGAGAGGGCGTGCCGGCGGGCGAGGGGCGGGTTGTGCGTACCGGGCCCCGCGCCGCGCGGCCGGTCAGCCGCCCGCGCCGTGCCGGGCGGTGGAGGTGGGCGCGGAGCCGCGCGGATGCCGCTCGGCGTGCTGCGGGCGGCGGACGCCCGCAGGGGTGACGGGCGTCCGCTCCGCGTGTGCCGTGAGCGGGGCCGAGGCCAGGTACACCGGCGCCACCGCGGCCCGCGACCGGGACGCGGAGGCCGGCTCGTACACCGGGTCGTCCCCCCGGCCGGTGGTGGCCGACGGGGTGAGCACCACCGGGGCGCCGACCGGCCGCGTCACCGGCGCGACACGGCCCGCACGGGCCGGGACACGGTCGCGCAACCGGTCGCGCAGGGCCAGGATCCAGGCCTCGGAACGGGCGATCAGCGGCTCGAACCACGGCAGCGCCAGCAGGATCAGCAGCCCCGCGGCCCAGCCGAGGAGCACATCGCTCAGCCAGTGCGTGCCGATGTAGACGGTGGACAGCCCGACGCCGAGCGAGACGACCGCGGACAGGGCGGACAGCCAGCGGCGAGCCCGGGGCGTGGAGGCCAGATAGGCCAGGATGCCCCAGGTCACCACGGCGTTGGCGGTGTGACCGCTCGGAAATATATCGCCGCCGAGCCACATCTCGTTGGAGCCGATCGTGGTCGCGTAGTGCGGTCCGAGCCGGCCCATGCCGAGCTTGGCGGCACCCACCGTGACATTCAGCAGCAGCAGCGAGACGGCCAGCGCCAGCAGCGGCCGGAGCGTGTGCTGCCGCCAGGAGCGCCAGCCCAGCCAGGCCGCGACCATCACCGCGGTGGGGCCGCGCTGGCCCAGCACCACGTAGTAGTCGACGAACGCGTGGATCTCCGGCCACTGCTGGTAGGGGCGGAAGAACATGACCTGCCAGTCCAGGCGGACCAGCCAGGAGGTGATCAGCACGGCCCAGACGATGGCCGCGTAGAAGGCGAGCGTGCCGGCGAACAACGCAATCCGGTGCCGGCTCATCTTCGGTACATCGAGGAGGACCGGGCGTTCGGGTTCCCGGTCCAGCCTCGCGAACACCCGATCCAGCCGGGTGAGGTTCCGTTCGGTGCGCACCCAATCGACGTTACAGCGAGTGAGGACCGAACCCCGACGAATCAACAGCTTTGTGATGACGATGTGATGTGGGATTCCTCTCAGGTGCCGCGCTATTTCTTGGCATTCCGTAATGCGCGGCAGCCGTGTCCCGCAATTCTTTTGATCATTCCGGACGACTGTTTTATCGGTCCTTATGAATTCGTTCACCGCGCGCTCGTGCGGCATTCTCCGTCCGGTCGCCGGACCTCCGGGGCGGGTCAGGGCGGACCGGAGCCGTTCAGCCAGAACGCCCCGTAGAGCGCCGACAGCACCGCGACACCCCCCACCACCGGCGCCGACACCCGCACCCGCAGCCGCGCCAGGGCGACGGCGAGCGGGAACAGCAGCGGGAAGGCGGGCAGCAGCAGCCGCGGCTTGGAACCGAAGTAGCCCGACGCGCACAGCGCGAGCGCGGTGACGATCCCCCCGTACACCAGCAGCGCCGGCGGCTGGCGCTGCCGGAGGCAGGCGGCGTACAGCCACGCCACCAGGCAGACACCGACGACCAGTCCCAGGCCGGCCAGGGCGGACGGGAACGACGTGAACTTCGCGGCGACGAAGCGGGCGAACGCGTACCCGCCGTCGAAACCGTTGCCCCAGCCGGCCTGGACGTCCAGATAGCCGAACGCGCCGCCGCCCGTGCGGTGTCCGACCCACAGGACGTAACCGGCGGCGCCCAGCGGCGCGAGCAGCAGGCCCGCCACCCGCCGCACCCGCTCGCTCCGCTCCTGCGGGAGCCCCGCGAGCGCCGCGGTCCACACCGCCGCCGCCACCGCGAGCCCCACCGGCCGGGTCAGCCCGGCCAGCAGCGCCAGCGTCCCCGCCGTCACCCAGCGGCCGGTGAGCACCGCGTACAGCGACCAGGCGGCGAGCGCGGTGAACAGCGACTCGCTGTACGCCATCGACTGCACGATCCCCACCGGCAGGACCGCCCACAGCAGCACGGCGCACACACCGGCCCGGCCGCCGTACAGATGCTCCGCCACCGCGAAGATCCCCCAGGCCGCGGCGAGCGAGGCGAGCGCGCTGACGACGAAGCCGGCGTCGGCGTACGACAGCGGCGACACCGCCGCACCCAACCGCTCCAGCCAGGGCAGCAGGGGGAAGAACGCGAGATTGGAATGCACGTCGCCGTCCGGCAGCCGCACCTCGTAGCCGTAGCCCAGCTCGGCCACCCTGGTGTACCAGAGCGAGTCCCAGCGGGCGGTCAGCAGCGGGTACGCGCTCTTGTCCCGCGCGGCGCTGAACAGGGCCAGGACGATCAGGCCCAGGGCGCGCACGGCCGCGAAGCCGAGGAGCGCCGGGGCGGCCCGGTGCAGGGCCGGGGAGCGGCGGCCCGCGGTCACGCGCGTGTCGAGATCGGTCACGGGCTCGATTATCGGTGGCGCCCGGAACCGCCCGGCGGGCCGGGCCGGGCGCCGGCAGGTCGGCAGGTCAGGACAGTGGCGTACGCCACATGGGCTACCGGTGGCGGGTGAGAGGTCCGCCACGCGGGCGCCGTGGGGACTCGCGTACTCTGACGAGTCACTCGCGTTGCGCTGCGCGGCCCGGAGACCTCCGCTCCACTCCGGGCGAGCCGCGGGGAGTCCCCACCCCGCACAGCCCCCGCCGGACGCGAGGGACATCTGGGAGGTACGTACATGTCCGGGACGACCACGGCTGCCGCCGGGCAGCGCCGTCGGGCGGCCGGGGCCGGTGCCCACCGCTGGGTGGTGCTCGTCGTCCTCTGCGTGAGCCTGCTGCTGGTCGCCGTCGACGCGACCGTGCTGCACGTGGCGGTCCCCGCCGTCACCGAGGACCTCAGGCCCGGCGCGATCGAGCTGCTCTGGATCGTCGACGTCTACCCGCTGGTCTGCGCCTCGCTGCTGATCCTGTTCGGCACGCTGGGCGACCGGGTGGGCCGCAGACGGGTCCTCCTTCTGGGCTACGCCCTGTTCGGCGTCGCCTCCGCGCTGGCCGCCGTCGCCGACCACCCCCAGGTGCTCATCGCGGCCCGGGCGCTGCTGGGCGTCGGCGGAGCGATGATCATGCCGGCCACGCTGTCCATCCTGCGGCAGGTCTTCCCCGACCGGCGGGAGCGCGCGCTCGCCATCGGCATCTGGAGCGCGGTGGCCGCGGTGGGCGCGGCGGTCGGGCCGCTGCTCGGCGGCTTCCTGCTGGAGCACTTCTGGTGGGGCTCGGTGTTCCTGGTCAACATCCCGCTGATGCTGGTCAGTCTGCCGGTGGGGCGGCTGCTGCTGCCCGAGTCCAAGGGCGAGGGCAAGGGCCCCTGGGACGTGGTCGGTGCGCTGATGGCGGCGGCCGGGCTGTTCGGGCTGGTGCTGGGCGTCAAGCGGCTGGGCGGCGGCGAGTCGGCGGCCGGTGTGTTCACAGTGGTACCGCTGGTGGCGGGCGCGGTGCTGCTGGCCGCGTTCGTACGGCGGCAGCGGCGGCGGGCGCATCCGCTGGTGGACCTGGAGATGTTCCGGCGGCCGGCGTTCAGTACGTCCGTCGGGTGCATCGTGCTGGCGATGCTCGCGCTGGTGGGTCTGGAGCTGATCGCGGCGCAGTACCTGCAGTTGGTGCTGGGGCTGTCGCCGCTGCAGACGGGGCTGCGGCTGCTGCCGCTGACCTTCGCGGCGATGGCGGCGGGCCTGGCGGGCGCGCGGATGCTGCGGAGGCTCGGACCGCGCCGGATGGTGTGCGCCGGATTCTGTCTGACCGCCGGGGCCGTGGTGCTGCTGACGGCGATGGGCCGCGAGGACAACTGCACGCTGCTCCTCACCGGTTTCGTGCTGCTGGGCTTCGGGCTGGAGACCACGCTGTTCGGGGCGTACGAGTCGATGCTGAGCGACGCGCCGCCGGAGCAGGCCGGCGGGGCGGCGGCGATCGGGGAGACGTCGTACCAGCTGGGCGCGGGGATCGGGATCGCGCTGCTGGGCACGGTGATGAACGCGGCGTACTCGCCCGGACTGGCCGGGCTGCCCGGGGTGCCGGCGTCGGCGTCGACGGCGGCGGGGCACTCGCTGGGTGAGGCGTACGAGGTCGCCGCGCAGCTCGGCGGGCCGGCCGGGGCGCTGCTTCGGGACGCGGCGCGGAACTCGTTCGTGCACGGGCTGCATGTGACGCTGCTGGTGAGCGCGGGGCTGCTGCTGGCGGGGGCGGTGATGGCGCTGCGGCTGCCACGGACGATGCAGTGCGAGGGCGCTGCCCCCGACGCGGTGGAGGTGCCTGCGCCCCGGGACGCGGTGACGTCGGAGTCCCGCGTCTCGGTGTGATCCCGGTTCTCCCACCGGCGGGTGGTGCGCCGTCGGGCCGGGGACGGTGGACGCCACGGGGGCCCGCCCCGTAACGTCAGGCGCGTCGTCGTGGCTAGCAGCGCTAGTTAAGTTCTCCCGGAGGGTAAGACATGGCCTCGTCCGCGAAGCTCCCCGCCTTCGACCCCGCCGACCCCCTCGGCCTCGACGACCTGCTGGAACCGGAGGACCTCGCCGTCCGCGACACCGTGCGCTCCTGGGCCGCCGACCGGGTGCTGCCGCACATCGCCGACTGGTACGAACAGGGCGACCTGCCCGGCGTCCGGGAACTCGCCCGCGAACTCGGCGGACTCGGCGCGCTCGGCATGTCGCTCACCGGCTACGGCTGCGCCGGCGCGAGTGCCGTCCAGTACGGGCTGGCCTGTCTGGAGCTGGAGGCCGCCGACTCCGGCATCCGGTCGCTCGTCTCCGTCCAGGGCTCCCTCGCCATGTACGCCGTCCACCGCTTCGGCAGCGAGGAGCAGAAGCAGACCTGGCTGCCCCGGATGGCCGCCGGCGAGGTCATCGGCTGCTTCGGGCTGACCGAGCCCGACCACGGCTCCGACCCGGCCTCCATGCGGACGTACGCCAAGCGCGACGGCTCCGACTGGGTTCTGGGCGGCCGCAAGATGTGGATCACCAACGGGTCCGTGGCCGGCGTCGCCGTGGTCTGGGCACAGACCGACGACGGCATCCGCGGGTTCGTCGTCCCCACCGACGCCCCCGGCTTCTCGGCTCCCGAGATCCGGCACAAGTGGTCCCTGCGCGCCAGCGTCACCAGCGAACTCGTGCTGGACGACGTGCGGCTGCCCGCCGACGCCGTGCTGCCCGGGGTGACCGGGCTGCGCGGGCCGCTGAGCTGCCTGTCGCATGCGCGGTACGGGATCGTCTGGGGTGCCATGGGCGCGGCACGCAGCTGTTTCGAGTCGGCCGTGGAGTACGCGAGGTCGCGGGAGCAGTTCGGGCGGCCGATCGGCGGGTTCCAGCTGACCCAGGCCAAGCTGGCCGACATGGCGGTCGAACTGCACAAGGGGATTCTGCTCGCCCATCATCTGGGGCGCCGGATGGACGCCGGGCGACTGCGTCCGGAGCAGGTCAGCTTCGGCAAGCTCAACAACGTGCGGGAGGCGATCGAGATCTGCCGCACGGCCCGGACGATTCTCGGGGCCAACGGGATCTCCCTCGAGTACCCCGTGATGCGGCATGCGACGAACCTGGAATCGGTGCTCACCTACGAGGGCACCGTCGAGATGCACCAGCTCGTGCTGGGCAAGGCGCTCACCGGAATCGACGCGTTCCGGTAGGGGCCCGGAAGAGCGGGGCCCGAAGAAGTGCGGGCGGGGCCGGTGTGCGCGGCCCCGCCTCAGCTCTGGTTGAAGAAACCGTCCGAGCGGTGTGCGGCCGGTTCACCGCTGATGATCTGCGTGTCCGCGGGGCTCAGCAGGAACACGCGGGTGGACACCCGCTCGATCGAGCCGCGCAGACCGAAGATCAGCCCGGCCGCGAAGTCGACGACGCGCTTGGCGTCGGCCGCCTCCATGGCCGTGAGGTTCATGATGACCGGGACCCCCTCCCGGAACAGCTCGCCGATGGCCCGCGCGTCCCGGAAGCTGTCCGGGGTGACCGTCCCGATGCGGCGGCCCCGCTCCTCGGCGGAGTCCGCGGCCACCTTGACCCGCGGGTCGGTGACCCAGGCGTCCCCGGAGTCGTTGCCCTCGTAAGTCTCGTCGTCGTAGTAGCGCTCGTCATCGTTGTCGTCGACGAGGCCGAGCCACGCACTCGCCTTGCGTACCGATCCCATGGACGCCTCCTCTCACAGCGGTCTTTCGTGCTTTCCGCATCCCTATGGTCATCCATGATGCGGACGTCGCGCCAAGTGGATAGACGCCGCGCGGGGGGTTTGTGACGGTACTGGTGCACAGCGAATACGTCGAGAGTCCAGGTCCCCCAAGGGTCGTTTCCCGAACGGCTGCTGACTGTGAGTGAAATATGATTCTTCTCGGCGTACGGGTGACGGGCAGGGCGTACGGGTGAACGAGCCGGCCGGTACGATGCCGCGGTTCAGCGGCCACGCGTCGTCACGCACCACGGGGGAGCGTTGTGTTCTAAATCGTCAGGCCCTGCCGGCATCGGCTCGGGAAGCGGCTCGCCGGCCAGTGGACGGCGCATCTGTGCGGGCTGTGCCTCGCGCTGCGCACGGACCACGGGCAGTTCGCGCGGATCGTGACCAACTACGACGGCCTGCTCATATCGGTGTTGACGGAGGCTCAGACCGGCCGCGGGGGCGCCGGTGCCGGGTGGCGTACGGCCGGACCGTGCCCGTTGCGGGGGATGCGCACCGCGTCCGTCGCCCATGGCGAGGGTGCCCGGCTCGCGGCCGCCGTGTCCCTGGTGCCGGCCTCGGCGAAGGTGCGCGACCATGTCACCGACGGCGACGGGCTGCTGGCGCGCCGGCCGGTGGCGCGCGCCGCCCGCCGGGTCGCCGCGGGCTGGGACGCGACCGGGGCGCGCACCGGCCGCGCCGTCGGATTCGACACCGCCGTCCTGGTCGACGCCGTGGACCGGCAGACCGGGGTCGAGGCGCTCGCCGCGGCCGGGACACCGATCCTGACGGTCACCGAGCCGACCGAGACCGCCACCGCGGCGGCCTTCGCCCACACCGCCCGGCCGGCCGTACAACGCCGAGCCGCTCGCCGAGGCCGGGCGGCTCTTCGGGCGGCTCGCCCATCTCCTGGACGCCGTCGAGGACCGGGACGCCGAGGCCGCCGCGGGCGCGTGGAATCCGCTCACCGCCACGGGCACCCCGCTCGGCGAGGCCCGGCGGCTCGCCGACGACGCGGTGCACGGGGTGCGGTTGGCGCTGGCGGAGGCCGAGTTCAGCGACGGGCGGCTCGCGCACCGGCTGCTCGTGCACGAGTTGCGCGCCTCCGTCGACCGCGCCTTCGGAACCGCCGCCACCTGTGCACACAGCTCCGGGCCCTACGCGCCGCCCGGCACCCCGGGAGCTCCCGGTGCCCCGGGCGCGCCCGGCGGGCCGCTGCCGCCGGAGCCGCCGCGCCGCAGCCGCCGCGGACCGCTCGCCGGGTGCGCCGTATGGGTGGGGCCGGCCTGTACGTGCCGGCTGTGCTGCGGCACGTACGAGGACCCGTGGAGCGGGGAGCGCAAGGAGGCGCCGTGCAGCAACGCCGACTGCAGCGGCTGCGGCGACTGCTGTCAGTGCCGCGACTGCTGAGGATCCGTCAGCCGTTGCGGTCTGCGCCGTGAAACCGGCCCGCCCCGTGAACGGTCCCTGCCGCTGAGCAGGTGGGGCGAAGTCCGCCGCGGTTCGGCAGCGCCCTGAAGGGGCGCGGGGAACTGCGCGATCAGCCGCGCCGGTGCCGCAGACGGGCGACGGCACAGCGGGCACTTCCAGCGGAGCGCGTGGCGGCGCTGTCCCGCGCCCCGCGGTCCGCTCCCCCTGACGGGCACCCGCCGGCCGGCGGACTATCCGGACGGTCGACTTCCGGACATTCCCGGGGCCGGGCGTGCGGACGGTGACGCGGTGCTGCCGGCCGCGGGCACGGCGGACCGGCTGACGGCGGAGGGCGCCGGGAGCGCCGGCCCCGGGGAGGGAGCGCGGGGCGTGCGTGACGCCGACCGGCCGCCGAGGTGCGCCCCGCCTTCCACGGCATGGCGGCCACGCCCTACGGCCCGGGCCCGCCGGTGCCGGGATGCCGCACCCCGTACCGCTCCGGGGGCGGTGCGAGGAGCGGGTGCCCGACGCCCGCGGGAGGGAGCCGACGCCCGCGGATTCCCGGCTGAACCGGCCCGGGTAGTTCAAGAGTTGACGGCCGAAAGGCACCCTTGCGCCGACCGGCCGTTCGGCCGAATACTCCCCCTCAGCGCTTGTCAGGGGCACGGCATGTTCGCATTGCGGACCATCCGCCTCCTGGCTGCGCCTCACGGGCCCTCAACCCCACGACAGGGCCCCCGACTTCCCCCGTGGAGGAACGAAAAGTGAGGATCAAGCGCACCACCCCCCGCAGCGGCATCACGAGACGGACCCGGCTCACCGCCGTGGCCACCGGCCTCGTCGCCGCAGCCGCGATCGCGGTCCCCAGCGCGAACGCGGCCGGCACTCCCGCCACCTTCAGCTCCGCCGAGCTCGACAGCGCCAGCGCCTCGGTGCTGAAGGCCGACGTCCCGGGCACCGCCTGGGCCGTCGACGGCAAGACCGGCCGGGTGCTCGTCACCGTCGACAGCACCGTCTCCGACGCCGAGATCGCCAAGATCAAGAAGCAGGCGGGCGACAACGCCGGCGCGCTCACCATCAAGCACACCCCGGGCAAGTTCACCAAGCTGATCCAGGGCGGCGACGCCATCTACGCGAGCAGCTGGCGCTGCTCCCTCGGCTTCAACGTCCGCAGCAGCAGCGGCACCCAGTACTTCCTGACCGCCGGTCACTGCACCGACGGCGCGGGGACCTGGTACGCCAACTCCAGCCGCAGCACGGTCCTGGGCCCCACCGCCGGGTCCAGCTTCCCGGTCAACGACTACGGCATCGTCCGGTACACCAACTCGTCCATCAGCAAGCCCGGCAGCGCGGGCGGCGTGGACATCACCCGCGCGGCCACGCCGAGCGTGGGCACCAGCGTGATCCGTGACGGATCCACCACCGGTACCCACACCGGCCGCGTCACCGCCCTGAACGCCACCGTCAACTACGGCGGCGGCGACGTCGTCTACGGCATGATCCAGACCAACGTCTGCGCCGAGCCGGGTGACTCCGGCGGCCCGCTCTACGGCAGCAACGGCGTCGCCTACGGTCTGACCTCCGGCGGCAGCGGCAACTGCACCTGGGGTGGCACGACCTTCTTCCAGCCGGTCGTGGAGGCCCTGAACGCCTACGGCGTCAGCGTCTACTAGGTCCACCGGATCTCCCGGGCCGCATCCCACGGACGCAGCCGGCAGCTCCACGGAGCCCTCGCACGCAACCGCCGTGCGGGGGCTCCCGCCTGTCCGGATCCGGGGGGCACCGCCGCTCGGCGGGCGGTGGGTTCCGGACAGGAGTAGACCTCACCGCCCGGTGACGGGTCACTCGCTCGTAGTGTTTGCAGCGCGAACCCGCCCGGCCCCACGGGAATGGTGAAGGCCGTGTGGGCGCACTGGAATTGTCGTGCGCACGTCCTGAAGTCGACCTTGTGCGCGCCCTGTGGAGTTCGGAAGAGTTGGCGCCCGTCAACCAGCCTTCCGGTCCCAGAGGTCCCCACAACCTCCCGGACCGACCCCCCACAGGAGGACGTGAGTTGAAGCACCGACGCATATCCAGGAGGCGTGCGGCCGTGGCAGGTGCGGGCATCGCCGCACTGGTCGCCGCGGGAGTCACCTTCCAGAGTGCGAACGCCAGTGAGACACCGGCCGCCGACACGCCCCGGACCCTGTCCGTCACGGCGGCCGGAAAGCTCGCCTCCACGCTCGCCGCCGACCTCGGCACCGACACGGCGGGCAGCTACTACGACGCCGAGGCCGGGAGCCTCGTGGTCAACGTCCTCGACGACGCCGCCGCACAGGCCGTCGAGGAGGCGGGAGCCGAGGCCCGCGTCGTGGAGAACTCGCTCGCCGAGCTGAGGAGCGCGCGCACCGCCCTCCAGCAGGACGCGACCATCCCGGGCACCGCCTGGGTCACCGACCCGACCACCAACAAGGTGGTCGTCACCGCCGACCGCACGGTCTCCGAGGCCGAGTGGGCCAGGCTGACCGAGGTGGTCGAGGGGCTCGGCGGCACGGCCGAACTCAAGCGCACCGAGGGCGAGTACCGGCCCTTCGCCGCGGGCGGCGACGCCATCACCGGCGACGGCGGGCGCTGCTCGCTCGGCTTCAACGTGGTCAAGGGCGGCGAGCCGTACTTCCTGACCGCCGGTCACTGCACCGAGGGGATCTCCACCTGGTCGGACTCCTCCGGCAACGTCATCGGCGTGAACGAGGCCTCCAGCTTCCCGGGCGACGACTACGGCCTGGTGAAGTACACCGCCGACGTGGACCACCCGAGCGAGGTCAACCTCTACAACGGCTCCACGCAGGCCATCTCGGGCGCCGTCGAGGCCACCGTGGGGATGGGGGTGACCCGCAGCGGTTCCACCACCCGGGTGCACTCCGGCACGGTCACCGGTCTCGACGCCACCGTGAACTACGGCAACGGCGACATCGTGCACGGCCTGATCCAGACCGACGTCTGCGCCGAGCCCGGCGACAGCGGCGGCTCGCTGTTCTCCGGCAGCGACGCGGTCGGCCTCACCTCCGGCGGCAGCGGCGACTGCACCTCGGGCGGGGAGACCTTCTTCCAGCCGGTGACGGAGGCGCTGTCGGTCACCGGAACACAGATCGGCTGAGCCGGGACCGCGGGCAGGCCCCGCGGAAGCCCCGCCGACGTCTCGGCGAAGTCCCGCCCCGCGCGCAAGGGGCGGGACTTCCCCATGTCCGTGGCGTCACGGAGCCGGTGCGGCCGGCTCCTGGGCGGAGTGCCCGTGGCGCAGCCGCGCCGCCAGCATGGTGATCACGACGCCGGCCGCCGCCCACGCGGACAGCACCAGCAGGGAGCCGGTGATGCCGTTGCCCCGGAAGTAGGCGATCGAGCGCGCCGCCCAGGTGCCCGCGCCCGGCGGCAGCGCCGGGCCGATCGCCTTCCAGAACGGCGGCAGCATCGGCAGCGGGAACGCGCCGCCCGCGCTCGGGTTGCCCGCGATCACCACGAGCAGGATCGCCAGCCCGATCCCGATGATCCCGAAGAGGCCCTGGAGGGCGAGCGTGGCCGCGCCGACGGCGAAGGTGACCAGGGCGCCGAGCCCCCACAGCGCCGCCACGCTGCCGGGCAGGGCGCCCAGGACCGGCCCGGCGATCACCGCGCCGCCGAGGCCGCCGGCCACCGCCACCAGTGCCATCACCAGCAGTCGGATCGCCGCGCGGCGCGGGTTGGCGGGCCGGGCGCCGGTGCTGATCGCCAGGATCGAGGCGCACAGATAGCCGCCGACGCACCAGCCGATGACGACGTAGAAGGACGACAGCGCGTTGAAGTCCTGCGGCGATGCGGGCGCCACGTCGACGGTGCGCAGGGTGCGGCCCTCGGCCCGCTCCAGCCGGGTGACGAGGTTCTCCAGGGTGGTGGCCAGGGCGGTGCCGCCGCCGGAGGCGACCAGAAGGGTGTCCCTGCTGCCGCCCGGATCCAGGATCAGGGCGCCGTCGGTCTCCCGGTCCAGGATCTGCTGCCGTGCGGTCGCCTCGTCGGCCACCGTACGCGGATCCAGCGGCGAACCGGGCAGCTGTTCCAGCCGGTTCACCGCCTGTCCGGCCGCGGCCGGGGGCGCGACCACCCCGAAGGGGATGTCCTTGGGTTCCGGCTCGTGCAGGGCTCCGACGTAGGAGGCGATGAACAGCAGCTGGAGCGCGATCACACCGAGCACGAGCAGGGTGGCCCGCGGGGTGACGGCGTCCTTCACCTCGGCGAGGAAGCCGTGCGGGTCACCGGGGCCACGGGGGCTGGGCGGGGTGCCGGCGCCGGCGGTCTGTGTCATGTCCCTCACGTTCGAGGTCCGAGGACGCTTACGCAGGCGGGACAGGGCCGAACGGATGGCGTACGCGCGGTGGTCGTCGGCATAGGTTTCCGGCCACTCGCCGCCTCACTCTCCGAATCGCTTTCGTGTTCGAATTTGGTCGCTGACCGGCGTCGATGACGTTAGAGTATTCGAACGAGAGTACGATGAACATATCGGGCGTCTGGCTGAAAAGGGGTGGAGTGATGGAGGTGCGGCATGACGGGCTTCGCCCATCTGCACGTCGCGTCCGGTTACTCCGCCCGCTACGGCGCATCCCATCCCGAGCAGTTCGTCCGGCGGGCGGCCGGGCGGGGCATGCCGGCCCTCGCGCTCACCGACCGGGACACGGTCACCGGGACCGTCCGGTTCGTACGGGCGTGTGCCGCCGCCGGGGTCCGGCCGGTCCTCGGTGTCGACCTGGCGGTGGAGGCCCTTGCGCCCCCGCCGCCCGGCCGGCGGCGCCGTACTCCGGCACGCGGCGGTGCGCATGTCGTCGAGCCGCCGCTGCGGTTCGTGCTGCTCGCGCAGAACCGCGAGGGATGGGCGCGGTTGTGCCGCATCACCTCGGCCGCCCATGCCGGTGCCGGGTCCGGTACGCCGCCGGTGGTGCCGTGGGAGGCGCTGCGCGAACACGGCGGCCCCGGGCTGACGGTGCTGCTCGGTCCGCTCTCGGAGCCGGTCCGGGCACTGGCGGCGGGCAGGGAGGACGTCGCGGTGCGGCTGCTGGCGCCGTGGCACCGGATCTTCGGAAGGGGGGTCCGGCTGGAGGCCGTTGCGCAGAAACGTTTCGGCATAGAACCCGGATCACTTCGGCTGGCCGCCCGGACGCTGGCCCTGGCCGACCGCACACGTACCACCGCGGTGCTCACCAACGCCGTCCGCTACGCCGACCCCGACCAGCACCGCCTCGCCGACGTCCTGGACGCCGCACGGCTGCTGCGACCGATCGACCGGCGCCGCCTGGACAGCGGACAGCGCTGGCTCAAGGACGAGCGGGCGATGACGGCCGTCGCGCGGCTGGTCGCCGAGTGCGCCGGAGCCGACGACCGGCGGGCCCGCCGCCTGCTCGCGGACACCACCGCCACGGCGGCCGCATGCACCGTCGATCCCGCGGCGGACCTCGGACTGGGCACCCCGCACTTCCCCGAACCGGAGCTCTTCGGCGCCGAGCCCACCGAGGGCGGAGCCGCGCGGCTGCTGCGCCGGCAGTGCGAGGACGGCCTGGCCCGGCGCGGTCTCGACCGGGACCGGCAGGCGCGCGACCGGCTGGACGAAGAGCTCGAGGTGATCTCCACCCTGCGCTACGACTCGTACTTCCTCGCC
Organism: Streptomyces poriticola; assembly: GCF_036689765.1. Taxonomy (NCBI): domain Bacteria; kingdom Bacillati; phylum Actinomycetota; class Actinomycetes; order Kitasatosporales; family Streptomycetaceae; genus Streptomyces; species Streptomyces poriticola. The sequence goes on from NZ_JBAGKH010000010.1 coordinate 61,658, forward strand.
GTCGGCCAGGTCGTGGCCGACATCCGGGCCAAGGGCATCCGGGTCGCGGCCCGTGGCTCCGGCGCCGGGTCGCTCGTCTGCCATGCGCTGGGCATCGCCACCGCCAACCCGCTCGAACACCGCCTGCTGTTCGAACGCTTCCTGAGCGTGCGCCGGGCGTCCCTGCCGGACATCGACATCGACGTGGAGTCCGCCCGGCGCCTGGAGTGCTACGACACGATCTTCGACCGGTTCGGCAGGGAGCGGGTGGCGGTCACCGCGATGCCCGAGACCTACCGGGCCCGCCGGGCCCTGCGTGACACCGGACTCGCCCTCGGCATCGCACCCGCGGACGTCGACCGGATCGCCAAGAGCTTCCCGCACCTGCGCGCCTGTGACATCACCGGCGCCCTCACCGAACTGCCCGAACTGCGGCAGCTGGCGGCCGAGGCGCACCGGTACGGACCGCTGTGGGAACTCGCCGAGGGCCTCGACTCCCTGGTCCACGGCATGGCCATGCACCCCTGCGGTGTGGTCGTCAGCGATGCCACCCTCCTGGACCGGTTGCCGGTGCAGCCCACCCCGCAGGGCGACTACCCCATGGCCATGGCCGCGAAGGAGGAGATCGAGGACCTGGGCAACATCAAGCTCGACGTCCTGGGCGTCCGGATGCAGTCCGCGATGGCCCACGCCGTCGCCGAGATCGAACGGACCACCGGCGACCGCATCGACCTCGACGACCCCCGGCAGGTGCCGCTCGACGACGTCTTCGCCTTCAAGCTCATCCAGGAGAGCCAGACCCTGGGCCTGTTCCAGCTGGAGTCGCCGGGACAGCAGGACCTGCTGTCCCGGCTGCAGCCCCGCGACCCGCAGGACGTCATCGCCGACATCAGCCTCTTCCGCCCCGGCCCGGTCGCCGGCGGCATGCCCGAGCGCTACATCGCCGCACGCCACGGCGGCACACCGGGATACGCCCACCCGGACCTGGAGCCGGTGCTCGCCGACACCTACGGCGTGACCATCTGGCACGAGCAGATCATCGAGACCCTGTCGGTGATGACCGGCTGCGACTACGCGCTGGCGGAGATCGCCCGGCGGGCGCTCGGTGAGCAGGCCCGGCTGCCGAAGATCAGGGACTGGTTCCACCGCACGGCACGCGCGCGCGGGTACAGCGCGGCCGTACGGGACGAGGTCTGGCGGACCGTCGAGGCCTTCGGCGCCTACGGCTTCTGCCGTGCGCACGCGGTCGCCTTCGCCGTGCCCGCCCTGCAGAGCGCCTGGCTCAAGGCGCACTATCCCGCGTTCCTGCTGGCCGGGCTGCTCGAACACGACCCCGGTATGTGGCCCAAGCGCGTCCTGGTCGCCGACGCCCGCCGGCGCGGTGTCCCCGTGCTGTCCGTCGACGTCAACCACTCCCGGGTGAAGCACACCGTGGAGAAGGCCGACGGTGAGCAGTGGGGGGTGCGGCTCGCGCTGTCCGCGGTGCACGGCATCAGAGAGGACGAGTGCGCACGGATCGAGGCGGGGCAGCCGTACGGATCGCTGTCGGACTTCTGGCAGCGGGCCCACCCCAGCAGACCGGTCGCCGAACGCCTCGCCGAGATCGGCGCTCTGAACCGCCTGCACGACGGCCGCCTCACCCGCCGCGATCTGCTGCTGCAGATCGCCGAACTCCACCGGGCCGCCCGCGCCCGGTCCGCGGGCAGCGGCCAACTGCCCATCGACACGGGCGCCGTCGGTGGGGCGGAGCCGAGCGGGCTGCCGGAGATGACCGGGCGCGAGGCCCTCAGCGCCGAGCTGGGCACCCTCGGCATCGACGTCTCCAGGCATCTGATGGAGCACCACCACCGGCTGCTGCGGGAGATCGGCGCGACCGACGCGGCGCATCTGGCCGGGCTGCGCGCCGGACAGCAGGTGCTCGTCGCCGGGGTGCGGGCCTCCACCCAGACCCCGCCGATCGCCAGCGGCAAGCGCATCATCTTCGTCACCCTGGAGGACGGCTCCGGCCTGGTCGACCTGGCCTTCTTCGAGGACTCCCACCCGGCCTGCGCGCACACCGTCTTCCACAGCGGGCTGCTGCTGGTGCGCGGCACGGTCCAGGTGCGCGGCACTCGCCGTACCGTCGTCGGCACCATGGCCTGGGACCTGGACGAGATCGCCGCCGCCCGCCGCGACAACGGTCCCGAGGCCGCCCTCGCCCTGCTCGGGGAGAGCCGCCCGCACCCGACCCCCGCCCAGCCGCGGCGCACCCTGGCCGACGGCACCACCGGCGCCCGCCTCCATCCGTACGCCGACCTCCGGCCCGCCGGCACCCGCTCGGCCGATCTGAAGAAGTTCGGGTACACCAGCCCGGGGAGCGCGGGATGAGCACACGCCAGCGGCACATCGCCCATCTCCATCTGCACGCCTCGCCGACCGAGGAGCAGTATGCCGAGGTGATCGAACTGATGTCCGGAATCACGCCCCATGTGCAGGCCGTCCCGCCCGACGCCGTCCAGCTCGACGTGACCTCGGCGCTCCGCTACTTCGACCTGTCCCCCTACGACGTCGTCCAGTTGGCGAAGCTCCGCCTGAAGGCCCTCTACGGGATCGACAGCAGCGCCGGGCTCGCCGGCAACCGCATGCTGGCGGCCATGGCGGCCGATGCGTCCGCACCGGGGGAGACCACCTGGGTCCCCGCCGGACGGGCGGCCGACTGGCTGTGTCCCCGGCCGGTCACCGCGCTGCCCGGGATCGGCCGCGCGACCGCGGAGATCCTCGGCCGGTACGGTCTGCACACCATCGGGCAGCTCACCGACCTGCCCGCGGGAACGCTGCAGCGGCTGCTCGGCGCGGGCCCCGCCCGGCTGCTGGCCGAGCGCGCCCGCGGCCACGATCCCCGCCCCGTCGTCCCGTCGGAACCGGCCGCGCAGCTGACGGCCGACCTCGTGCTGGACCGGGACTGCCTCGATCCGGCGCAGCAGCACCGGGCGGTCCTGGGGCTCGCCGAGCAGATCGGCGGACGCCTGCGCGGCGAACGCCAGATCACCGGCCGGCTCACCCTCACCGTGCGGTACGCCGACCGCAGCACCACCACGCGTACGCGCGCCCTGCCGGAGCCCACCAGTCACTCACCCGCCCTGGCGGCAGCGGCCGTGGGTCTGCTCACCGGCCTCGGGCTGCAGCGGGCGAGAGTCCGTGCCTTCGCCCTCCGTGCCGAACGGCTGCGTCCGGCCGGCGGCGCCTACCGCCAGCTCTCCCTGGACCCCGCCGACACCCGTGCCCGTGCCGCCGAGGCGGCCGCCGACCGGGCCCGCCGGCGCTTCGGCCCGGAGGCGGTACGCCCGGCCGCCCTGGCCGACTGACCACCGCCGGCGGTCCGGCCTCAGTTGGCCCACGGTGGAGCGAGCAGGGTGCCGTCGGCCAGCTCCGCCCGCAGGCCGACGGAGGTGGTGACCCAGGTGACGGCGGTGCCGTCGGCGGGGTTCTCGACGGCGAGGGTCGTGCCGCGGCCGACGATCACCGTGTCGCCCGCGGTGATGTGCTCGGTACGGCCGTCGAGGGTGATCAGCAGCTCGCCGTCGAGCAGGTGCAGGATCTCCTCCCGGTCGACGGTGTGGGCGGGCGCCCGGGTCCCCGCAGGGATCTCTCCCCGCCAGGCGGCCAGCTCCCGGCTGCCGGTGCGGGGAGCGGCGTACGAGACGAAGCGGGCGCCGTGGATCTCGTGGGTGACGGTGTCGGACGGTCGGACGACGGGCATGGCGGTCCTCTCGTGGGTGGCAGCAGGACTGAATAGTCAAGTGAATTGACCATATGGTCAAGCTACTTGATGGTCAAGGTGCCTGACCGATGGGTCGAGGGTGTTTCAATGCCTCCGTGCAGAACTCCGCAGCCATGGCCCTGTCCGCCACCCTGCTCGCCGTCGCAGGTGAGCTCACGCAGCGCATTCACGAGGGCGTCGTCGCCCGGGGCTTCGAGGGGCTGCGGCCCGCGCACGGGTTCGCCTTCGTCCGGCTCGCGCCGGGCGGTGCGACCGTCACCGATCTCGCCGGTCATCTCGGGGTGACCAAGCAGGCGGCCAGCCAGCTCGTCGACGAGCTGGTGCGGAAGGGGTACGCCGAGCGCCGGGCGCACCCCGGTGACGCGCGGGCCCGGCTGGTCGTGCTGACCGAGCGGGGCAGGGCCTGCACACGGGCCGCCGAGGAGGCGGCGGCGGAGGCCGTGGGCGCATGGGGGGACGTGCTGGGTGAGGCCGAGGTGCGCGCGCTCGGCGCGTCCCTGCTGCGGATCGCGCCCGACGGGCCGGTCCGGCCGACTTGGTGAGCCTCTATCACCCGACGCACAACCCGCGCGGGTTGTTACCGGAAGTTTTTACTGACGCGTAACTTCACACTTGGACTACTCGCCCGTAACTTGACGAGTGAACAGCATCCTCGTGATCCGGATCACAGGGCGTAGAGCCGTCGCACCTCCCCTGAGCCGCAAGGAGATCACACGATGCTGCCCTGGAGACGAGCGTTCAGAGCCCTGACCGCGCTGCTGCTGACCGCCGCGGTCGCCCTGATCCCCGCCGCCACCGCCCAGGCCGCCACCGCCGCCCCCAGCAGAGGCTGGAACAACTACGACTGCAAGCCCTCCGCCGCCCATCCCCGGCCCGTGGTCCTCGTCCACGGGACCTTCGGCAACTCCGTCGACAACTGGCTGGGCCTCGCGCCCTACCTCAAGAACCGTGGCTACTGCGTCTTCTCCCTCGACTACGGCCAGCTGCCCGGTGTCCCGTTCTTCCACGGCCTCGGCCCCGTCGACAAGTCGGCGGAGCAGCTCTCGGCCTTCGTCGACAAGGTGCTCGCCGCGACCGGCGCCGACGAGACCGACCTGGTCGGGCACTCGCAGGGCGGCATGATGCCCCGCTACTACCTGAAGTTCCTCGGCGGAGCCGACAAGGTGGGCGCCCTGGTCGGGATAGCTCCCAGCAACCACGGCACCACCCTGTCCGGCCTCACCCGGCTGCTCCCGTACTTCCCCGGCGTCGAGGACCTGCTCAACGAGCACACCCCCGCCCTGGCCGACCAGGTCGCCGGCTCCGCCTTCCTCACCAAGCTCAACGAGGGCGGCGACACCGTGCCCGGCGTCCGTTACACCGTCATCGCCACCAGGTACGACCAGGTGGTCACGCCCTACCGGAGCCAGTACCTGAGCGGGCCCGGGGTGCGCAACATCCTGCTCCAGGACCTGTGCCCGGTCGATCTGTCCGAGCATCTGGCGATCGGGCTGTTCGACCGGATCGCCTTCCACGCGGTGGAGGGTGCGCTCGACCCCGGGAACGCCAAGCGCACCTCCTGCGCGTCCGTCTTCGGGTGAGCCGCCCCGCAGCGACGCCGCGGGGCCTGTCCGGCCTGAGCCGCCGGACAGGCCCCGAGCCGTGGGGGCGCGGTCAGCGCCCGTGCCGGCCGCCGCTCACCGCGCGCCGCCGCACCGATGCGAACAGCACCGCCGCGCCGAGCGCCAGGGCGGCGGCGCCGCCGATCGCCACGTACGGCGTGCCGGCGTCACCGCCGGTCTCGGCGAGGTTCTGGCCGGCGCCGGCGGCCTTCGGCTCGTTGCCGCCGGCGGCCGGGCCGTCGGTCGCCGTACCCGCACCCGCGGCCGGGTCCGTGGCCGGGCCGGTGGCCGGCTCTGCGGCCGGGTCCGCGGTCGGGTCCGTCGTGGTGGTGGCGTCGTGGTCGCCGTGGCCGTGGTTCTCGATGCTCGACCTGTCGTTGCCGGCCTCGATCTGCTCCTCGGACGGCGCGGACGCGCTGGGCGCGGGCGCCGGGCCGCTGCCGCCGTCGTCGCTGCCGCCCTTGCCACCGTTGCCGCTGCTCCCGCCGAAGGTGACGTCCGAGCAGGAGTAGAACGCCTCGGGGCTGTCCGAGCGCTGCCAGACCGCGTACAGCAGGTGCTTGCCGGACCGCTCGGGGAGGCTGCCGGAGAAGGTGTAGAAGCCGCCCGAGGCCGCCGGGTCGGTGGCCGTCGCCACCGGGTTCGCCAGATCCAGGTCACCCCAGCCCAGCGGCTCGGCCGGGTCGTAGCCGGGCTTGGTGAGATACACCGTGAACGTGCCCTTGTGCGGCGCGGTCACACGGTACTTGAAGGTGTGCGAACCACTGCTCACGCTCGTCGCCGGCCAGTCGGCGCGGGCCAGGTCCATGCCCTTGAACTGCTCGTCGTTGGCACTGCACAGCTTGCCGTCCGGGATCAACTCCTGGTGCTTCCCGGCCGCGTTGCCGATGCGGATGCCGTTCCAGTCGTAGAGCGCCTGGGTGCCGCCGGCCGCGACCGCCGCCCTGCACGCGGCGGACTGCGGGCTCTCCGGGCCCTCGGCATAGCACTGGGCGACCCGGCTGACCGGGTCGCCCATCGAGCCGTGCGCGGACGCCGGGGCGGCGGACAGCGCCGTCAGGGCGAGCGGCGCGAGACCGGCGGCGGCGACGGCGGCGACCCTGCGGGGTGCGGGCATGGGGAACTCCTCGAGACGGTCACTGGACTGTGCGGGCCGGAACCCGTGGGGGCGCTCAGCAAGCTAGCCCCCGCCGACCGCGAAATCGCCTGCTGAAGACGGGTGAGGGAGATCCTTATGGTCCCTTTAAGGGAGTACTCAGACTGCGCTCAGGTAGCTGCGGTCCGGGGCATGACGCACGAGGAGAGCCGGCCGGCCACCGACGCCGACGTACCGGCGGTGAAGGCTGTGACCGACGCCGCGTACACCCCTACGTCGAGCGCACCGGGGTGGTGCCGGTGCCCATGGAGGCCGGTCACGCGGCGAACGTGGCGGCGGGCAGGGTGTTCGTCACCGGCGACCTTGTGGTGGGCCTGGTCGTCAGCGAGGCCGTGGCCGCCGCCCGGGACGCGCCCGCCCACCTGTTCCTCGACAGCTTCGCCGTCCACCCCGACGCCCGTGGCAGGGGTGTGGGGCGACGGCTGCCGCGGTTCGTCGAGGCACGCGCGCGTGAGCTGGGGCTGCCCGAAGTCGGGCTCCACACCCACGCGATGATGTGGGAGAACCGGAAGATCTGCCCGACGCACGGCTACGAGGCGGTCGGGCGCCGCGTGGAGGGACGCTACGACCGCATCCACTACCGCAAGCCGCTGTGCTGAGCCTGCGCCGCCGGTCAGCCGTCCGGCCACCAGGTGCGCGCGATGTCCCGCCGGATCTCGGGCCGCCCGGCAGGCCGCTCGTCCGCCTCCTCGCGGAGCCGGCGCGCGTCGCTCTTCTTCACGGGCTTCGGCACGGTCACTCGGCGCATGGCTGCCTCCTCGGGAATCCACCGGGTTCCGTGTTCTCCACGGAGGTAGACCCTTTTCCCGAGAGTCCCCCATCGACACTTCCCTGTCAGTGGCGGTTGTCACTCCGGACCGTATGACGCCCGACAGTGATGCTCCGACTCCGCCGTGTATCGCACGGACAGCCGCCGGCCGAGCAGACTGTCGACGAAAGCGCCGGTGCGGGCCAGACGGTCCAGGCCGTCCAGGGCGGCGACGGCCGCGGCGGCTGCCCCCGGGTCGCGGTCCGCCAGGCCGCTCGTGGCGAACTCGTCCTCGTCCAGGCGCCGTACGTCCCGGCCGTCCGCGGAGCGCCACAGGTCCAGGTCGAGGTCCTCCACGACCAGCTCGGTGCCCGTGAGCACGGCGGGGCGGGTGATGTCGCAGTACCACCCCTTCAGGGTGCCCGCGGCGGAGCGGACCTCCTTGACCGCGTACCAGCGGTCGCGCCAGTAGTACTCGGTGAAGACGTCGCCCGGCTCGAAGCGGACGAAGCCGAAGTCGCGGACGGTGCCGGTGGCCCAGGCCGCACGGACCGTGATCCGCGTGCCGTCGTCGGACAGCAGCGTGCTGTCGTAGCGGATCTTCGTCCGGCCCGCCTTGACCAGGACGACCTCCACCCGGCGTGCCGGGTCAGCCGAGTTCGCGGACATGGCGCACCTCCGTCGCGCAGAGCTCGTAGCCGAGCCAGGCGTTGACCGCGAGCATCGGCCCGTTCCCGGTGTCGTTGCCGGTGAACGCCTCCGTGCACCCCGCGGCCCGGGCGCGGTGCAGCGAGGCGTTCTTGACGAGCTTGGCCAGCCCCCGGCCGCGGAAAGCGCGCGCGGTGCCGGTCATGGCCGTGGAGTAGCGGCCGTCGCCGTCCGTGTAGGCCGCGGTGAACGCGGCGGGGCGGCCGTCCACCACCGCCACCGTGGTCAGCTCGCGGTCCAGCAGCGGATGCCGCCAGGTGGCCGCCAGCCACGCCTCGTAGTCCGTGAACTCCACGTCCACGTCGCTCGGTTCGTCCGCCGACGTCTCCGCGTCCAGGGTGAACAGCGGGCGCGGATCGGCCGCGAAGTCGGCGGCCGTGCGCAGCTCGACACCGGCCGGCGGGGCCGGCAGCGGCGGCAGCGTGCCGCCGGACAGATCCAGCCGGAGGAAGTGGGCGGAGCGACTGCTCCGGTACCCGTGTCCCTCGGCGAACCGCCGGTTCCCCGGCGCGTCCAGCACCCACGAGAGCAGCTTCACCGCACCCTCCCCGGCCAGGTACTCCTCGGCGGTGCGCACCAGCAGCCCGCCCGCCCCGCGCCGTACGCGGTCCGGCCGGACGTACACGTTGACAAGGCCCTGGCCGGGCTCCGGGCTGTCGTGGACCAGGCTGACCTGTGCGGTGCCGATCACCTCGCCCTCCTCCTCCGCGACCAGGGAGCGGAAGCGGGCGTCGGGGTGTGTCCGGGTCAGGGCGTGGACCAAGGACTCGGGGGTGTACAGGATGAAGGGCAGGGCGAGCCGGCGAACCCGGGCGAAGCCCTCCAGGTCGGCTCGGGACTCGGTGCGCAGATCCCGCACGATCACTGTCATGGGGCCGCACCGTACGCGGGACGCGGGCCGCGGTGCCTCCGATTTTCCGGGGGGTGCGGGACAATCGCCGGGTGACCTTGAAGATCCACATCGATGACGGCGCCCCGCCCTACGAGCAGGTGCGCGCACAGATCTCCGAGCAGGCGCGCTCGGGCGCCCTCCCGGTGGGCCACCGGCTGCCGACCGTGCGCGGCCTGGCCGAGTCCCTCGGGCTCGCCGCCAACACGGTGGCCAAGGCCTACCGGGCCCTGGAGACCGACGGGGTGATCGAGACCCGGGGCCGCAACGGCACGTTCGTCGCCGCCGCGGGCTCGGCGGCCGAGCGGGAGGCGGCGACGGCCGCACAGGCGTACGCCGAGCGGGTCTGGCGGCTCGGGCTCACCGAGGACGATGCGCTGACGGCCGTGGGGGACGCCCTGCGGGCGCAGTACCGCCCGTAGACCGCGCGGCGCCGGCCGCCGACCGGGGCGTGCGGGTCACCGTCAGCCCCGCCCGCCGCGCCGCCCGTGCGAAGACCTCGACGTCGTACACCGCCGCCGCGTTCGGGTCGTTGTTGAAGTAGGCGTACACGTCGTGACCGTCGTCCCACGTGGTCGCGATCCGGTCGACCCACGTCTCCAGGGACCGGCGGCCGTAGCGCGGCCAGTCCGCGGCCCGGCCCTCGTGGAAGCGGACGTACCCCCAGTCGGCGGTGCGCCACAGCGGTGTGACCGGCCGGGCCAGGACATCCGCCCAGCACAGCGCCGCGCCCCGGGACCGCAGCACCTCGCGCACCTCGGGCGTCCACCAGGAGTCGTGCCGGGGCTCCACCGCGATCCGGGTGCCGGACGGGAAGCACCCCAGACACGTGTCCAGCAGCGCCGCGTCGGCCCGCAGCGTCGGCGGCAGCTGCAGCAGCACCGGGCCGAGGCGACCGCCCAGCCCGGCGGCGTGGCTCATCAGGCGGTGCACCGGCTCCTCGGGGCCGCGCAGCCGTCTGATGTGGGTGAGGTAGCGGCTGCCCTTGACCGCGACCACGAAGTCCTGCGGCACCCGCTCCCGCCACGCCGCGAAGGTGTCCCGCTCCGGCAGCCGGTAGAAAGCGTTGTTGATCTCGACCGTGGCGAAACCGGCCGCGTACCGCTCCAGCCACAGCCGCACCGGCAGCCCGGGCGGGTACAGCGCGTTCCGCCACTCCCGGTACTGCCAGCCGGACGTCCCGACGAACAGGGCCATACCTCCATCGAAACACCGATGCGGGACACCTACCGAGCCGGAGAGCACCTACAGATACAGCCCCGCCTCCGCGCCGTCCCGCGGCTCCGGCAGCGCCGTCGGCGAGGTGCCCCGGCGCAGTGCGTACAGCTCCGCCAGCGTGGCTCCCTCGCGGCCCACGCCCTCCTCGCCGCCCAGCCAGCCCACCGCCTCGGCGCGGGTCAGCGGTCCGACCTCGATGCGGGCCAGGCAGCGGCCGGGGCGGACGACGGCCGGGTGCAGCCGCTCCAGGTCCTCGTTGGTCGTCACTCCGACCAGTACGTTGCGGCCCTGGCCGAGCAGACCGTCGGTGAGGTTCAGCAGCCGGGACAGCGCCTGGCCGGCCGTGTGCTTGGCCTCGCCCCGGATCAGCTCGTCGCAGTCCTCCAGGAGCAGCAGCCGCCAGCGGCCCTTGCCCGCGGTGTCCTCCTCGCCGATGGCGATGTCCATCAGATAGCCGACGTCGGAGAAGAGCCGCTCGGGGTCGAGGACGCAGTCGACCTGGCACCAGTCCCGCCAGGACCGGGCGAGGGTGCGCAGCGCGGAGGTCTTCCCGGTGCCGGGCGGGCCGTGCAGGAGGAGCAGCCGCCCGGCGATGTCCTCGGGCGTGGTCTTCATCAGGCGGTCCATGGCGTCCGCGACCGGCGCGGTGTAGTTGGCGCGCACCTCGTCCCAGGTGCCGGCCGAGATCTGCCGGGTGGTGCGGTGCGGGCCGCGGCGCGGGGAGACGTACCAGAAGCCCATGGTGACGTTCTCCGGCTGCGGCTCGGGCTCGTCGGCCGCGCCGTCCGTGGCCTGGTCGAGGACCTTCGCGGCGAGGTCGGCGCTGGTCGCGGTGACCGTGACGTCGGCCCCGCGGTTCCAGCGGGAGATCAGCAGGGTCCAGCCGTCGCCCTCGGCGAGCGTGGCGCTGCGGTCGTCGTCGCGGGCGGCGCGCAGTACGCGCGCGCCGGGCGGCAGCAGCGTCGCGCCGGACCGTACGCGGTCGATGTTGGCCGCGTGCGAGTACGGCTGCTCGCCCGTCGCGAAACGGCCGAGGAACAGCGCGTCGACGACATCGGCGGGGGAGTCGCTGTCGTCGACGTTGAGCCGGATCGGCAGGGCGTCGTGCGGGTTCACGGACATGCCGCCATGATCCGGCACGGGGGCGCCGCGTGCACCCGGTTTCCCGGGCGCGCGCGGCGCGTGGTCCCTGCCGGTTGGAGGCTCAGCCACGGGTGTCCAGGACCCGCCGGCCGGCCTGCCGCGCACGGCGCACCACGGCGTATCCCTTGGTCAGGGCCCGGTCCCGGGCGAAGGTGCGGCCGATCGCGCGCCCCTCGACCAGCCGCACGAACGTGTCGATGCCGGTGCTGCGGCGCACGGTGACGCGCCGCAGGGCGTACGGTCCCTGGCGGCGCCGGGCCGGCTCGTTGCCGACGGCGAGCGCCTGGGCGTAGCCGGTCTCGCGCACCGCCGCCCGCACCCGGCGGTCGGAGTAGCCGTACGGGTAGGCGAACGAGGCGGGGGCGGTGCCCACCTGGTCCGTGACGATCTCCCTGCAGTGGATCAGCTCGAACCGCAGCCGGGCGCCGCCGAGTTGGTCGAGCTGCGGGTGGGTGTGGCTGTGCCCGCCGATCTCGACGCCCGCGGCGGCGAGGTCGCGGACCTGGTCCCAGTCGAGCATGGGGCCCAGGGCGCCCCCGGTGTCGTACGGGCCGCGCAGCCAGCCGGTGGAGACGAACACCGTGGCCGGGAAGCCGTACCGGGCGAGTACGGGCAGGGCGTGCCGGTGCACGCCCTCGTAGCCGTCGTCGAAGGTGACCAGCACCGGCCGCTCCGGCAACGGCCGCCCCGACCGCCAGGCGGCGGCCAGTTCGGCGGTGCGGACGGGGGTCAGGCCCCGGTCCGCGACCACCGCCATCTGCTCCGCGAACGCCTCCGGGGTGACCGACAGCGCCCGGGTGGCGTCGTTCGGCTCGGCCGCGACGGCGTGGTACATCAGGACGGGCACGGGCACATCAGACATCGGCGCCCCCTTCTGCGCCGGTCCCGGCACCCGCTGCGGGGCGCGCCGCGGCCGACGCCGCCGAGGCCCGGCCGACGTCGCCCGCGTCGCCCGTGGAGCCTGGTCCGGGGGCGACGTTCGGGTGCCCGGGAGCGGGTGCTCCGGCCGGGTCGCCCGCGTCGCCGGCCAGGCTGCTGCCCGTCGGCCCCGTGCCGGACCCCGCCGACCGGGTGGCCGCGCCGTCACCGGCCCCGGGCACCGGCGCCGCAGCGCCCGCCCGCTCCCGGTCCGGCGCTCCGGAAGAGCCGTCCGCGTCGCGCGCGTTGCCCTCCCTCTCCGCAACGGCCCGGTGTTCCGGCGCGCTCTCGGCCCCGGGCTCGGGACCTCGGTCCGCGCCGCCGCCGGCCACCGCTCCGGGCGAGCCTTGCGCCCGGCTGTCCGGGGGCGCCGGCGAGTTCCCCCGGCCTCCGCCGTGCGGCGCTCCGGGCGAGCCGTTCCGGCCTCGGCCGGGCGGGGGCGGGTTCTCCGGGTTTCGGTTGCGTGGTGCTTCGGACGAGCCGTTCCGGCCCTCGGGGTGCGGTAGCAGGAGTGGGTTCCCCCGGCCTCCTCCGTTGTCCGGTGCTTCGGATGAGCCGTTCCGGCCCCTGCCGCCTGGGGGCGCGGGCGAGTTCTCCCGGCCCCCGCCGTCCGGAGGCGCGGGCGAGTCCGCCCGGAGGCCGCCGGCCGGCGGTACGGGAGGGCCGCCCGCGTTCCCGCCCACCCGGGGCACGGTGAACCGTGCTCCGTGCCGTCCGGCGCGGAGTGCGCCCAGGGCGTAGCCGCTCGCCGCCGTGAGTACCCCGGCGACGATCGCGCCCGCCCGGCCCGCGCCGCCCGGGCGGGCGAGCAGGGCGTCGCGCAGCCCGCGGGCCACGCCGGCCGGCAGGACGCGGGTGGTGTACCGGCGTTCGGACTCCAGCCCCTTGTCCGCGCCGACGCTCCGGGCCACCAGCGCCTTCGACAGGCCCTCGGCGTAGGTGCGGGTACGGAAGTAGGCGAAGTGTTCGCGGGCCGCGGGCACCCGGTGGTGGATGACCGCGCGGTCGTCGATCAGCAGGACGGCGTCGGGCCGGGCCCGGCTGAGCCGGATGCACAGCTCGGTCTCCTCGCAGCCCAGGGGGCGCTTGTCGCCGTCGCGCCCGATGCCGGTGGCGAAGCCGCCCGCGACGTCGAAGGCGCTGCGCCGGAAGGAGGCGTTCCCGCCGAGGACGTTGCGGACCCGGACCCGCCCGGGCGGCAGTCCTCGGTAGGTACAGCCCACCACCCAGTCGAACTCCTCCGGGAACCAAACGGGCCGGCGCCCGGACGCCCAGATCGGCACCGTACGCCCGCCGACCGCCATGACCCGCGGGTCGGTGTAGGCCTCGGCGAAGTGTTTCAGCCAGTCGCGTTCGGCCACTGCGTCGTCGTCGAGGAAGGCGACGACCTCGCCGCGCGCGGCCGCGATGCCGGTGTTGCGCCCCGCGGACAGGCCGCGGGGGCCCGCGTTGGCGAGCACCCGCACCTCTCCGGTCGCCTGCTCCTCGAATTCCGCGGCCAGCCGGTTCCGGAGCGCCTCGTTGTGGTCGACGACCAGCAGTGTCTCCAGGGCCGGGCGGGACTGCGCCCGTACCGAGGAGACCGCCGCGAGGATGTCCTCCCAGCGGTCCTCGGTGTACGCGCAGACCACGACCGAGATGTCGGGACCGGTCAAGACACCTTCCCCCGGACCGTGCCGAGCACCGGCGAGTGGGTACGGCCGCGCAGCGCACGGCGGTTGGAACGCTCGCCGAGGATGACTCTCAGCACCCGCAGCCCGTCCCGGACGGCCCGCAGGTTGCTGGTGCCGTGGATGCGCAGGTACTCGTGGCTGGGGATCTCCTGCACCCGGAGCCCGGCCTTGACGACCCGGATGTTCATCAGGGTCTCCACCTCGAAGCCGGTGCAGTCGAGGTCGATCTGGTCCAGGCAGTGCCGCCAGAACGCGTTGTAGCCGTAGCACAGGTCGGTGTAGCGGGCGCCGAACTTGCGGTTGACGACCGCGCACAGGGCGCGGTTGCCGAGCTTGCGGATGAAGGTCATGTCGTCCGTGCCGCCGCCGTTGGCGAAGCGGGAGCCCTTGGCGAAGTCGGCCCCGGAGACCAGGGCGGACACATACGACACGATCTCCTGGCCGTCGGCCGAGCCGTCCGCGTCGACCATCACGATGATGTCGCCGGTGCATGCCTGGAAGCCGGTGATCAGCGCGTCCCCCTTGCCCTTGCCGCGCTGCTCGACGACCTTCACCTGCGGCCACAGCTCCCGGGCGACGGCGACCGTGTCGTCCGTGGAGTTGCCGTCCACCAGGACGACCTCGTGTATCCAGTCCGGCAGCGTCTTGAAGACGTACGGAAGGTTCTCCGCCTCGTTCATCGCCGGGATCACCACGCTCACCGGTGGCGCGATGGCCAGGTGTGAGGAGACGGGCCGGTACCTGCCGCCGGCCGACGGGTCCTCACCCGTGTCCGGCGGCTGGAGAACTGAGCTCATGAGTCTGGTCCCTCTCGTCCGGCGGACCGCCCGCCCCAGGGCGGTCCGGCATCGTGTCCGGTTCGAAAGGGGGGTTGTCCCACCCGTAGGCACGCCGGAACGGATTTCCGGGCATGCCAGGTGAGCTGGCAAGTCTGGTCGACGCCCGAGAACGGCAGCCGACCGCGCGCGGCACGGCTCGGTCACCGGTGCGGTCACCGAGCACGGCACCCCCCTACCGCGCTCCGCCCGGTCCGTCGCGGTCCTTGAACCCTCCCCTGGGATCGCGTGCCGACAGACCGATGCGGTGTGATGTATGACGGTATTGACGCTTGAGCCCGAATGGCAAGACCTGGAACGAGCTCTCACGTTTTGTTGGTTTGCCCGGCATCCATTCGTTGTGAGGGGCGATGCCCTACGGCGGGATGCCGTCGGGCGGTTCCGCTTTGCCCCCTGAAGCCCCGGATGCCGGGCCTCAATGTGGCGCAGCCCACGGGAGAGCGTCAAGACGGCCCCGGGGTGTCGATCGAATTTCGTCTGACTTTGAACGATCGATGAGCCTATTCGAGGGAATTATTGACATGGACACTTCCTGTCAACACGCGTAGCTGGTACGACGGTTGAGGCAGAGATCCTGCTAAAGGGAGGTTCCATGAGACGTTCCCGACTTGTCGGCTTCCTGAGTTCCATCCTGCTCGCCGCCGGTGCCGCCCTCACCGGGGCCGCGACCGCCCAGGCCGCCCAACCCGCCGCGGCCGACGGCTATGTGGCCCTCGGCGACTCCTACTCCTCCGGGCTCGGAGCGGGCAGCTACATCTCCTCCAGCGGCGACTGCAGGCGCAGCACGCGCGCCTACCCCTACCTGTGGGACGCCGCCAACTCACCCTCGACGTTCCACTTCACCGCCTGCGCGGGCGCCCGAACGGGTGATGTCGTCGCCGGCCAGCTCGGCCCGCTCGGCACCTCCACCGGACTGGTGTCCATCAGCATCGGCGGCAACGACGCCGGTTTCGCCGACGTCATGACGACCTGTGTGCTCCAGTCCGACAGTTCCTGCCTCTCGCGGATCGCCACCGCGAGGGCGTACGTCGACTCCACGCTCCCCGGCAACCTCGACAACGTGTACACCGCGATCCGCGACAGGGCGCCCGCCGCCCACGTCGTCGTCCTCGGCTACCCCCGCTTCTACAAGCTGGGCACCTTCTGTATCGGCCTGTCCGAGACCAAGCGGAAGGCGATCAACGACGCCTCCGACTACCTCAACGCCGCGATCGCCGCGCGCGCCGCCGACCACGGCTTCACCTTCGGCGACGTACGTCCCACCTTCACCGGCCACGAGATCTGCTCCGGCAGCTCCTGGCTGCACAGCGTCAACTGGTTCAACATCAGCGAGTCCTACCACCCGACCGCGGCCGGCCAGTCGGGCGGCTATCTGCCGGTCCTGGACAGCACCGCGTGAACACCACCGCCTGAACTCCGCCCTCCCCGGTCAGGGGGAGGCCGCAGCAGAAGGCGCGGCGTAGGAGGCCCCGTCCGTCGGGGTCTCCTTCTCGCAGGTCACCGAGAACGGCACCGAGTCGGAGGTGACCTCCACCGGATCCCGCACCTCCACACCGATCTCGCCGGCGACCGTGCCGTCCGTCTCGTACGTCGTCACGGTCACCGAGTCCTGCCGGGTGAGGCCGCCGTCCGCCGGGAACTTCAGCGTCTGCCACCCGGGATCGGCGACCGCGTCGTCGTCCTTCGCCACCCAGCGGTAGACGACCTCCGCCGGCACCCGCGCCACCGTGAACGTCGCCGTGAGAGCAGGTGCCTCGGCATGGGGCGGCGGGCAGCCTCCCGAGTACTCCGTGCGCACACCGGACACCGTCACGTGCACCGACTGCGGCGGGGGCGAACTCGTCGGGTGCTTCGCCTCGGTGCCCCCGGTGCTCGGTGGCGGACTCGGCTGCTCACTCCGCTCGGACCGGCTCGGCGAGGGCGAGCCCGCCTCCGCGGTCGCCGGGCCCTCGCCCGGGCCGGCCGCACCTCCGCCCCCGTCGTCCCGGTTCAGCAGCCCGTACGTCAGCCCGGCCAGAGCCAGTACGAGGACGGTCAGACCGGCTACCAGCACCACGGTGGCCCGCCGGCCCCGCCCGCTCGCACCGTCCCCGCGCACCGCCGCCCCGACCGTCACGGGACCGGGCGCCGGTCCGGGCACCGGCGCAGGGACCGGCGCCGGTGGCGCCGGGTGCTCGGAGCGGGCCGTGACCGTCGGCGAGTACGCGGCGCCCGCGGCCGTGTCCGCCCGCGGTGTGCCCTCCCCGGAGGGGGTACCCCCGGCTCCGACGACCCGCAGCTCCTGCTCCGCCCGCTCGGCCGGCAGCCGCTGGGCCGGATCCTTGCGCAGCAGTCCCTCGATCACCGGGGCCAGCGCACCGGCCCGGCGCGGCGGCGGCAGCTCCTCGTCCACGATCGCGCGCAGCGTGCTCAGCGGAGTGTCCTGCCGGAACGGCGAGCCCCCCTCGACCGCCGCGTACAGCAGCACGCCCAGCGACCACAGGTCCGACTCGGGCCCCGGCGTGCGCCCCAGCGCCCGCTCCGGGGCCAGGAACTCCGGGGAGCCCACCACTTCCCCGGTCATGGTCAGCGCGGAGCTGCCCTCGACCACGGCGATCCCGAAGTCGGTCAGCACCACCCGGCCGTCGTTGGCGAGCAGCACGTTCGCCGGTTTCACGTCCCGGTGCAGCACCCCCGCCGCGTGCGCCGCCCGCAGCGCGGCGAGCACCTCGGCGCCGATCTGCGCGGCGCGCCGAGCCGCCAGCGGGCCCTCGGCCTCCAGGAGATCCGCCAGCGAGACCCCGCGGACCAGCTCCATCACGATCCAGGGCCGGCCCTCGTCGGTGGCCACGTCGTACACCGTGACCACGTTCCGGTGGGCGACCCGCGCGGCGGCCCACGCCTCGCGCTCCAGCCGGGTGTACATCCGCTCCACGTCCGGCTCCGGGAGCCCGGCGGGAGCGCGCACCTCCTTCACGGCGACCTCGCGGCGCAGCACCTCGTCGCGGGCCCGCCACACGGTTCCCATGCCGCCCTCGCCCAGGGCGGACAGCAGCCGGTAGCGGCCGGCGATCACTCGTTCCCCACCGGGTTCCTCGAACACCGGCGCCCCCTACGTCGTCTCGCGCGGTTCTTCCCCCGACTTCTCCCCCGATCTCCCCAAAGTAGCTCAGCTCAGCGCGGATGCCGCCCCCCTGAACACCAATCCGGCCCCGAGGACCACCACGACGAACGCCGACCCCAGCGGCACGGCACGCCGCAGCCGGCCGGCCAGCGGGCCGGAGGCCCAGCGCGGACCCCGCTCCAGCAGCCGCGCGGCCGCGCCGCCCAGCCGGACCACCGCGATCCCGGCAGCGGTGAGTGTGAGGGCGAGCCCGGCGCCGTACGCCACCACGAGCAGCAGCCCGAACCAGGCGTGCCCCAGAGCGGCGGCGCCGACCAGCACCACCACGGCCGACGGACTGGGCACCAGCCCCCCGGCGAAGCCGAGCAGGATCGTGCCGCGGAGGCCGGGCGCGGTGGTGGGGTGATGGTGGGTGTGCTCGTGCCCGTGGCCGTGGCCGTGCCCGTGGCCTTCGCTGCCGTGACCGTCCTCGTGCCCGTGGCTGTGACCGTCCTCGTGCCCGTGTCCGTCCCGGTGCCCGTGGGTGTGCTCGTGCCCGTCCTCGTGCCCGTGGCTGTGGCCGTGACGGTGTCCGTGTCCGTGTCCGTGATGGTGGCCGTGGGCGTGTCCCCGGTTGCGCAGGGCCCGGCGTACCAGGGCCGCGCCCGCCAGG
Source organism: Streptomyces poriticola (assembly GCF_036689765.1). Lineage (NCBI taxonomy): Bacteria > Bacillati > Actinomycetota > Actinomycetes > Kitasatosporales > Streptomycetaceae > Streptomyces > Streptomyces poriticola. Next base: position 80,042 of record NZ_JBAGKH010000010.1, read on the forward strand.
GTCACCAGCGCGCCGCTGGCGATGCCGAGCCAGGACACGACCGAGGGAGCGGCGGCCGACCCGGCCGTGACCAGCAGGCCGAGAGCGATCACGCCCAGGGTGTGGGTGACCGTCACCGAGGCGGCCAGCGGGAGCACGTCCCGCAGCCGGGCCCGGCCGCCCCGGGCGGCTGCCGTCGCCGCCATCAGCGTCTTGCCGTGGCCGGGCGCGACCGCGTGCATCGCTCCGAGCACGACCGCGATCCCGAGCGCGAGCGCCGCGAAGGCGAGTGTGAGGTCGCGGCGGGCGACCAGGGAGTCCAGGGCCAGGGTGAAGCGGTCGGCGCCGCGCGGCAGGACCGAGGCGGCGGGCGCGTCCCGGCGTTCCTCGCCGAGAGCCGGCCCGCCGGGCCGCACCCGCAGGGCCGCGGTGGCGGTGTCCGCCGGGGTGGACAGCAACTCCTCCGGGTAGCGGGTCAGTTCCCGCGAGACGGACGCCTCGGGAACGTCCGACGCGGTGAGCGTCATCCGGTCACCGCGTGCGGTGACCTCCCGCCAGCCGGGGCCCGCGGCGGCGCCGGAGGCGCGGAACGCCAGGGCGGCCGGGCCGGAGCCGGGCAGCGGCGCGGTGAGGGTGCACTCCACGCGGAGGGTGTCGAGCCCGGCCTGCCCCGGCCGCACGTGCGCGTGGCTGTCCTGTGCCTTCAGCGGCACCTCGCGGCCGTCCACGGTGAGCGCGCTCTCCCGCGCGGCCGTCGCACACCGCTGCCGGGCCCACCCGTCGATGCCGAGCCGTTCGACGTCCGCGCCGGCCTGGGTGGCCGGGATCTCGGCGAGGTCCTCGACATGGGCGACGCGCAGTTCGCCCGGGGCGGCGACGAGACCGTCGTAGCGGTTGACGGTGAAGTTGCCGAGCGGGTGCGCGCTCACCGGTGGTGCGGGAAGCAGCGCGAGCGCACCGGCGGCGGCCAGGACGGCCGCGGCGCGGACGAGCAGCCGACGGGCGCTCACCGGTCACCCCCCAGGTCCTGCAGTGCGGCCCGCGCCTCCCGGGCGCCCAGCGGGGAGAACCCGGGGTCCAGCTCGAGCGCAGCCGTGAGATGGCGCCGGGCGTCCTCCGCGCGGCCCACGGCCCGCTCGATCATGCCCCGGTGGTACAGGAACGCGGCGTTGCGGTAGCCCGTGGCCAGGGCGCGGCGGGCGTACGGCAGGGCCTGCTCGGAGCGGCCGTTGACGTGCAGCGCCCAGGCGAGGGCGTCCGCGGTGTGTACCGTGCGCCGGCGCTCCCACGCGGCGCGGGCGGCGCGCAGGGCCTCGGCGGCGTCGCCGTGGTCGGCGGCGGCGAGCGCGGTATCGAGATCGGCGCGCATTCCGCCCGCGCGGGCGAGCGCGGTCCAGGCGTCGACCAGCGCGTACTGCTCCCGCGCCGCGGTCTCCTCGCCCCCTGCCTCGTAGAGCTCGCCCAGCGCCACCAGCGGCCCGGGCAGCGGGGCCCGGGCGACGAGCCGCTCCAGATCGCGGACCGCGCCGGCCCGGTCCCCGCTCGCCGCCCGGGCCCGGGCGCGGCCCTCCAGGGCGGGCGGATACGCGTCGTCGGCGGCGAGCGCACGGGCGTAGTGGCGCAGCGCCGTGCCGTACTCCCCCTGGGACCGGGCGAGATCGCCGAGCTGCGTGGCGGCGTAGGCCACGTCCGCCGGGGCGGTCGCGGAGGCCAGCGCCTGCTCCAGCACTCGGCGGGCGGTGTCCGTGTCGCCGCGCAGCTCGCGGACGTAGGCGTACCGCGTGAAGACCGGGACGCCGGGCCGCCGCCGGTCGGCGGTGTCCGCGGCCTGAGCCGCCTCGTCGTAGCGGCCGAGCTCCACGAGGGCGTCGATGCGGGCGGCGAGCGCGAGTTCGCTGTACGGGTTCTGCCGCAGCGCCTGGTCCGCCCGGGTCAGGGCGGTGCCGAACGCGTGCCGGGCGGCGGCGAGCGCGGCCTGCCCGGCGAGCGCCTCGTGGTTGCCCGGGGCGAGGGCGAGGGAGCGCTTCAACGCCTGTTCGGCCTTCGGATAGCGCGACGGGTCGCCGTCGGTGCGGGCCCGCTCGACGAGGGCGAGGCCCAGGGCGGCCCACGCCCCGGAGTCCTTCGGCTGGTCGCGCAGATGTGCCTGGAGCCGGTCGACGCCCAGGCGGAGACCGGCCCCGGCCGGTGCGCCGACCGCACTGCCGTCGTCGGCCCCGGCCCCCGCCGCCCCCGAGCCACCGTCCCGTGCGCCTCCGGCGGCGATGCTCCCCGCGGTGAGCGCCACCGCCAGCAGCACCGCGCATCCGGCGGCCCGGAGTGCGCGCATCCGCCGTACGGCGGTCACCTTCCGCTCACCGACGGGACCGGTACCCGAGGCGTCCGCCCGCTGGCCCGCCCCGTCGTGCTCCCGCTCGTCCTGCTCGTCCCGCTCGTCCCGCTGTGCGTGCTCGCTCCGTTCGCTCTCCGCCGCGCCGTCGTCCGTCCGTGGGGCCGCCATGCCTCTCCTCGCTCGCCGTGCCGTGCTCGCCGTGCCGTGGGGTGGGGAAGGCGCGGCCCGCGTGGGGGAGGGGAAGGAACGGGCCGCGCCGGTCTGTCGGGGCGGGGGTCAGTAGGCCCGGCCGCGGGCCCGGCGCCACCACGCCAGGCCGGCGCCGATCAGCAGGACCCCGATCGCACCGCCGCCCGCGGACGCGGCGATCAGAGTGGTGTCGTCGGAGCCGCCGGCCTCGGCCGGCCGCAGTGCGTCACCGAGCTGGTTGCGGACGTCGTTGCCGCCGTCCACGCCCTCGGCCAGCGGGCCGCGCGAGCCCTCCGTCGGGTTCGCCAGATACGGGAAGGCGTGCTCGAACTCCTTGTCGTTGGCGTCGACCGCGTCGCCCAGGTCGTTCGGGGCGCCGACCAGCTCGCCCTCGACGACCTGCAGCGCGGCGTCGATCACGTCGTCGGTGAGCCGGCGCCCGTTGGGGAAGCCCGCGTTGTCGCCGTCCAGCACCCCGAGCCGCTTCGGCTCGGCGGCCGGCTGGATCGAGGTGTTGAGGCGCAGCTGCTCCGACGGGGTCACGTGCGGCGGCTGGTTGAGGTCCTTGACACCCTTGAGGAAGACGTCGACGAGATCGTCGCGGGGCTCCTCGGGGGCCTCGATCTTGTAGATGGCCTCGATGAGCTTCGGCAGCTCGGGGTGCGTGACGTTCTTCAGGAACTGCGCGTCGTCCCGCGGGGCCGAGGCGTTGAACGTGTCCTTGTCCTCGATCGGGTTGACGACCTCGTTGACCAGCGGGTTGCCCAGCCGGGAGACCTGGGTGAAGTCGCCCCGGGCGTTCTTGCGCTGCGTCGTCGTCCAGATGCCGACCACCGGCTGTTCGGCCGACTCCACGATCATGTGGGTGGGGACCTGCAGGGCGATCGAGTTGACGTTGTAGCCCTTGAGGGTGTCGTTGCCGACCTCGGACAGGTCCCCGCCGTACAGCAGGTCGAAGACGCGCAGGTCGAGGAAGAACGGGTCGTCGGCCTGCCCGGCGAACGTCCGTGCGCCGCCCGCCAGTTCGTGGATCGCCTGCTTGCGCAGGGCCGGGTAGTCCGGCATCGACGCCTTGCCGACGTTCGACGGGGCCACCGGCACGTCGTGGGCGATGGTGGTCCGCGACACCTCCTTGCCGCCCTCCAGCTTCACCTGGTCGATGTCGTAGGTCTGCGTGATGTTGAGGTCGGGGTCGTCGAGGCTGGTGACCGGGCCCGTGTTGTACAGGAACGTCTTCTCGTTCTTCGTGTGCGTGCTGAAGGTGTAGCGGAACAGCAGGTCGCCGTGGGCGTCGCCGTCGTTGTCGATGTGCAGGTCGTACTGTGCGTCCTCGGCGAAGTTGTAGAAGTTCGGTCCGCCGGCCGGCTCCTCGAACGGGATCCAGTTCGCGATGATCGTGGTGGTGTCCGGCCGGTCCGGGCTCACGAAGGCGTACAGGTCGGTGTTGTCGTACTGAGGGGTCCCGGAGATCAGCGGCGCCTCCCGGTGACTGGAGGCGCGGGCCGTCTGCGGTTCCAGCGCGGTGACGCCGGCGGCGGCGAGGCCCCCGGCGGCCAGCGCGCCGCAGATCAGGGTGGCGACGCCCGAGCGCCCCGCACCACCACCGGTCCTGGACCTGGAATTTGCTGTCATGCCGTTCGTCCTCCTGCCGACTTGCCTGACACCCGGCGATTCGGAGCGCCCGCGGGACCGGATTGGTCGGAACGGAAAAAGAATCCGCACCGTCGAATCGCCGCCCGCCCGACCCGCGTTTTCGGCCCGCTGATCCGTAACCCCTGCCGAGGGGCCGGCCCGGCCCGCGGAGAGGGGGAGACGGCAGTGGAGGCGGACGAGCTCATGGCGCTCGTGGCAGGCGGCGACCAGAAGGCGTTCGAGGAGCTGTACGCGAGGGTGTCCGGTCCGGTGTTCGGGCTGGTCCGGCGGGTGGTACGGGACGCCGCACAGTCGGAGGAGGTGGCACAGGAGGTCCTGCTGGAACTCTGGCGGTCCGCGGCACGATTCGACCCCCGCCGGGGCAGCGCGCTGTCCTGGATCCTCACCCTCGCCCATCGACGGGCCGTCGACCGGGTGCGCAGCGCCCGCGCGGCCGGGGAACGCGAGCAGCGCGAGGCCCGGCGCGCCCACCACCCCGCCTTCGACCAGGTCGCCGAGGAGGTCGAGGCCGGGCTGGAACGCGAATGGGTGCGCCGCTGTCTGGACCGGCTCACCGCCCTGCAGCGCCAGTCGGTCACCCTCGCCTACTACGACGGCTACACCTACCGTGAAGTGGCCGAGCGGCTGTCCCTGCCGCTGGGCACGGTGAAGACCCGGATGAGAGACGGACTCAGCCGGCTGCGCGACTGTCTGGGAGGTGCCGCATGAGCCTGCTCGGCCGGCTGCGTCGCCGCGGTGACCTGCACTCGCTCGCCGCCCCCTATGCGCTCGACGCCCTGGAACCCGCCGAGCGGGTCCGCTTCGAGAAGCATCTGGGCGACTGCGACCCCTGCGTCGCCGAGGTGCGCGACCTGTCCGAGGACGCCGCCCGCCTGGCCTGTTCCATAGCCGCCCCCGCACCGCCCGACCTGCGTGAACGGGTAATGGCCGCGGTCCGCACCACCCCGCAGGAACCCGCGCCCGCCCGCACCCCCCAACTGCCTCCCCATGTCTGGGGCACCCGGCCGCCCCCGGCGCGCGCCCGTGCGCCCCGGCCGCGCCCCCTGCTGGTGCCGTTCGCCACGACGACCGCCGCGGCCGCCCTGGTGGTCGCCGCCCTCTTCGCCGTCCAGGCGGACCGCACCCGGGACGAACTGGCCGCCGCCCGGGACACCTCGCGTGACATCGCCCACGTTCTCGCGGCGCCGGACGCCCGTGCGACCGGTGGACGGGACGAGCGTGGACGCAGTATCGGAGTGATCGCTTCCGTTACGGCGGGCCGGGCGGTCGTCACCTTGCGCGGCTACGGCGATCCGCAGGGCGGCCGGGTGCACCAGCTCTGGGCCATGCGCCCCGGCGCTCAGCCGCGTTCCCTGGGGCTCTTCGACGGTGACACGCCCCTGCTCGCAACCGGGCTCGACCCCGCCGTCTCGTCACTCGCCGTGACCGTGGAACCCGACGGCGGGTCAGCTCGGCCCACCAGCAAACCCGTTGTCCAACTCGCCCTGGAATCTCTTGGATTCGGAGAGTGATCGTCAACGCCCTTACGGGGAAGGTGAATCCTGTGACCGCGATACACGCGTGCCCCCGGGGGGCGATAGGGTTAGCCTGCCCGGGCCGGGTGGACTCGTACGGGTGGGGAGTGACATGGAACAGATAACAGTGCGCAGCAGGGCGAGGGTCCCTGCGATCACCTGCGGGAGCAGCGCGACCAGTTCGCGCCTCGACCGCCACCTGTCGGTGCTCGGCGGCCCGGCCGTCCCGCAGCGGGAGACGGTCGAGGCGACCTCGCTGATGCGCGAGCTGACCACACGTGACGCCGCGCACACCCGCAGCGGCAGGGGTGCGCGGGTCCGCCGCGTCTCGCTCTTCGCGCCGCTGCGCCGACTGCGCCGCTCGCTGTTCGGCGGCAGCTGAGGCCCGCGCTCCGGCGGTCACACCACCCCGGAGCGGCGCCGCACACCCGTCGTCCGCCATCCCCACGGCACGCAGCGGCGCCCCCGGACGCCCGGCAGCGCGGACCCGTCCCCGTCCGCGCCCCGGTCAGTGCTCCCCCCGCCGGTACCGGCACACGGTGAGCGGCACGAACACCGACGGCAGCACCGCAGACCACCCCGCCCCCGGCCACCGGGTGCGCCACCGGCCAGGCGGCCCCCTCGGGCACCTCGGCGTTCGGACAGTACCCGCAGCACCGTCGCCGACGAGCACGAGCTGTGGGAGCCGGTCGGAGACTGCCGCGCCGGCATGCTCCGGGTGGCCCACGATCCCCGCGTGCCCATGCACCACCGCCCCTGGCTGTCGCGCCTGATGGCCCCGGTGTACGGCTTCAGCCCCGACGCCCTGCGCTGCTTTCCTGGAACACCGCCACCGCCGGACGCGCCCCGTGCGCTGCCCTGGTCGCGGAGCAGGAGCAGGAGCAGGCGGCGCGGACGACCCGCCTGGGCGGCGGGATCGCGAGCGGCGCCTGCCCGCGGCCGGCGGCGGCCTTCACCGAGGACCCCGGGCCGATCGACCCGGAGGCGGTGCTCGAAAGGGCGCTCGGGCGGGTGCTGAACGGGTTCGCCTGACCGGCGCCGACCGCTCCGCTGGAAGTGCCGCGCTGCGCCGTCGCTCGTCTGCGGCGCCGTCGTGGCTGCTCGCGCAGTCCCCCGCGCCCCTTCAGGGCGCTGCCGAACCAGAGCGGACTTCGCCCGACCTGCTCAGAGTAGCGCCAGCTGGCCCTCCGGTCCCTCCTCCTGGGGGTCCAGGACCGAGGCGGGGCGGCGGGCCGCGGCGGGCGGCGGGAGGACGCCGGCGGTGCGCAGGTCCGCCGCGGTGATCGGGTCCGGGAGCGCCCCCTCGTCGCCCGCGGGCGTCAGGCCGTCGAGCTGTGGGCGGAGTCCGGCGAGCAGGGCCAGGACCGTGATCAGCTCCAGGAGCCCGGAGGTCCAGGCCTGGGGCCAGACCGCCGGGCGGATCGCCGCCAGGGTGCCGGGTTCGGCCGGTGCGGTGCGCGAGGTGAACCACGCTTCCAGGACCCGCACCCCGCCCGCCGCGAAGTCCCAGGCCTCGGGCGGCACCGGGGAGATCCGGCCCCCGTCGAGATGCAGTACCTCCTCGTCCCGGTCGTAGTGCAGGGTCATCGGGCGCGGGGGCAGCGGGGCGCGGACGTAGGGGCGGCGGCCGCCGGGCAGTTTGGGGCGCTCGCCGTCCCGGCGCATCAGCCGCAGGGCCCGGTGGCCGAGGCCGACGCCGTGCGCCCAGAGTCCCGGGTCGGCGGTGAGCGGTACGCCGCTCGTCCCCGGGCGTACGGCCGCCAGGATCCAGGCCAGCACGTCCAGCGGGGCGGGGCGGTGGCCCAGGCGGGCGGCGAGGTGGTCCAGCAGCCCCGGGGCGAGGTTCGGCTCGGCCCCGCCGGGGCGGCGGTGCAGCGGGCGGATGCGGCCGGGGGCCAGCAGGGGGAGGAGCGAGGTGACGAGCAGCGGGAAGGGGGCCGCGGTGTCGGCGGTCTCCACGACGAACGCCTGCCGCTCGTCCGCGATCCGCCACAGCTCCGGGCGGGCCGCGTCGATCAGGCGGTGATCGGGGATCAGCCACTGTTCGTCGAAGGGTGCTCGCAGTACCCGGACCGGTTCCGGGCACGGACCCGAGGCGCGCGCCAGCTGTTCCGTGCCGCCCCGGCCGCCCGGCAGCAGCCCGGCCGCCGTGTGCAGCGTGCGCGAGCGGGTCGGCCCGAACAGGGCCTCGCGGTCCGGGCCCTCCGCCGTCAGCAGGGCGTCCCAGCGGGCCCCGAGGGACGCCGCGTCGGGGGCCGCCGGCCACCCCCGGCCGAGCCGCGGCGGTGCGACGGACCACGGCATCAGGTCCGCCAGCGGCGGAGCGTCGTCGTGCGTCACGCCCGGCATCGTACGACGGGCCCGGGGCCGGGATCAGGTGGCGTCGAGAGTCACCGTGAAGGAGAAGCGGTCCCCCCGGTAGTGGATGACCGCCACGTCCAGTACCCGGCCGTCGGTGTCGTAGGTGACTCCGGTGTAGTGCAGGATCGGGCTGAGCAGCGGCACATCGAGCAGCCGCGCCGTGTCCGGGTCCGCGAGCCGGGCCTGGACCGTGTCCGTGATGCGGCTGATGTCCACGCCCACGCCGTCGCGCAGCACCTTGGTCATCGGCCACCGGGCGAGATCGCCCGGATCGATCCGGGCGGCCACCTCCGGACGGACGTAGTTGCGGGCGTGGTTGGTGGGTTCGCCGGTCTTCTCGTCGCTGCGCAGCCGGTGGAACGTCGCCACCTCGGCCAGGTCCGGGAAGTACTCGGCGAGCTCGGGCGGCACGGGCCCGCTGCCCCGGTCCAGCAGCTCGGTCGCCATCCCGGACTGCTGGGCCACGATCGCGTCCACCGAGCCCAGCAGCCGCACCGGGGAGCCCCGGCGGGCGTGCGGCTCGATGAACGTGCCCCGCCGGCGGTGCCGGGTGATCAGACCCTCGTCCTCCAGCTCCTTCAGCGCCTGCCGCATGGTCAGCACGCTGACCCCGTAGTGCCCGGCCAGCTGTTCCTCGGTGGGCAGGCGCAGCGGGTCCTGGGGCGAGCGGCCGAGTATCGAGGCGCGCAGCGACTGCGAGACCTGGTACCAGAGCGGCAGCTTGCGGTTCAGGACGATGGAGTCCGGGGCGAAGGAGGTCACGGGCTATCCGTACCGGGCGCGGGTGTTCATTGCAACGGGCGGAAGTGGCGCTGGAGGCCCTGCCACACGTCGTCGTACCGCTGTTGCAGGTGCGGCGCACCGGCCGCCCGGGGCGTGAGCGTCACCGGCCAGCGTGTCTCGAACATGAACGCCAGCCCGTCGTCGATCTTCTGCGGGCGCAGCTCGGCCGCGCTCGCCCGGTCGAAGGTCTCCCGGTCCGGGCCGTGCGCCGACATCATGTTGTGCAGCGAGCCGCCGCCCGGCACGAAGCCCCCCTCGCCGGCCGTCTTCGCGTCGTAGGCGCCCTGGATCAGGCCCATGTACTCGCTCATCACGTTCCGGTGGAAGTAGGGCGGCCGGAAGGTGTCCTCACCCACCAGCCAGCGCGGCGCGAACACCACGAAGTCGACGCCCGCCAGGCCCGGGGTGTCCGACGGGGAGGTGAGCACCGTGAAGACCGACGGGTCCGGGTGGTCGTAGGAGATCGAGCCGATGACATTGAAGCGGTGCAGGTCGTAGACGTACGGCACAAGGTTGCCGTGCCAGGCGACCACGTCCAGCGGGGAGTGGTCGTAGGTGGCCGTCCAGAGGTTGCCGCAGTATTTGTTCACCACCTCCACCGGCTCCTCGACGTCCTCGTACGCCGCCACCGGCGCGAGGAAGTCCCGCGGGTTGGCCAGCCCGTTGGCGCCGATCGGGCCCAGGTCGGGCAGGCGGAAGGGGGCGCCGTAGTTCTCGCAGACGTAGCCGCGGGCCGAGGCGTCCATGAGCTCCACGCGGAACCGCACGCCGCGCGGGACCAGGGCGACCTGGCCCGGCTCGGCGGCCAGCAGCCCGAACTCGGTGCGCAGCAGCAACCCGCCCCGCTCCGGGACGATCAGCAGCTCGCCGTCGGCGTCGCTGAAGACCCGGTCCATGTCGGCGTCGGCGTGGTAGAGGTGCACGGCCATGCCGGAGCGCTGGGCGGCGTCGCCGTTTCCGCCGAGGGTCCACAGGCCGGCCAGGAAGTCGGTGCCGGGCTCGGGCTCGGGCAGCGGGTTCCAGCGCAGCCGGTTCGGGTCCGGCACGGACTCGGCGAAGGGGGCGGTGCGCAGGGCGCCGTTGCCGGTGCGGGTGAACGCCGGGTGGGCGGCCGACGGGCGGATGCGGTACAGCCAGGAGCGGCGGTTGTGCGCCCTCGGCTCGGTGAACGCCGTACCGCTGAGCTGCTCCGCGTACAGCCCCAGCGGCGCCCGCTGGGGGGAGTTGCGGCCCTCGGGCAGGGCGCCCGGAACCGCCTCGGAGCTGTGCTCGTTGCCGAAGCCGGACAGATGCTCGAGCCCCTCGGCGGTCTTGCGCGCGTCCCCGCTCATGTTCGCTCCCTCGTCACCCGCATCACGCGGCAACCGATTCCTATGTATCACCGTAGGATTGCGGTTCGGGCTGCGCAAGCGATCCCGGAGGATGACCGGAACCCGACCTGGGAGGGATCCGTGATCCGACTCCCGGGGGATCCGTGTCGTCGGACTCGTGTTCTACTCTCGCGGGCATGTCGTGGACGCGGAGACCTCTTACCGCGCTCGCGGTCTGTGTCCTGCTGCTGACCGGATCCGCGGGCTGCGGCTCCGGCGGCTCCGGTCCGCCGAGCGCCGGGGCGTCCGCGTCCCCGCCCGGGGGCCGGCTGCTCGACGGCACGGACGAGGAAGGGCGGCGGCTCAGGGAGGCGGACGGCCGGCGGGCGCCCGAGGTCGGTATCGAGGTGCAGCCCGAGACCGGTGCGAGCTGGGACGTACGGCTGACCGTGCGCAATTTCCGGTTCTCGCCGTCGGGCACCGCGCCGCGCCCGGTGGCCGGCCGGGGGGTGGCGTACCTCTTCGTCGACGGCGACCTCGTCGCCCGGCTGCGCGGGCCCGAGTACCGCCTCGCCGCCCACCGCGTCCCCCGCGGCACCCACCACGTCACCGCCCGCCTCCACGCCGACGACGGCACCGTCTGGGCGGTCGGCGGCAAACCCGTCCAGAGCACGGCGGACATCACCGCGTCACGTCCGACGGGAGCCGGCGGCGCGGCGGCGCCCACCGGAGCGGCCCCCGCCGCAGTGAGTGCGGCGGGCGCCCCCGTCCGTACTGGAGGCCACAGTTCGCCGGACCGTGGCGGAAAGGCAGGATGAACACCGTGCCCCACACGACCCCGCTCCGCCGCGCCCCCGTGCAGCGGCGCAGCGCCGAACGGCTCTCCAGGATCCTCGACGCCTGCGCCGACCTCCTCGACGAGGTCGGCTACGACGCCCTGAGCACCCGCGCCGTCGCCCAGCGGGCCGGTGTCCCCATCGGCTCCGTGTACCGCTTCTTCGGCAACAAGCGGCAGATGGCGGACGCGCTCGCCCAGCGCAACCTGGAGCGCTACACCGAGCGCGTGGCCGAGCGGCTGTCGGACGTCCGCGACCAGGACTGGCGCGGGGCACTGGACGCGGTGCTCGACGAGTATCTGGAGATGAAGCGGACGGCGGCCGGCTTCTCGCTCGTCGACTTCGGCAACCAGATCCCCGTCGGCGACCGCGCCGACGTCCCGAACCACCGCGTCGCCGACCGGCTCACCGACCTGCTCTCCGGCTTCCTCGGCCGCAGCCCCGACGCCGATCTGCGCCGGGTCTTCCTGGTCGCCGTGGAGACCGCCGACGCCCTCGTCCAGCTCGCCTTCCGGGTCGCCCCGGACGGCGACCCGGGGATCATCGAGGAGGCACGGGAGATGCTGCGGGCGTATCTCGGGCGGGCGCTGGACTGAGCCGGGCTCCCGTCCCGGCCACGGCAGGCGAATTCCCCCCGGTGCGGTCGCGGGACTCCCCGCCATGCCTACCGGTCGGTATGCTCACTCACGTCCGTGCGCCACCGCCGCCGCCCAACGGGAGGACCCGTGTCCCGCACCGCCCTGCGCATCTGCCCCCTGTGCGAGGCCACCTGTGGCCTCGCCCTCACCATCGACGGCACCCGCGTCACCGCGGCCCGCGGCGACCGCGACGACGTCTTCAGCCGTGGCTTCATCTGCCCCAAGGGCGCATCCTTCGGGGCCGTCGACTCCGATCCCGACCGGCTCCGCACCCCGCTGGTCCGCCGCGGCGGCGTGCTGCGCGAGGCCACCTGGGACGAGGCGTTCGACGCGGTCGCCGCCGGCCTCCGCCCGGTCGTCGAGCGGCACGGTCCGCACGCCGTCGGCATCGTCCTCGGCAACCCCAATGTGCACACCATGGCCGGCGCCCTCTACCCGCCCGTCCTGCTCGGCGCGCTCGGCACGCGCAGCCTGTTCACCGCCTCCACCGTCGACCAGATGCCCAAGCACGTGTCCAGCGGGCTGCTCTACGGCGACGCCAACGCCATCCCCGTACCCGACCTGGACCGCACCGACCATCTGCTGCTGATCGGCGCCAACCCGCTGGAGTCCAACGGCAGCCTGTGCACCGCCCCCGACTTCCCGGGCCGCCTCAAGGCGCTCAAGGCCCGCGGCGGCACCCTCACCGTGATCGACCCGCGCCGCACCCGCACCGCGAAACTCGCCGACCGGCACGTCCCCGTCCGTCCCGGCACCGACGCCCTGCTGCTCGCCGCGGCGGCCCACGTGCTGTTCGAGGAGAGCCTCGTCGACCCCGGCTCTCTCACCCCACATCTCGAGGGCCTCGACGAACTCCGCGACGCGCTCCGGGACTTCACTCCCGAGGCCGCCGCCGCGGCCTGCGACGTCCCCGCCGGCACGATCCGCGACCTCGCCCGCGACCTCGCCGCCGCCCCCACCGCCGCCGTCTACGGCCGCATCGGCAGCTGCACCGTCCCCCACGGCACCCTCGCCAGCTGGCTCGTCGACGTCCTCAACATCCTCACCGGCAACCTCGACCGCCCCGGCGGCGCCCTCTTCCCGCAGGCCGCGACCGACCGGACCCCGCGCCCCGCCGGACCCGGCCGGGGCTTCGCGCTCGGCCGCTGGCACTCCCGGGTCGCCCGGCATCCCGAGGCCAAGGGCGAGCTGCCGCTTTCGGCGCTCGCCGAGGAGATCGACACCGCGACCGACGCGGGCGAACCCGTCCGCGCCCTGATCGCGATCGGCGCCAACCCGGTGCTGTCCGCCCCCGACGGCGAGCGACTCGACAAGGCCCTGGACGCCCTCGACTTCATGGTGAGCGTGGACCCCTATCTCAACGAGACCGCCCGGCACGCCCACGTCGTCCTGCCGCCGCCCCCGCCATCCCAGAGCCCGCACCACGACTTCGCCTTCAACACCCTCGCCGTGCACCACCAGGTCCGCTACACCCGCCCCGCCGTGCCCCTGGAGCCCGGCCGGATGGCCGAGACCGAGATCCTCGCCCGGCTGACCCTCGCCGCGACCGGCATGCACGGCGCCGACCCGGCCGCAGTCGACGCCATGGTGATCGAGCAGACCCTCGGCAAGGCGGTACGGGAGCCGCACTCCCCGGTGCACGGACGCGACCCGGCCGAGCTGGCCGCACAGCTCACCGGCGTCGACGGCCCCGAGCGCCGACTGGACATGATGCTGCGCCTCGGCCCCTACGGCGACGGCTTCGGCGCCGACCCCGACGGGCTGACCCTGCGGCGGCTGCTCGCCCACCCGCACGGCATCGACCTCGGTCCGCTGCGCCCGCGGCTGCCGCAGCCGCTGAAGACCTGCAGCGGCAAGGTGGAACTGCTGCCCCGCCCCATCGCCGACGACCTGCCCCGGCTGCGGCAGGCGCTCGCCGAGCGTCCCACCGGACTGGTCCTGGTCGGCCGCCGCCACCTGCGCTCCAACAACAGCTGGATGCACAACATCCCCGCCCTCACCGGCGGTTCCAACCGGTGCACCCTGCACATCCACCCGTCCGACGCCGAGCGGCTCGGGGTGCGGAACGCGGCGGACGTCCGCGTGAAGGGCGCCGGGGGATCCGTGATCGTCCCCGCCGAGGTCACCGACGCCGTCCGCCCCGGTGTGGTCAGTGTCCCGCACGGCTGGGGCCACGACCGGCCCGGCACCCGGCTGACCCACGCCGCCGCCGACCCCGGCGTCAACGTCAACCAGCTTCTCGACGGCAGCCTGCTCGACCCGCTGTCGGGCAACGCGGTCCTCAACGGCGTGCCCGTGACCGTCCGCCCGAACTGACCGCCCCGCTGACCTGAGCAAAGCTGTGACCAGGAGTTTTGCGCTTATTGCTCGCTCATCGACGTCTTGTTGACGCCTTGTCGCGGCACCTAACGTCGTCTCACCGCCGGCCCTGGTGGGATGTTCAAGGGCGAACGTTAGGTATCCAACTCATGCTGACCATCCTCGGCTTCGTCATGATCGCGACCTTTCTGGTCCTGATCATGCTGAAGAAGATGTCGCCGATCGCGGCGCTCGTGCTGATTCCCGCGCTCTTCTGCGTGCTCGTCGGCCAAGGCGCCCAGCTCGGCGACTACGTCATCGACGGCGTGACCGACCTCGCCCCCACCGCGGCGATGCTCATGTTCGCGATCGTCTACTTCGGCGTGATGATCGACGTCGGGCTCTTCGACCCGATCGTGCGCGGGATCCTCAGGTTCTGCAGAGCGGATCCGATGCGGATCGTCGTCGGCACCGCGCTGCTCGCAGCCATCGTCTCCCTGGACGGCGACGGCTCCACCACCTTCATGATCACCGTGTCGGCGATGTACCCGCTGTACAAGCGGCTGCAGATGAGCCTGGTGGTGCTGACCGGTGTCGCCGCCATGGCCAACGGCGTGATGAACACCCTGCCCTGGGGCGGACCCACCGCCCGCGCCGCCACCGCGCTGAAGGTCGACGCCAGCGACATCTTCGTCCCCATGATCCCGGCGCTCGCCGTCGGCCTGCTGTTCGTCATCGGCCTGTCCTACGTGCTCGGCCTGCGTGAGCGCCGGCGGCTGGGTACGCTCACGCTGGACGAGGCGCTGGTGGAGGACAGGGAGCCGGAGAAGGAGAGCGTTCTGGTCGGTGGCGCGGGCGGTCCGGTGACCGGCGGCAGCGCGGGGACCGGCAGCAGCGCGGGGACCGGCGGAGGCTCCGGCGCCCCGAGGGACGCAACAGCCTACGACGACGAGAAGTTCCAGGGCCTGGACCCGAACCGGCCCACCCTGCGCCCCAGGCTGTACTGGTTCAACGCCCTGCTCACGATCGCGCTGCTCACCGCCATGATCATGGAGTGGCTGCCGATCCCGGTGCTGTTCCTGCTCGGCGCCGCACTCGCGCTCACCGTCAACTTCCCGCACATGGCAGACCAGAAGGCCCGGATCGCCGCCCACGCCGACAACGTCCTGAACGTCTCCGGCATGGTCTTCGCCGCCGCCGTCTTCACCGGTGTCCTCACCGGCACCGGCATGGTCGACCATATGGCCCGCTGGCTGGTGGACGTCATCCCCGACGGTATGGGCCCGCAGATGGGCCTGGTCACCGGCCTGCTGAGCCTGCCGCTCACCTACTTCATGTCCAACGACGGCTTCTACTTCGGCATCCTGCCGGTCCTCGCCGAGGCCGGCCAGGCGCACGGCGTCTCCCCGGTGGAGATCGCCCGCGCCTCGATCGTCGGCCAGCCGCTGCACATGTCGAGCCCGCTGGTCCCGGCCGTGTACGTGCTGGTCGGCATGGCCAGGGTCGAGTTCGGCGACCACACCCGGTTCGTGGTGAAGTGGGCCGCCCTGACCTGCCTGGTCGTCCTGGCCTCCGCCATCCTGTTCGGCATCGTCTGACCGGACCGATCCGCTGATCCGTCGATCCGCTGATCCGTCGATCCGCTGATCCGTCGATCCGCTGATCCGCGGTTCGGCGGTTCGGCGGTTCGGTGGTTCGGTGGTTCGGCCCAGGGAGGACCGCGCCGATGATGCCCGGTGGGAACCGCGGCTGGCTGCTCCGCCTCGCCAGCGCCTTCGGCTTCGCCCACGCGGCGGTGTCGATGGCCCGGCCCGCGGTCTCCCACCGGGCTGATCTCCGGCGGCTGTGTGCTCAGCGGTGTCGCCGGGTCCCCGTGGGGGATGGCGCTGTGGAGCGGGGGGATGGGCCTCGGTCACCTCTGCTTCGTCATCGGGGCCCAGTCCCTGGTCGCCCGCCGGTCGGTGCCGCAGGACCAGGACCGCAACTTCGGCCACTTCACCGTCGGCGCCGCGCCGCGCCGGCTCGTCGGCCACGTCGCGGCCGGTGCGCTGATCGGCGGCCGGGCCATGGCGGCGGGCAGCGCGTGCGCGGCATCCTGCGGTCCCGCGGCATACCGGCGGGCATTCTGATCAACCTGTCCGTGCTGTCCGCGACCGACGTCCTCACCGCCGGTCCGCCGGTGGTCGGCGAGCGCCGGGGCGTCGCGCCGTCGGTCGTCGGCGTGCTGCTCGGTCTGCGCGCGGCGGCCACCCTCGCCTGCCGGCTCGTGCTGACACCGCTGCTTCGGCCGGTGGCCGCACCGTTCGTGCTGCTCGGCGCCCTGCTGCTCTCCTCGGGCATCGCCCTGCGCGCCCCGGGCCGGCCGGCCCAGGGCCCCGCCGGGAGAACCCGCCGGCCCCGGCTGCCCGGTCGCACCCCGCGCTGAGACCCTCCGCCGAGGCGCGCCGCATGCTGAGCCGTACCATTCCGATCGGCTCCGGCCCCGCGGATCCCGGGCCACCCTGGTGTCGAAAAACTAACGGCGCTAGTTTGGGGTTTCGGACGACGAGGCACGCCCGGAAGGAACACGATGAAGGCACAAGACGGCATGTACATCGAGGGCACCTGGCGACCCGCCGGGGGCCGGGACACGATCGAGGTCGTGAACCCGGCGGACGAGCAGGTGATCGGACGGGTCCCGGCCGGCAGCGCCCTGGACGTCGACACCGCCGTCCGGGCCGCCCGCGCCGCCCTGCCCGGCTGGTCCGCCACCCCGCCCACGGAGCGGGCCGCACGGCTCGTCGCGCTGCGGGACGCGCTGGTGGCCCGCCAGGACGAGATCGCCGGGACCGTCACCGACGAGCTCGGCTCGCCGCTGAAGTTCTCCCAGGCCGTCCATGTGGGAGCACCGATCGCCGTGGCCGGTTCCTACGCCGAGCTGGCGGCGTCGTACGCGTTCGTGACGGAGGTCGGCAACTCCACCGTGTACCACGAGCCGATCGGCGTGGTCGGCGCCATCACCCCCTGGAACTACCCGCTCCACCAGATCGTCGCCAAGGTCGCCCCGGCGCTCGCCGCGGGATGCACCATCGTGCTGAAGCCCGCCGAGGACACGCCGCTCACCGCCCAGCTGTTCGCCGAGGCGGTGCACGAGGCCGGTGTCCCCGCGGGCGTGTTCAACCTGGTCACCGGCCTCGGCCCGGTGGCCGGCCAGGCCCTCGCCGAGCACCCGGGCGTCGACCTGGTCTCCTTCACCGGCTCCACCGCCGTCGGCCGGCAGATCGGCGCCACCGCCGGCGCCGCCGTCAAGAAGGTCGCCCTGGAACTGGGCGGCAAGTCCGCCAACGTCATCCTGCCCGGCGCCGACCTGGCCAAGGCCGTCAACGTCGGTGTCGCCAACGTCATGTCCAACTCCGGCCAGACCTGCAGCGCCTGGACCCGGATGCTGGTCCACCGCGACCGGTACGCCGAGGCCGTGGAGCTGGCCGCGGCAGCCGCCGCCAAGTACGGCGAGCGCATCGGCCCGGTGGTCAACGCCAAGCAGCAGCAGCGCGTGCTCGGCTACATCGAGCAGGGCATCGCCGAGGGCGCCCGGCTCGTCGCGGGCGGCCCCGAGGCGCCGCGAGAGCGGGGCTACTACGTCAGCCCCACCGTCTTCGCCGACGTCACCCCCGAGATGACCATCGCGCAGGAGGAGATCTTCGGCCCGGTGCTGTCGGTCCTGGCCTACACGGACGAGGACGACGCCCTGCGGATCGCCAACGGCACGGTCTACGGCCTCGCCGGAGCCGTGTGGGCCGGCGACGAGGCCGATGCGGTCGCCTTCGCCCGGCGGATGGACACCGGGCAGGTCGACATCAACGGAGGACGGTTCAACCCGCTCGCCCCCTTCGGCGGATACAAGCAGTCCGGCGTGGGCCGCGAACTCGGTGCACCCGGCCTGTCCGAATTCCTTCAGACCAAGTCCCTGCAGTTCTAGGAGCGTTGTCGAAGCCATGGCTGTCCGTGCCGCCGTCGTCCCCGCCGTCGGAGCCCCGCTGGAGATCACCGGCATCGAGCTGCCCGAGCCCGGACCTGGCCAGGTCCGCGTCCGGCTCGCCGCCGCCGGGGTCTGCCACTCCGACCTGTCCCTGTCCAACGGCACCATGCGGGTGCCCGTCCCCGCCGTCCTCGGCCACGAGGGCGCCGGCACCGTCGTCGCCGTCGGCGAGGGCGTCACCCATGTCACCCCCGGTGAGGGCGTCGTCCTCAACTGGGCCCCGTCCTGCGGCGCCTGCCACGCCTGCGGGCTCGGCGAGGTCTGGCTGTGCGCGGGCGCCCTGGCCGGCGCCGCCGACGTCTACGCCCGCCGCGCGGACGACGGCAGCGATCTGCACCCCGGGCTGAACGTCGCCGCGTTCGCCGAGGAGACGCTGGTGAACGCCTCCTGCGTGCTGCCCGCCCCGGACGGGGTGCCGCTCACCGAGGCCGCCCTGCTCGGCTGCGCCGTCCTCACCGGCTACGGTGCCGTCCACCACTCCGCCGAGGTGCGCCCCGGGGAGACGGTGGCGGTGTTCGGCGTCGGGGGAGTGGGGCTGGCCACCCTCCAGGCGGCGCGGATCGCGGGCGCGTCCACGATCGTCGCCGTCGACGTCTCCCCGCACAAGGAGGAGCTGGCCCGCGCGGCCGGAGCCACCGACTTCCTGCTCGCCTCCGACACCACCGCCCGCGAGATCCGCGCGCTGACCGGCAAGCAGGGTGTCGACGCGGCGGTGGAGTGCGCGGGCCGCGCGGCCAGCATCCGCACCGCCTGGGACTCCACCCGGCGCGGCGGGCGCACCACCGTCGTCGGGATCGGCGGCAAGGACCAGCAGGTGACCTTCAACGCCCTGGAGCTCTTCCACTGGGGCCGCACCCTGTCCGGCTGCGTCTACGGCAACAGCGACCCGGCCCGGGACCTCCCGGTGATCGCCGACCACGTCCGCGCCGGCCGCCTGGACCTGGGCGCGCTGGTCACCGAGCGCATCACGCTGGACGGCATCCCGGCGGCCTTCGACGCCATGCTGGCCGGAAAGGGCGGGCGGGCCCTGGTGGTCTTCTAGGACCTCCCTGCGGGGATGCCGGACACCTTCCGGCATCCCCGCGTCGCAAATGTCGTGCACGATCGTTGACCCCATACCGTCCGGTCAGTATGTTCCCGGGAAAGCGCCTCCCCACGTCCCCCTCGCACCCCCGGAGCGTGCACGAATGGGCACCACCCCCTCCGCTCAGCCCCTCTCCACCACCGCCCCGCCCGGACCGAACCGCCGCCGGGTCGCCACCGCCGCGGCCCTGGCCTCGGCGGTGGAGTGGTACGACTACTTCGTCTTCGGCATCGCCGCCGCCCTCGTCCTGGGCGACCTGTACTTCCCGGCCGGCAGCCCCACCGCCGGGGTGCTGGCCGCCTTCGCCACCTTCGCCGTCGGCTTCCTGGCCCGTCCGCTCGGCGGCATAGTCGCCGGACAGCTCGGCGACCGCAAGGGCCGCAAGCCGATGCTGGTCATGGCGCTCACCCTGATGGGCGTGGCCACCACCGGCATCGGCCTGCTGCCGACCTACGAGACGATCGGCGTCGCCGCCCCGATCCTGCTGGTCCTGCTGCGCATCGCCCAGGGCGTCGCCGTCGGCGCCCAGTGGGGCGGCGCGATGCTGCTCGCCACCGAGTACGCCCCCGAGGGCAAGCGCGGCCTGTACGGCAGCGTCGTCCAGCTCGGCGTCCCCATCGGCGTGGTCAGCGCCAACACCGTCTTCCTGCTGGCCGGTGCGCTCACCTCGGAGTCGGCGTTCGAGTCGTGGGGCTGGCGGGTGCCGTTCCTGATCGGCCTGCTCGTCCTCGGCCTCGCCTGGTACATCCACACCCGGGTCGAGGAGACCCCCGAGTTCCGGCAGGCCGAGGAGGCGCTGGCGGAGAAGGAGCAGTCCGAGCGCTCCTCCCCGCTGCGCACCATCCTGCGCGGCCACCTCGGCACGGTGCTGCTGGCGGGCGGCTCCTTCGCCGTGAACACCGCGACGTTCTACATCCTCATCACCGGCGTCCTCGACTACACCACCCGTGAACTGGACATGGACCACGGCTCGGTGCTCGCCGTCTCGCTCGGCGTCAGCGTCACCCAGCTGGTGCTGATCCCGGCCGCCGCCGCCCTGTCCGACCGGTTCGGCCGCATCCGGGTGTACACGATCGGCGCGGTCGGCATCGCCCTGTGGGCGGTCCCGCTGTTCCTGCTGATCGACACCGGCTCGCTGCTGTGGCTGGGCGTGGCCTCCTTCGTCGCCAGCTGCTTCCTCAGCATCATGTACGGCCCCCAGGCCGCGCTGTTCGCCGAGCTGTTCACCCCCGAGATGCGTTACACCGGCGCCTCCCTGGGCTACCAGATCGCGGCGGTCGCCGGTGGCGGGCTCGCGCCGTTCATCATGGTGCTGCTCCTGGAGGCGACCGGCACCTCGATGGCCGTCTCCGCCTACATCATCGCCCTGTCGGTGGTGGCCCTGGTGTCCATCAAGGTCCTGGCGGACCGGGCCCGTTCACGCTGACCGCGAGGCTGCCTCGGGCCACGGCCCCGGAACCGCGCCGGGCTCCGTGGCCCGAGCCGTGCCCGCGGCTGCGAGCAGACGCGCCCGCCGGGTTCCCGGGGGTGAGCCGGGGAGGTCGCCCCCGTGCATCCGGTGCCCGGGGGCCCGGGATGCACGGAGCCCGGGATGCACGAGGTGCGGGGCGCAGGGGCCGGGGGACGGCGGGCCCGGTGCTCAGCGGAGCGCCGCCGCCTCGATGTCCAGCAGTTCGGACAGCGCCCGCTCACCGGCCGCCGTCACCTTCACCGCCCGCTCCGTGCCGATCCGCACGCACCAGCCCGTGTCCAGCGCATGGCGGCACAGGGCCGCGCCGGCGACCCCGGCGAGATGGGGGCGGCGCTCCGTCCGATCGAGGCAGGCCCGGGCCAGCGGCCGTCGCCCGGTGCGGTCCAGTCGGACACCGGCGGTCTCGAACCAGGCCAGTCCGGCGTCCGTGAGCGCGAAGCCGTTGTCCTGCCGCAGCAGTCCCCGGGCGGTCAGGGCGTCGGTCACCGCGACACCGAGGAGCCCGGCCAGATGGTCGTAACAGGTACGGCCACGGGCCATCGCCGAGGCGGCGCTCGACGCCCGCAGGGTGCGCGGACCGCCCGCCGCGCGCTCCGGCACGACCTGTGCGGCCAGCTCCTCCACCAGCTGCGCCGCGCCCGCGCCGGCCAGCCGTACGTACCGGTGCCGGCCCTGCCGCTCCTCGGCGAGCAGCCCGCCCGCGACGAGCTTGCCGAGGTGCTCGCTGGCGGTGGAGGGGGCGACCCCGGTGTGCCGGGCCAGCTCCCCGGCGGTCCACGCCCGCCCGTCGAGCAGTGCCAGCAGGCAGGCGGCCCGGGTCTCGTCGGCGATCAGCCCGGCCAGCCGGGCCAGTCCGGCGGCGTCGGCGTCGTTGGTGCGCATGTCCTCCAGCATCGGCCATGCACGTTTCGGTACCCGCCGAAGTGTAGTTCTGCCCTGGTTCCCGCTCGGCTCCTGCGATGCGTCCCTGCCGGACGCCGGCCGAGGGCTTGCGGGCAGGCCGGCTCCGCCCACCGCCGGACCGACGGCGGGCCGGGCCGTGGCGCTGTTCAGCAGGAGGTCCAGGGCGGTGGGGTAGATGCTCCGGTTCATGTCGGCGACCAGTCGCGGGGCGACCGCCGCGATGTGCGGGTGGGTGCCGGCCGGCAGGCGCGCGTAGGTGGCCTGCCAGACCTCCTCGTCGGCCCGGCGCGCCTCGTCGGGCAGCGCGAGGGACGCCGCGTCCAGGGCGGCGAAGGCCAGCGCCTGGTCGATGAAGGCGTGGTAGAGGCGGACGGCGTCGGCGTCCCGGAAGCCTGAGCCCCTGAGGATCCCGAGGATCAGCTCGTCCGCGGCGATCTCGTGCCGCCGTCCGCTCACCCGGTTGGCGGTCAGCACCGCGGCCTGGGGGTGCTCGAGATAGGCGGAGTGGATACGCAGGCCGAGTTCGCGCAGGTCGGCGCGCCAGTCGCCGGTACCCCGCCACCCTTGGACCGCACGGCCGATCAGGGCGTCGCCGATGGCGAGCGTCAGGTCGTCCATGCTGCGGAAGTACCGGTAGAGCGTGCTGGGGTCCGCTCCCAGGGCCGTGCCCAGGCGCCGCGCCGTGAGTCCCGCGGGGCCGTGCACGCGCAGCATCCGCAAGGCGGTCTCCACGATCAGGGCCTCGGACAGCACCGTGCCGCTCTTGGTGGGGCGGCGCCGACGGCGCGCCGGCTCCGGTACGACCTGCTTGGGCATGGCGCTCCCTCCCGCTCTGATCCGATCCGGGGACCTTATGCCAACACCATTGACTTGCGGAAGGGCGAGGTCGTTGGATCGCCTCACAGGCAACCGATATCGGAGGAAACGGAGATTTCGGATATGCGCATTCTGCTCGTGGGTGCCGGTGGTGTGGGTACGGCGATCACCCGTATCGCGGCCCGTCGCTCCTTCTTCGACCACATGGTGGTCGCCGACTACGACCGATCCCGCGCCGAGGCCGCGGTGAGCGCCGTGAGCACGGCGGGCGACGGCCCCGACCGCTTCAGCGCCGCGCAGGTCGACGCGGGTGACGAGGCGGCGGTGGCGGTGCTGCTGGCGGAGCACCGCTGCGACGTACTGCTCAACGCCACCGACCCGCGCTTCGTGATGCCGCTGTTCCAGGCCGCGCTGGGCGCCGGCGCGCACTACCTGGACATGGCCATGTCGCTGTCCCGTCCGCACCCCGAGCGTCCGTACGAGGAGTGTGGGGTGAAGCTGGGCGACGCCCAGTTCGAGCGGGCCGCCGACTGGGAGAGGTCCGGCAGGCTCGCGCTGGTCGGCATGGGAGTGGAGCCGGGGCTGTCCGACGTGTTCGCCCGGTACGCGGCCGACGAACTCTTCGACGAGATCGAGGAGATCGGCATCCGTGACGGCGCCGACCTCACCGTCGACGGCTACGACTTCGCGCCGTCGTTCAACATCTGGACGACCATCGAGGAGTGCCTGAACCCGCCGGTCGTCCACGAGGCGGGCCGGGGCTGGTTCACCACCCCGCCGTTCAGCGAGCCGGAGGTGTTCGACTTCCCCGAGGGCATCGGGCCGGTCGAGTGCGTCAACGTCGAGCACGAGGAGGTCCTGCTGGTGCCCCGCTGGGTGGACGCGCGCCGGGTGACCTTCAAGTACGGGCTGGGCGAGGAGTTCATCCAGACCCTCAGGACCTTGCACCTGATCGGCCTGGACCGCACCGAACCGGTCCGGGTCACCGCCCAGGACGGCACGCGCGTCGAGGTCTCCCCGCGCGACGTCGTCGCCGCCTGTCTGCCCGACCCGGCCGCGCTCGGCGAGCGCATGCGGGGCAAGACCTGTGCGGGCACCTGGATCAAGGGTGTCAAGGACGGCCGTCCGCGCGAGGTGTACCTGTACCACGTCGTCGACAACCAGTGGTCCATGGCCGAGTACGGCTCCCAGGCCGTGGTGTGGCAGACCGCCGTCAACCCGGTGGTGGCCCTCGAACTGATCGCGCACGGCACCTGGTCCGGCGCCGGTGTCCTGGGCCCCGAGGCACTTCCGCCGCGCCCGTTCCTCGACCTGCTGACCGAGTACGGTTCCCCGTGGGGCCTGCGCGAGCAGTGACCCCGTCGCCCGGGCCCGGGCCGCTTCGCCCGGCCTGCCGCAAGGCCCGCTCGCCCCGCGGCCCGGTTCGCTGCCCCAGCCGCTGCGGTCGTCCCGCCGACCGGCAGGACCGCCGTTCCCTGCCGCCGGCCGGCTGAGTGCTCCGCCGGACGTGCCGCGCCGTGCCGTCGCTCGGCTGCCGTGCCGCCGTGGCTGGTCGCGCAGTTCCCCGCGCCCCTTCAGGGCGCTGCCGCCCCGGGCAGCGGAATTCGCCCGACCTGCTTAGCCGGTCCCCGTCGCCGGCTCGGTCCCGGTCCCTGCCGTCAGCTGGCCGCCTTCCTGCGGCAACTGCTCGTACTGCCGGGCCAGTCCGTCCAGCAGGGCCGTCAGCCCGGTCTCGAAGGCGCGTTCGTCGATCTTCTCCCGCTGCTCGGCCAGCAGGTGGGCCTGGCCCAGATGCGGGTAGTCGGCCGGGTCGTAGGCGCTGGCGTCGTCCACGAAGCCCCGGGCGAAGGAGCCGAGAGCGGAGCCCATGATGAAGTACCGCATCAGCGCGCCGATCGACGTGGCCTGCGCGGGCGGCCAGCCCGCCTCGACCATGGCGCCGTACGCGGCGTCCGCGAGGCGCAGCGCGGCCGGACGGCGGCCGGGGCCGCGGGCGAGTACGGGGACGACGTTGGGGTGGTCGCGCAGGGCCGCCCGGTAGGAGACCGCCCAGTCGTGCAGCGCGGTCCGCCAGTCCCGGCCGTCCTCGAACATCGACAGATCGACCTGGGCGCTCACCGAGTCGGCGACGGCCTCCAGGATCTCGTCCTTGGTGCGGAAGTGGTTGTAGAGCGAGGGCCCGCTCACTCCCAGTTCCGACGCCAGCCGGCGCGTGGAGACGGCCGTGAGGCCCTCGGCGTCCACCAGCGCACGGGCCGTCTCGACGATCCGGTCGGTGCTGAGCAGGGGCTTGCGCGGTCGGGCCATGGCGCACATAGTAGGGCGGGAAATAGAAACTAGCAGTGCTAATTTAAATGTGCGGCATTCAGAATCCCCTGGGGTGACTCGGCATGAACCTGGAGCTCAGCGAGGAGCAGGCCGCCGTCCGGCAGCTCGCATCGGACTTCGTCGCGCGCGAGATCGCCCCGCACGTCATCGCCTGGGACCGGGCCGAGGAGGTCGACCGGTCCCTCGTGAAGAAGCTGGGAGAGGTCGGCTTCCTCGGGCTGACCGTCGACGAGGAGTACGGCGGCTCGGGCGGCGACCACCTCGCCTACTGCCTGGTCACCGAGGAGCTGGGGCGCGGCGACTCCTCCGTGCGCGGCATCGTCTCGGTCTCCCTCGGGCTGGTCGCCAAGACGATCGCCGCTCGGGGGAGCGAAGAGCAGAAGCGGCGGTGGCTGCCCGGGCTCACCTCCGGCGAACTGGTCGGCTGTTTCGGCCTGACCGAGCCGGGCACCGGCTCCGACGCCGGTCAGCTGGCCACCCGGGCGGTCCGGGACGGCGGCGACTACGTCATCAACGGCACCAAGACCTTCATCACCAACGGCACCTGGGCCGACGTCGTGCTGCTCTTCGCCCGCTCCACCGACGCCCCCGGCCACAAGGGCGTCTCCGCGTTCCTGGTGCCCACCGGCACCCCCGGTCTGACCCGCCGCACCATTCACGGCAAGCTCGGCCTGCGCGGCCAGGCCACGGCCGAACTGGTGCTGGAGGACGTGCGGGTGCCCGCGTCCGCGATGCTGGCGGCGGAGGGCAAGGGCTTCTCCGTGGCCATGGCCGCGCTGGCCAAGGGCCGGATGTCGGTCGCGGCGGGCTGCGTCGGCATCGCCCGGGCGGCACTGGACGCGGCCGTGAAGTACGCGGGCGAGCGTGAGCAGTTCGGCAGGACCATCGCCCACCACCAGCTGGTGCAGGAGCTGATCAGCGACATCGCCGTGGACGTGGACGCCGCCCGGCTGCTGACCTGGCGGGTCGCCGACCTGATCGACCGGGGGCAGCCCTTCGCGGTCGAGTCCTCCAAGGCCAAGCTGTTCGCCTCGGAGGCCGCCGTCCGCGCCGCCAACAACGCCCTCCAGGTCTTCGGAGGATACGGCTACATCGACGAGTACCCGGCCGGCAAACTCCTGCGCGACGCCCGGGTGATGACGCTCTACGAGGGCACCAGCCAGATCCAGAAGCTCGTCATCGGGCGGGCGCTGACCGGGGTGTCGGCGTTCTGAGCCGCCGGGGTGGCGCCCGGGACGTGTGCGGGCGCCTGAGTACCCTCTGAGTATCCCGGCGGATGTGGTCCCGCCCGGCTGTGCCGACCCTGTTCCCATGAGTGACACACCGGTCAAGCAGCAGAGTACGGCCGCGTTCTACGGGCAGGCCGTCGCCTCCTTCGGTATCGCCCTGGTGGCCACGGCCCTCGGCGTCTTCAACCTCGAGACCGACGTCTGGGTGCGCGCCTTCCTGGGCATCGCCGTCCTCTATCTGGTCACCTCCGCCTTCACCCTGGCCAAGGTCATCCGTGACCGCCAGGAGGCCGGGCAGATCGTCAGCCGGGTCGACCAGGCGCGGCTGGAGAAGCTGCTCTCCGGGCACGACCCGTTCGAGAAGCTGTGAGGGCCGCCCCGTGACCCGGCCGGGCCGCTCGTCCGGGTCACTCGGTCGGGCGGGACACCCGGGCACGCCCTAAGCGCCCGCTCACCTTCGGCGGTATGGTGGAGCCTTCTGTCACCGAGAGGGGCGAGAGCGCGATGAGTACGGCGGAGGAGACGGCGGGCGGCGAGATCGAGCCGTGGGGCGAGGTCACCCCGGACGCGGCCCGGCGGTTGCTGGTGGCCGCCGTGGAGGCCTTCGCCGAGCGCGGCTACCACGCGACGACCACCCGTGACATCGCGGGCCGCGCGGGAATGAGCCCGGCCGCGCTCTACATCCACTACAAGACCAAGGAAGAGCTGCTGCACCGCATCAGCCGGATCGGTCACGAGAAGGCGCTGGACATCCTGCGCACGGCCGCCCGCGGCGAGGGAAGCGCGAGCGAGCGGCTCGCCGACGCCGTGGGCTCCTTCGTGCGGTGGCACGCCGGGCGGCGCACCACCGCCCGGGTGGTGCAGTACGAGCTGGACGCGCTCGGGCCCGAGGCCCGCGCCGAGATCGTGGCGCTGCGCCGGCGGTGCGACGCCGAGGTGCGCGGGATCATCGAGGACGGTGTGGCGGCCGGCGAGTTCGAGGTCCTGGACCTCAAGGGCACGACGCTCGCCGTGCTCTCCCTCTGTATCGACGTGGCCCGCTGGTTCAGCGTGCACGGGCCCCGGACGCCCGACGAGGTCGGCGCGCTCTACGCCGACCTCGTGCTGCGCATGGTGGGGGTGAAGCGGCCCGGTGCCGCTCCGATGCAGTCTCAGAAGTAGTAGCGGGCGACCGACTCCGCGACGCAGACCGGCCTGTCGCCGCCCTCGCGCTCCACGGTGAACGCGACGGTCACCTGGACGCCGCCCGAGACCTCCTCGACTCCCGCGACCGTCGCCGTGGCGCGCAGCCGCGAGCCGACCGGGACGGGGGCGGGAAAACGCACCTTGTTGGTGCCGTAGTTGACGCCCATCCGCATGCCCTCGACCTCGATGAGCTGCGGTCCGAAGAGGGGCAGCAGGGAGAGCGTCAGGTAGCCGTGCGCGATGGTGGTCCCGAAGGGGCCCTGCGCCGCCTTCTCCGGGTCCACATGGATCCACTGGTGGTCGCCCGTCGCCTCCGCGAACAGATCGATGCGCTTCTGGTCGATCTCCAGCCAGTCGGTGTACCCCAGCTGCTCGCCGACCGCCGCCTTCAGGGCGTCGGCGGACGTGAAGATCCTCGGCTCTGCCATGTCCCGTCTCCAATCTAAGCGACTGCTTAGCATGGTCGGTCGCGGGGCTGCTGTCAACGGACCGCCCGCGCGGCGGGGTGGGTAGGCTTGCGGAGGTGCCCCAGATTCCCGAGAAGATCCACGAGCTCACCGTCGGCCAGCTGTCCGCACGCAGCGGCGCGGCTGTCTCCGCCCTGCACTTCTACGAGTCCAAGGGGCTGATCAGCAGCCGCCGCACCTCCGGGAACCAGCGCCGCTACACCCGCGACACGCTGCGCCGCGTCGCCTTCGTGCGGGCCGCCCAGCGGGTGGGTATCCCGCTGGCCACGATCCGCGAGGCGCTCGCCGAACTGCCCGAGGAGCGCACGCCCACCCAGCAGGACTGGGCCCGGCTCTCCGAGGCCTGGCGCTCCGAACTGGACGAGCGCATCGCGCGGCTCAGCCGGCTGCGGGACCACCTCACCGACTGCATCGGCTGCGGCTGTCTGTCCCTGGAGACCTGTGTCCTGTCCAACCCGGACGACACCTTCGGCGAACGCCTCACCGGCTCCCGCCTCCTGGCGGAACGCCCGGGCGCCCCGCACCGCCGCGCCTGACCCTCCGGCGGTTCGGTGGGGACCGGTGACCGTCGGCCGGCCGCAGGCGCGTCGGCCGTGTCACGGCGAGGCGCCCGTCGGCCGGCCGCCCCTCAGGCCGACGCCAGCAGGAGCCCGCCCCCGCGCCGCGCGACCGCCAGCGCCTCCCGGGTCAGTACCGGGCGCGGCACGAGGATGCCGCAGTCCGTGCACACCGGGCCCGTCGAGGGCTCGTGGGCCAGGCCGTACTGCCACACCAGCCGCCCACCCGCGCACACCGGGCACACCGACCCCGGCTCGCGCTCCAGCGCGGCGATCAGCCGGCGCAGTACCTCGGCCAGCGGCTCACGGGGATGAAGCCGCGGATCGTCGCACCACGCCACGCCGAACCCGCCCCAGGTCAGCCGGTGCCAGTCGTCCACACTGCCCGGTCTGCGCAGCCCGTCGTGCTTCTCCTTCCTGCGCCGCTCGGCGAACTCGACCTCATAGGCCAGCCAGACCGAACGCGCCTGCTCCAGCTCGTCCAGTGCGGCCACGAGCCGCGCTGGATCCGGTGACCTGTCCTCCGGCCCGAACCCCCACCGGGAGCACAGATGGTCCCAGGTCGCCCTGTGCCCGTAAGGGGCGAACCGCTCAAGACACTTGCGCAGCGAGTAGCGCCGCAGTGCCAGATCGCACCGCGGATCGCGGACCTGTCTCGCCAGACTCCGAAAACCGGCCATCGCCCTGCACCTCCGTCACACCTGCACCTGTAGTCCGGTCACTTCGGCGTCGCTGTACGGGTGTCGTACGGACGTCGCCGAGTAGACGTACGGCCACGCGATTCGGCTCCATCCGATCTCCTCCGTCC
This sequence comes from Streptomyces poriticola, assembly GCF_036689765.1. NCBI lineage: Bacteria > Bacillati > Actinomycetota > Actinomycetes > Kitasatosporales > Streptomycetaceae > Streptomyces > Streptomyces poriticola. Next base: position 108,801 of record NZ_JBAGKH010000010.1, read on the forward strand.
CCCTCACCCGCCGTGCTGCTCCGAGAAGTGACGCTTGTTCACCTTCCAACCCGGGGATACCGGCGGTAACGTCCGGGCCCATCCTCGTCGGGAGGAGCCGCCATGCCACGGCGCACCCCACGCACCGTCCTCGACAAACTGAGAACTCCCCGCGGATTCCACGGGTTCCTGAAGACCGCATCCGTATGCGCACTCCTGGCCGGACTGCTCTCACCGCTCTCCCCGGCGGTGGCGGCGGGAGCCGGCGCCACCGAGGCGCGGGCCGCCGCCGCGGCGGCCGACGACCACTGCGGCGACGGCTGCCACGACATCCTGCCGCCCGGCCAGAACGGCAACGCCACCCTCGCCCAGATCCTGCTCCACCAGCTCTTCGGCGCCCGGCCTCCGCACACCGACGACCAGCTCGGCCCGTACGCCCGCCTGGCCACCGGCTACCAGTCGCTCACCGACGACACGATCGAAACCTTCTTCAACGACGCCTCGTTCGGTGTCCCCGCCGACCAGGTCGCCTCCACCCTCCGGCCCGCCGGCCGCGGCGATGTCACGATCGTCCGCGACAGACGGACCGGTGTGCCGCACATCACCGGCACCACCCGGTACGGCACAGAGTTCGGTGCCGGCTATGCGGCGGCTCAGGACCGGCTGTGGCTGATGGACCTCTTCCGCCACGTCGGACGCGGCCGGTTGACCCCGTTCGCGGGCGGCGCCCCCGCCAACCAGGGCCTGGAGCAGCAGTTCTGGCGGAACGCCCCGTACACCGAGGCCGAGCTGCGGGCCCAGATCGACAGCGCGGTCGCCCGGGGCGGCGAACGCGGCGAGCAGGCCCTGGCCGACGTCCATGCCTACGTCGACGGCATCAACGCCTATATCGACGCCTCCGACCGGGGCCGCTACTTCCCCGGCGAGTACGTGCTCACCGGCCACAAGGACGCCATCACCAACGGCGGCACCATCGAGCACTTCAAGCCCACCGACCTGATCGCGCTCGCTTCCGTCGTCGGCGCCCTCTTCGGCGCCGGAGGCGGCGGCGAGGTGAACAACGCGCTCTCCCTGCTGGCCGCCCAGCAGAAGTACGGCGTCGCCGAGGGCACCGCGGTGTGGGAGTCCTTCCGCCAGCGCAACGACCCCGAGGCGGTCCTCACCCAGCAGACCGGCCGCTTCCCCTACCTGCCCAGGCCCGACGACCCGCGGGGCGGTGCGCTGCCCGACGCCGGTTCGGTGGTCCGCGAACCGCTGGTGTACGACCGCACCGGCAGCGCGGCCACCGCCGATGCCGCGGGCGCCTCGCGGGACGCGGCCGGCGCAGCCGCCACCTCGGCCCGGGGCGGCATGTCCAACGCCCTGGTGGTCAGCGGCGAGCACACGGCGAGCGGTCACCCGGTCGCCGTCTTCGGTCCGCAGACCGGCTACTTCGCCCCGCAGCTGCTCATGCTGCAGGAGATCCAGGGACCCGGCATCAGCGCCCGCGGCGCCTCCTTCGCGGGCCTGAGCATGTACGTGCAGCTCGGCCGCGGCCAGGACTACGCCTGGAGCGCCACCACCTCCGGCCAGGACGTCATCGACACCTACGCCGTCGAACTGTGCCGGGACGACCACCACTACCTGTACCGCGGCACCTGCACCCCGATGGAGAAGGTCGAGCGCCGCAACGCCTGGACGCCGACCACCGCCGACGGCACACCGGCCGGTTCGTACACCATGCGGGTCTGGCGGACCGCCTACGGCCCGGTGGAGTACCGCGCCACGGTCGGCGGGAAGAAGGTCGCCTACACCACGCTGCGTTCGTCCTTCCTGCACGAGGCCGACTCCATCATCGGCTTCCAGATGCTCAACGACCCGGACCACGTCACCGGCCCGGAGCGTTTCCAGCAGGCGGTGCAGCACATCAACTACACCTTCAACTGGTTCTACGCCGACGCGGAGCACACCGCGTACTACAACAGCGGTGACAACCCGGTGCGCGCGGGCGGTGTCGACGCCGAGTTCCCGGTGTGGGCGCGGCCGGAGTCCGAGTGGCGGGGCTGGGAACCGGCGGCCAACACGGCCGACTACACCCCGCCCTCCGCCCATCCGCAGTCGGTCGGCCAGGACTACTACATCTCCTGGAACAACAAGCAGGCCCGTGACTACACCACCGCCTCCTGGGGCAACGGCTCCGTCCACCGCGGCGATCTGCTGGACGAACGGGTGCGGCGGCTGGCCGCCGCGGGGGGTGTGACCCGCGCGGGTCTGGTGAAGGCGATGGCCGAGGCGGGCGTGACCGACCTGCGCGCCGAGGCCGTACTGCCGAAGCTGCTGGACGTGATCGGCAGGGCCCCGGTGAGCGACCCGGAGGCCGCGGCGGCCGTCGAGAAGCTGACCGCCTGGCTGTCGGCGGGCGGGCGGCGTGCCGAGACCGCGGCGGGTTCGAAGGCGTACGCCCATGCCGATGCCATCCGCATTCTGGACGCGTGGTGGCCGCAGCTGGTGCGGGCGGTGTTCGAACCCGGCCTCGGCAGCGACCTGTACACCGCGTTCACCCGCAACCTGCCCGTCGACGAGCCGCCGTCCGCCGCGCACGGTCCGACCGGCGGCCATGCGGGCAGCGCCTTCCAGTACGGCTGGTGGAGCCATGTCGACAAGGACATCCGCGGCGTGCTGGGTGAGCCGGTCGCCGGGCCGCTCGCGCGCGCGTACTGCGGCGACGGCGATCTCACCGCCTGCCGGGACACCCTCCTCGGCACCCTGAAGGAGGCGGCGGGCCGGACCGCGGCGCAGGTGTACCCCGGGGACGAGCACTGCGCGGCGGGCGACCAGTGGTGCGCCGACTCCATCGTGCAGCGGACGCTGGGCGGCATCGGGCACGGCGCGGTCGGCTGGCAGAACCGGCCGACCTACCAGCAGGTCGTGGAGTTCGCCGCACACCGGTAGGTCACCCGGCAGCACCGTCCGGTGCAGATCACCTGTAGAGCAGGTACTGGCGGCGGACCCTGCGGAACGCCGCCAGTTCATCCTGCCAGCCGGCCACCACCCCGTCGGTGTCCGCGCCCGCGTCGATCGCCGTGCGCACCTGCGTCGAGCCGGTCAGCTTGTCGATCCAGTGGTCCGGCCGCCACGCGAAGCCGTCCCAGACCCGCCGTGCGGTCACCAGCAGCCCGATCCCGGTGCGCACCGGGTCGAACGCCTCCCGGTCGTGCACATGGATCTGCACACCCCCGACGGTCTTCCCCCGGAACTTGGAGAACGTCGGCGTGAAGTACGCCTCCCGGAACCGCACCCCGGGCAGCTCCAGCTCGTTCGCCGCTGCTGCCCAGCGCCCGTCGAGGCCTTCCGCGCCCAGCAGCTCGAACGGGCGGGTGGTGCCGCGCCCCTCCGACAGGTTGGTGCCCTCGAACATACAGGTCCCCGCGTACACCAGCGCCGTCCCGGGCGTGGGCATGTTGGGGCTCGGCGGTACCCAGGGCAGCCCGGAGGAGTCGTGGAACTCCGAGCGCCGCCAGCCCGACATCCGCACCGTCTCCAGCTCCACCGGCCCGGTCAGGAACTCCCCGTCGAACAGGCGGGCCAGCTCGGCCACCGTCATGCCGTGCGCCTGCGCGATGGGCTGCCGTCCGACGAAAGTCGCGAACTCCTCGTGCAGGACCGGCCCCAGGGCCGCCCGCCCGGTCACCGGGTTCGGGCGGTCCAGCACCACGAACCGCTTGCCGGCCAGCCGGGCCGCCTCCATGCAGTCGAACAGCGTCCAGATGTAGGTGTAGAAGCGCGCGCCCACGTCCTGGATGTCGAAGACCACGGTGTCCACGCCGGACGCCGTGAAGATGTCCGCCAGCGCCTGCCCGCTCTCGAGGTACGTGTCGTAGACCGGCAGCCCGGTCGCCGGGTCCTCGTAGTAGCCCTCGGAGCCGCCCGCCTGCGCGGTGCCGCGGAAGCCGTGCTCGGGGCCGAACACGGCGGTCAGCTGCACGCGGTCGTCGGCGTGCATCACATCGACGATGTGGCGTACGTCCCGGGTGACACCGGTGGGATTGGTGACGACGCCGACCCGCTGCCCGTCGAGCGGGCGGTAGCCGTCGTCGGCCAGCCGCTCGAAGCCGGTGCGCAGCCGTCGGCCGCCGTGCGCCGGGGCCGCCTCGGCCGCCCGGGCCGTACCGGTGGTGGCCGCCACCGCGGCCGAGGTGGCGAGCAGGGTCCGTCTGGACAGCGTCATGCGGTGACCTCCGTGATCGCGGCGGTGTCATGCGCACGCACGCTAGCGCCGGTCCGTGCCCCGGGGAACGAGGCGAACCGCGGCGCCCCTCTTCCGCCTCACATACCGACTGGTTAGTCTGGTCTGGTGCGGGGGAGAGAGAATGGGGGGCGAGCAGTGCCGGAGCCGTGTCGAAGGAGATCGATGGTGGAAGCCGTGCAGGACGCCGGAGTCGTCGTCACCGGGGCGGGAGGCGGCATCGGAGCCGCGCTGGCCCGCCGTTTCGCCGCCGAGGGAGCCCGGGTCGTCGTCAACGACCTGGACGCCGACGGCGCGAAGGCCGTCGCCGACGAGATCGGCGGAATCGCCGTCCCCGGCGACGCCTCCGCGATCGTCGCCGACGCCCGCGAGGCGCTCGGCGGCACCGTCGACATCTACTGCGCCAACGCGGGCGTCGCGAGCGGCGGTACGGAGGCCGCCGACCCGGCGGTGTGGGAGCTGGCCTGGGACGTCAACGTCATGGCCCACGTCCGCGCGGCCCACGCACTCCTCCCGGACTGGCTGGAGCGCGGCGGCGGACGCTTCGTCTCCACCGTCTCCGCAGCCGGCCTGCTCACCATGATCGGTGCCGCCCCCTACAGCGTCACCAAGCACGGTGCCTACGCCTTCGCCGAGTGGCTGTCGCTGACCTACCGCCACCGCGGACTGAAGGTGCACGCCATCTGCCCGCAGGGCGTGCGCACCGCCATGCTGACCGCCAGCGGCAGCGCCGGCGACCTGGTGCTGCAGCCCACCGCGATCGAGCCCGACGACGTGGCCGACGCCCTGTTCAAGGGCATCGAGGAGGACCGCTTCCTGATCCTGCCGCACCCCGAGGTCGCCGAGTACTACCAGGCCAGGGCCGCCGAACCCGACCGCTGGCTCACCGGCATGAACCGCCTCCAGCAGCAGTGGGAGACGGCCCGGTGACCGGGGTGAGCTACGCCGACCGGCCCTGGTGCGATCTGCTGACCGACGCCCAGAAGGCCCCGGTGGCCCCGGAGGCCTCGCTGGTGCACGCCCTGCGCCGGTCCGCAGCCGAGGCCCCCGACCACACCTTCCTCGCCTACTTCGACGGCCGGCTGAGCTACCGCGAGGTGGACGCGCTGAGCGACTCCGTCGCCGGGCACCTCGCCGCGCGGGGACTGGAGCGCGGCGACCGGGTCGCCGTCCTGCTGCAGAACTCCCCGCACTTCGTGCTCGCCGTGCTGGGTGCCTGGAAGGCCGGTGCGGTCGTCGTCCCCGTCAATCCCATGTACAAGTCCGGCGAGGTCGGCCACGTCCTGCGGGACGGTGAGGTCGCCGCGCTGATCTGCTCCGACCGGGCCTGGGAGGCGTACCTGCGCGAGACCGCCGCCGACTCGCCGGTGCGGATCGTGCTCACCGGCTGCGAGCTGGACTTCCAGACCCGCGGCGACGCCCGCGTCCTCTCCTTCGAACGGCTCCCGCAGGCCGCCGACGCCGACGACCTCGCGGCCGTCGCCCGCGCCGGACACCCGGCACCCGAGGGACGCGACCCGGCCGCCGACGACATCGCACTGATCGGCTACACCTCGGGCACCAGCGGCACCCCCAAGGGCGCCACCAACACCCACCGCAACATCATGTACAACGCCGAGCGGCAGCGCACCGGTCTCGGACTGCCCGAGGCACCGGTGTACTTCGCCCTGGCGCCGCTGTTCCACATCACCGGCCTGGTCTGCGAGTTCGGCGCCTGTCTGAACAGCACCGGCACCCTCGTCCTGACCTATCGCTTCGATGCCGGCACCGTCCTCGACGCGTTCGCCGAGCACCGCCCGCACTACACCGTCGGCCCCTCCACCGCCTTCATGGCGCTCGCCGCCCACCCCTCGGTCACCCGCGAGCACTTCGCGTCCTTCGTCCAGATCTCCTCCGGCGGCGCCCCGCTGCCGCCCGCCCTGGTGGAGAAGTTCCGGGCCGGCTTCGGGCCGTACATCCGCAACGGCTACGGCCTCACCGAGTGCACCGCCCCCTGCGCCACCGTCCCGCCGCACCTGGAGGCGCCGGTCGACCCGGCCTCGGGGACGCTGGCGGTGGGCGTGCCCGGTGCGGAGACGATCGTCCGCATCCTCGACCCGGAGGGCGCCGAGGTGCCCTTCGGGGAGCAGGGCGAGATCGTCGTCAGCGGGCCCCAGGTGGTGCCCGGGTACTGGCGGCGCCCGGACGCCACCGCCGAGACCTTCCCCGGCGGCGAGCTGCGCACCGGCGACATCGGCTTCATGGACCCCCAGGGGTGGCTGTACGTCGTCGACCGCAAGAAGGACATGATCAACGCCTCCGGCTTCAAGGTCTGGCCCCGCGAGGTCGAGGACGTGCTCTACACCCACCCGGCGGTCCGTGAGGCCGCCGTCGTCGGGGTGCCCGACGGGTACCGCGGGGAGACCGTCAAGGCGTACATCAGCCTCCGCCCGGGCGCCGAGACGGACCCGGACGCGCTCGCCGTGTACTGCAAGGAGAGACTGGCCGCTTACAAGTATCCGCGCGAGGTGGAGATCCTGCCCGACTTGCCGAAGACCGCAAGTGGGAAGATCCTCCGTCGGGAACTGCGTTCCCGCACCGATCACGACTAGCAGCTGCACAGCGAGACGAAAGGCAGGTGGCGGCAGTGCCCCAGAAGACGGACGGGGACGGCACACCGGTGCCGCAGCGGCTCCTGGCCGCCGCCACCCGGCTCTTCGCCGAACAGGGTTACGACCGCACCTCGGTGCAGGAGATCGTCGAGGCGGCTGGCGTCACCAAGGGGGCGCTGTACCACTACTTCGGTTCCAAGGACGACCTCCTGCACGAGGTGTACGCGCGCGTGCTGCGCCTCCAGCAGGAGCGCCTCGACACCTTCGCGGACGCCGACGAGCCGATCGAGAAGCGGCTGCGCGGCGCCGCGGCCGACGTCGTGGTCACCACGATCGAGAACCTCGACGACGCGGCGATCTTCTTCCGCTCCATGCACCATCTGAGCCCCGAGAAGAACAAGCAGGTCCGCGCCGAACGCCGGCGCTACCACGAACGCTTCCGCGCACTCGTCGAGGAGGGCCAGCGCGCCGGGGTGTTCTCCACCGCCACCCCGGCCGACCTCGTGGTGGACTACCACTTCGGCTCCGTCCACCACCTGTCCACCTGGTACCGGCCCGACGGCCCGCTCGCCCCGCAGCAGGTCGCCGACCATCTCGCGGACCTGCTGCTGCGGGCGCTGCGCCCCTGAGGGACGCAGCGCCCGTGGCCGGTGCCCCGGCGGGGTGACGCACCGGTGCCCCGGCAGGGTGACTCAGACGTACTTCTTCAGCTCCCGGCGCGCCAGCGACCGCTGGTGCACCTCGTCCGGTCCGTCGGCGATCATCAGGGTGCGGGCGCCGGCATACAGCTCGGCGAGCGGGAAGTCCTGGCTGACGCCCCCCGCGCCGTACAGCTGGACCGCCTTGTCGAGGATGCCGACCACCGCGCGCGGAGTGGCGATCTTGATCGCCTGGATCTCGGTGTGGGCACCCTTGTTGCCGACCGTGTCCATCAGCCAGGCCGTCTTGAGCACCAGCAGGCGCAGCTGCTCCACGGTGACCCGGGCGTCGGCGATCCAGTTGTGCACGACACCCTGCTGGCCGAGGGTCTTGCCGAAGGCCGACCGGGACACCGCCCGCCTGCACATCAGCTCGATCGCCTGCTCCGCCATGCCGATCAGCCGCATGCAGTGGTGGATCCGGCCCGGGCCGAGCCGGGCCTGGGCGATGGCGAAGCCGCCGCCCTCCTCGCCGACGAGGTTCGACACCGGCACGCGCGCCCGGTCGAAGACCACTTCGGCGTGGCCGCCGTGGGAGTGGTCCTCGTAGCCGAACACCTGCATCGCCCGTGTGACGGTGACCCCGGGCGTGTCCCGCGGGACCAGCACCATCGACTGCTGGCGGCGGATGTCCGCGCCGTCCGGGTCGGTCTTGCCCATGACGATGAAGATCTTGCAGTCCGGGTTCATCGCCCCGGAGATGTACCACTTGCGGCCGGTGATGACGTACTCGTCGCCGTCCCGCTCGATGTGCGTGGTGATGTTGGTGGCGTCGGAGGAGGCCACGTCCGGCTCGGTCATCGCGAACGCCGACCGGATCTCGCCGGCCAGCAGCGGCTCAAGCCACTGCTTCTGCTGCGCCTCGTCGCCGAACTGGGCGAGCACCTCCATGTTCCCGGTGTCGGGGGCGGCGCAGTTGGTCGCGGTGGGCGCCAGATGCGGGCTGCGGCCGGTGATCTCGGCGAGCGGGGCGTACTGGAGGTTGGTGAGGCCCGCCCCGTGCTCGGTGTCGGGCAGGAAGAGGTTCCACAGCCCCTGGCGGCGGGCCTCGGACTTCAGTTCCTCGACGATCTGCGGGGTGTCCCAGGGAGAGGCGAGACGCTCGCGCTGCTCGTGCGCGACCTGCTCGGCCGGGTACACGTACTCGTCCATGAAGGCGAGCAACCTGGCGCGCAGTTCCTCGGTGCGTGCGTCGAACGCGAAGTCCATGCCGATCAGCCCTCCTGGAGGCCCGTGTGAAGTGTCGTCGTACCGTGCTCGATGAAGACCGGGACGAGATCGCCGATGCGGTCGAAGCCGCGGCCGACCGTCTGGCCCAGGGTGTAGCGGTAGTGGATGCCCTCCAGGATCACGGCGAGCTTGAACCAGGCGAACGCCGTGTACCAGGAGACGGCGGAGACGTCGCGCCCCGAGCACGCGGCGTACCGTTCGATCAGCTCGGCCGGGGCGGGGTGGCCGGGGGCCTGCGCGGTGGTGGAGACGGGGGAGTCGGGCAGGTCCAGCGGCTGGCTGTACATGACCAGCAGGCCGAGGTCGGTGAGCGGGTCGCCGAGGGTGGACATCTCCCAGTCGAGCACCGCCGTGATCCGGTCGTCGTCGCCGATCAGGGCGTTGTCCAGGCGGAAGTCGCCGTGCACCACGGCCGGGGCGGGGGAGCGGGGCAGCTCGCGGCCGAGCGCGGCGTGCAGCTCGTCGATGCCGGGCAGGTCGCGGTTGCGGGACGCGTCCAGCTGCTTGCCCCAGCGGCGCAGCTGGCGGTCGAGGAAGCCCTCGGGGCGGCCGAAGTCCGCGAGGCCCGCCTCCGCGGGGTCCACCGCGTGCAGCTCGACGAGGGTGTCCACCAGGTTGAGCACGGCCCCCCGGGTGCGCTCGGGGCCCAGCGGGGCGAGCTGCTCGGCGCTGCGGTACGGGGTGCCCTCGACGAACTCCATCACGTAGAAGGGCGCGCCGAGCACCTCGTCGTCCTCGCACAGCAGCACCGTGCGCGGGACCGGGACGGCGGTGGGGTGCAGGGCGCTGATCACCCGGTGCTCGCGCTTCATGTCGTGCGCGGTGGCCAGGACGTGGCCGAGCGGCGGTCGGCGCACGACCCATTTCGCGGTGCCGTCGGTGACCGCGTAGGTGAGGTTCGACCGTCCGCCCTCGATCAGCCGGCCGGTCAGCGGGCCGTTCACCAGGCCGGGGTGCTCACGGTCGAGCAGTCCGCGCAGCCGGTCGAGATCGAGTCCGGGCGGGTGATCGGGGCTCATCATCGCTCCTACGGCAGTGAAACAGGTACCCGCTCATGATGCCGACCGGTCGGTATGGCGTCCAGTGCCGGGGCGGAACGTGATCGGTTCCACGGAGGCTTTTCGGCCAGGGTGGGTGCCGTGCCCTGCTCGGTCAGTGGTCGTCCCGGTGACGGTCGTGGGCGGCGTGCCGGTGGCCGTCGTGGAAGTGGTCGACATGATCGCCGTGCCGCACGAACGCGTGCCCGCAGCCGGGTCCGTGGGTGTGCGGGTGGGGCTCGTGCTCGTGATGCGGGGCAACGGTCATGATGCTCACCTCGGGCTCGGATTCTACGTACCGCTCGGGCCCGGGCCCCCGGATGCATCCCGGCTGGAGCAGCACGAGAACCGCGCCCAGCGCGGCCAGTGCCACTGTGCACAGGGCCGCCGCGGTGGCCGGCGGGGCAGCCAGGGCCGGCGGGCGGGGCGTCGCCGAGAGGGTCCGGATGCGGCGGTGGGCGATGCCGACGAGGGCCAGCCAGAGAACGCAGCACAGGGCGACGGTCACGAGAGTGGCGGGGGAGACGCCGCTCTGCAGTGCGGACTTCGCGGCGAGTACGGCGGCCACGGCGCCGGTGAGTGTGGTGCGCCGCCAGGCGAGGCGGGTGCGCTCGGGCTGTAGGCCCGGGTCGCGGTCGCCCGGGGCGGGGGAGCTGCCGGGGGTCATCCTTCCCAGCCGAGGAGGACGACGAGGACCATGGCGACGGCCACGGTCGCGACGACGACGCTGAGGAGGGCGGGGAAGCGGGAGGCGGGGAGGTTCTCCCCGCGGCGCATGGCCCGTTCGCAGCGGACCCAGTGGTTGACGGCGCGCAGGGAGCACAGGACGCCGGCGCCGAGGAGCGCGAGCGCGAGTCCGACGCGCCAGCCCCAGCGGAGGTCGGGCAGGAACTGGTCGACGGCGAACCCGCCGCCGATCAGGGCCAGGGCGGTGCGCAGCCAGGCGAGGAAGGTGCGCTCGTTCGCGAGCGAAAAACGGTAGTCGGGGGTGGTGCCCTCCCGCCGCACCTCCTGCGGCGCAAACCACAGCCGGACGTTCCGTGCGAATTCGATCACCCGCAGACCCTACAGGGAGCCGAACCCGGCGGCGCCTGCGGCGGCCTGCGCGGTTCGGTGGGGGCCGGGTGCGGGGTGCCTCCGGCGGTTCGGTGGGGTGGGTGGTGTTTGCGGTGCGGGTGGTCGGGGGTGCGGGTGGGGTGCCTGCGGCGGCCTGTGCGGGTGGTCGGGGGTGCGCGTTGTGCCTGCGGCGGCCTGTGCGGGTTGGGTGGTCGTGCGGCTGGGTGTGGTGCCCACCCGCGCGTGCGGCGGGCCCCGCCCAAACCGCGGGCAGTCGTGCCTCCCCCAGTGCCTCAACGGCCTGGGAGGTACCCCCAGGGGTGGAACGGATGGGCGCGGCGGCACCCCGTCAGCGCCGGGCTGCGCAACCCACCCCCGCGGTCACCGCAGCGCCGGGCGGCCTGTCCACCCCCGGAGGGCACCGCAGCGCCGGGGGGCTGGTCATCCCGGCGGGTCACTGCAGCGCCGGGCACCCCGGCAGCCACCAGCTCGGAGGGTGCCCTCAATCCCGGTAAGCCCGCAGCCGCGCAAACGCCGCCAGTCCGTCCGGCACCCACTCCCACTCACCCAACCGCCGCTCCACCTCCGCCTCCGTCAGGAACCCGTACCACGCCACCTCCTCCACCTGCGGCCGCACAGCCCCCTCGCACCGCACCTCGTACACCGTCGACCACCACGTACCGCCGGCGCCGCCCTGGTACAGGAACTTGAACAGCCTGCGCGGACGGGGCAGCCCCGTCACCCCCAGTTCCTCCTCCGCCTCCCGCAGCGCCGCGTCGTCGTAGGACTCGCCCGCGCCGACGACTCCGCCGACGAACATGTCGTACAGGGACGGGAAGACCAGCTTCTCCGGCGTGCGGCGGTGCACGAAGAGCCGTCCCTGCGCGTCCCGGGCCAGCACGAAGACGCACCGGTGCCGCAGCCCGCGCGCATACGCCTCGCCGCGCGGCGCCCGGCCGACCACGCGGTCCTCCTCGTCCACGATGTCCAGAATCTCGTCAGCAGCGCTCATGGGGTCATTCAAACCGGTAGCCCCCTCGGCCGAGCGGCGAGGGCCCGGCCCTGTGTCGTGCCGCCGGGCACAAGTTCCCCTGGAGTAAGCCCGGTTGACGCGTGTAACACTCTGACTCCCCTTGACTTCGAGCCGTGGCTGCCGGTTTGCTGTGCGTGATCCGTTCATGGCAAACAGCGACCGGCCCGACCACCCGGCCGCGTGAAGGATGTTCCCGCGGTGCCCCCACCTCCGCCTCCCCTCGGCCGTGGCCGCAGACGCGCGGCCCACACCTTCGACGAGGCCCTCGACGACGCCGAACTCGTCTCCGCCCGCGCGGACCTGGCCCAGGGCCGATGGCAGACCGCCCGGACGCTGCTCGCGCACACCGGCAAGGACTGGGACCGCCGCGGACACCGGGCGACCGTCCTCGCCCGCGAGCCCTACTGCGCCGCCTGGGCCCGCGAGTGGCTGCTCGCCGAGCCCGGATCCGTCGACGCCACCGTGCTGCTGGCACTCGCCCGGGTCCGGCGCGCCCTGCTCGGCAAGGAGAAACCGGGACCGGTCAGAGAGGCCTGCCGGGACGCCGCCCGGATGGTGCCCGCCGACCCCACTCCCTGGCTCGGCCTGTTGATGCTGGAGCGCTCCCTCGGTGCGGAGGCCGAGGTCGAGCGGGCCTTCGAGGCCGTACGCGGCCGGTACGCCGACCACCACCACGCCCACCACCTGATGGTGGCCCGGCTCGCCGAGCGCCGCCCCGACGCCGGCCCCGACCCGCTGCACGAGGTCTACGACTTCGCCTCCTGGGCCGCCGAACAGGCCCCCGCCGACTCCCCGCTCGCCATCCTCCCCGTCATCGCACACACCGAGCGCTACCGCGTGCTCGCCGCCACCGGCCAGGAACCCGCCGACCCGCACGCCTCCGGACACTGGTCCGGCCGCCGCGCCCGGCTGGTGATGAAGGCCGCCTTCGACTGGTGGCTGGAGTGGGAGCAGGAGGGCCACCCGCGTCGGCTGACCGACCTCAACTTCCTCGCCCACGCCAAGTCCTGCGAGGGCCGCGGCGCCGAGGCCGCCGCCCTGTTCCTGCGCATCGGCGAGCATGTCACGCCCGCCCCGTGGTCGTATCCGGACCGCGATCCGTACCCCGCCTTCCGTGCCGCCCGCGCCAGCGCGCTCGGTACGGACTGAACACCTCCGAATCCCACCGAAGGACGGTCCCACCGATGACCACGGGCAGTTCGCGCACGACCAGTCCCCCGGCCGACCCCGGCATCAGCACCTTCAAGGGAGCGGAACGCGCCCTGCGCGCGGACCGCCTCGGCACCGGGGGCCTGCTGCTCTCGGTGCTCGCCGCGACCGCCCCGCTCATGGTGGTCGCCGGTGTCATGCCCACCACATTCGCGGTGATGGGCATCGTCGGCCAGCCCCTGCTCTTCGTGACGCTGGGCGCCGTCCTGATCCTGTTCAGCGTCGGCTACGCCGAGATGAGCCGGCACGTCCACAACGCCGGGGCGTTCTACGCCTACATCTCCCGCGGACTCGGCGGCACCGCCGGAGCGAGCGCGGCCCTCGTCGCGCTCGTCGCCTACAACGCCCTCCAGGTCGGCATCTACGGCATCTTCGGCTTCGAGGTCTCCGGGCTCCTCGCCACCTACGCGGACCTGGAGATCGCCTGGTGGATACCGTCCCTGCTCGCCCTGGCCGCGGTCGGCGTCCTGGGCTGGCTGAAGATCGACGTCAACGCGCGGGTGCTGGGCGTGCTGCTGCTCATCGAGGTCGTTCTCGTGGTCGTCTTCGATGTCGCCGCCATCGCCGACCCCGCCGCCCAGGGGCTGTCCCTGCAGGCCTTCGACCCCGACACCCTGTCCGGGGCCGGGGTCGGCACCGCCCTGTGCTTCTGCATCGCCGCATTCCTCGGATTCGAACAGGCGCCCGTCTACGCCGAGGAGACCAGCCGCCCGCACATCCTGGTGCCCCGCGTGATGTTCCTGGCCGTCGCCGGGGTCGCCGTGTTCTTCGCCGTCAGCAGCTGGGCCCTCACCGTCGCCACCGGCCCGGACCGGATCGTCGCCACCTCCCAGGAGCAGAGCGCCGGACTGCTGTTCTTCCTCACCGAGTCCCGGCTCGGCGGCACCTTCACCGACGTCCTGCACGTACTGTTCGTGACCGGCATGTTCGCCGCCCTGCTCAGCTTCCACAACGTCGTCGCCCGGTACGCCTTCGCCATGGGCCGTGAGGGACTGCTGCCCGCCGCCTTCGGACGCACCAGCGGCAGCAGCGGCGCACCCGGGACCGGCTCGCTGCTCCAGACAACGGTGTCCGCCGTGATCGTCATCGGCTTCGCCATCGCCGACGACAAGCCCGCCGGTGACCCCACCGAGCCGGTGCTGCACCTGTTCACCTGGGGAGGCAACCTCGGCGCCCTCGGCGTCATCCTGCTGATGGCGGCGGCCTCCTTCTCGGTCGTCGCCTTCTTCGTCCGCCGCGGTGCGGCCGGAGCCCAGGCGGTCCGGCTGGTCACCGCCACGGTCGCGGGCATCGCCCTGCTGATCATCGCCGGCTACACCGTCAAGGACTTCGACGTGCTCGTCGGCACCGGCCCCGACTCCTCCCTGAGTCTGCTGCTGCCCGGCATCATCGGCCTCGCCGTCGTCGCCGGGCTGGTGCAGGGGCTCGTACTGCGCGCCCGGTCACCGGAGCGGCACGCCCGGATCGGGCTCGGGAACGAGGCCTTCCAGCTCGACCAGGCCGCCGAGAAGACCCCCTGACCCGCCTGAAGGTCACGGAACCGAGGTTACGGAACTCTGACGAGCACCCGCGCATCCTTCACCGCACCGGGGCGCGGGTGCTCGAATGAGGACGTGAACACCGGACAACCCGAGCAGCGGGGCACGCCCGTCGGCCGCCGTGTCCTCCTGGGCACCCTCGGCCTCGGCGCCCTCGGCGTGATCACCGCGCCCACCCTGCAACGCGGACTCGAATCCCTCCTGAGCGGCGCCGCGGGCAAGGACCCCACCGGCCTGACCGGCCTGCTCCCCAACGGGGGCGGCTTCCGCTACTACTCCGTCGCCTCCTCCGTCCCCCGCAAGAACGCCGACACCTACCGGCTCACCGTGGACGGCCTCGTCGACCGCCCCGCCACCTACACCCTGGCCGAACTGCGCGCCCTGCCCCAGACCCGGCTGGTCCGCGACGTCCAGTGCGTCACCGGCTGGCGGGTCCCCGAGACCCCCTTCGACGGCGTACGTCTGTCCCGGATCCTCGACGCCGCGGGGGTACGGTCCGGGGCCGGCGCCGTGCGCTTCACCTGCTTCGACGGCACCTACACCGAGAGCCTCACGCTCGACCAGGCCCGCCGCCCGGACGTCCTGGTCGCCCTGCGCATGCAGGACCAGGACCTCGGCCACTCCCACGGCGGGCCCGCCCGCCTGTACGTGGCGCCCATGTACTTCTACAAGTCCGCCAAGTGGCTCTCCGGCATCACCGTCACCGAGGACGTCCAGCCGGGCTACTGGGAGCGGCGCGGTTACGACATCGACGCCTGGGTGGGCCGTTCGAACGGGCGGGACGATGAGCCGACCGCCTGAGACGACCGAGGAAGCCGGCAGCGGCACGCGGGTAGGCCGGTTCGCGCGCGCCGAGCGGTGGGTGCACCGTACGACCGCCGCGCTGATGGGCGTGTGCGTACTGACCGCTGCCTGCCTGTACGTCCCCCAGCTCGCCGAACTCGTCGGCCGCCGCGCCCTGGTCGTCACCCTGCACCGGTGGACCGGCGTCGCACTGCCCGTACCGCTGCTGGCCGGGCTCGCCTCCCGGGCACTCCGCGCCGACCTCGGCCGGCTGAACCGCTTCGGCCCGCACGACCGCCGCTGGCTGCGCGCCGCCCTGCGCCGCGACCGGCGGCCCGGGTCCCGCCCGGCCGGGAAGTTCAACGCGGGCCAGAAGATCTACGCGGCCTGGGTGGCGGGGGCCACGCTGGTGATGCTCGGCACCGGTCTGATGATGTGGTTCACCGATCTCGTCCCGCTGGTGTGGCGCACCAGCGCCACCTTCGTCCACGACTGGCTGGCCCTCACCCTCGGTATCGTCCTCGCCGGCCACATCGGGATGGCGCTGGCGGACCCGGAGGCCCGCCGGGGTATGCGCACCGGCTCGGTCGGCCGGGCGTGGGCCGAGCGGCAGCACCCGCTGTGGCGGGACTGACTCCTCGGACTGACTCCTCACGACGGCGTACCCCGCCGGGGAAGCCACCTCCCCGGCGGGGTGCGCCGTCGTCGGAGCCGCGCGGGCCGTCCGCGCGGTGGCGAGGGCATGTCGGCATACCGCTAGATCACCAAGGACAGCAGCAGGACCAGCGCACCCGCCACCACCGAGATGATCGTCTCCATCACCGACCAGGTCTTGACGGTCTGCCCGACACTCAGCCCGAAGTACTCCTTCACCAGCCAGAACCCGGCGTCGTTGACATGGCTGAAGAAGAGTGAGCCGGCGCCGATCGCCAGGACCAGCAGGGCCGCGTGCGTGGTCGACATGTCGGCCGCCAGCGGGGCGACCAGACCGGCCGCCGAGACCGTGGCGACCGTCGCCGAACCGGTCGCCAGCCGGATCGTCACCGCGATCAGCCAGGCCAGCAGCAGCGCAGGGACCGACCAGTCCTCGGTGATCTCCAGGATCATCTGCCCCACGCCGACATCGATCAGCGTCTGCTTGAAGCCGCCGCCCGCACCGACGATCAGCAGGATGCCCGCGATCGGCGCAAGTCCCTTCTCGACCAGACCCGACACGCGCTCCCTGCTGAAACCGGCCGGGCGCAGCAGTGCGAAGATGCCGACGAGCACGGCGGCGAGCAGCGCGATCAGCGGGGAGCCGACCACGTCGAAGACCCGCTGCACCGGCTGGCCGGGGTCGTCGACGACGATCTCCACCAGCGCCTTGGCGAGCATCAGGACCACCGGCAGCAGCACCGTGACCAGCGTGGCGCCGAAGCCCGGGCGCCGCTCCAGCTGCTCGGAGGCCCGCTGCGGAATCATCCGTTCGGGGGCCGGGACGTCGACCCAGCGCGCCGCGAAGCGGGAGAAGACCGGACCGGCGATGATCACCGTCGGGACGGCGACCAGTACCCCCAGGGCCAGCGTCACGCCCAGGTCGGCGCCGAGCGCGTCGATCGCGACCAGGGGACCGGGGTGCGGCGGGACCAGACCGTGCATCACGGACAGACCGGCCAGCGCGGGGACACCGATGCGCATCAGGGAGTAGCTGCCGCGCTTGGCGACCATCAGCACGACCGGGATCAGCAGCACGATCCCGACCTCGAAGAACAGCGGCAGACCGATCACGGAGGCGATCAGCACCATCGCCCAGGGCATGGACCGGCCCTTCGCCCGGGCGAGGACGGTGTCCACGATCTGGTCGGCGCCCCCGGAGTCGGCGAGCATCTTGCCGAGGACCGCTCCGAGGGCGATCAGGACGCCGACGCCGGCGACGGTGGAGCCGAGCCCGCCGCTGAAGCCGGATATGACCTCGTCGAGCGGTGCTCCGGCGAACGCGCCGAGCGCCAGCGAACCGATGGTCAGCGCCAGGAAGGCGTGCAGCCTGAACTTGGTGATGAGCAGGACGATGACGGCGATGCCCGCCAGAACGGCGAGGCCCAGCCGGGCATGGCCGGCCGAGGTGATCGGCCCGACGGCGTCCGCTGCCAGCATCTCGACGCCGAGTCTGGTCACGGTGATTCCCTTGCGGTGACGGGGATACGGGGGAGGACGGGGCCGTGCCCGGGGGAGTGACACGGCCCCGTCGGTGGGGGGTGGTTGAGGACAGCAGGGGGTGGCGGTGCTACGGGATCGGCTCGGCCAGCGCCTTCAGGGCGTTCATGGCCCGCCCGGCGATCTCCTCGGGACCGCCGGCGACATCCACCTCGACCCCGGCCTCGTCCGGCTGGAGCGGCTGGAGTGTGGCGAACTGGGAATCGAGCAGGGCCGTCGGCATGAAGTGCCCCTGCCGGTGCGACATCCGCTCCGCGATCAGCTCACGGCTGCCGGTGAGGTGCACGAAGACCAGCCCCGGAGCGGCCGCTCGCAGCCGGTCGCGGTACGACCGCTTCAGCGCCGAGCTGCTCACCACCCCGCCGAGCCCCGCCCGCCCGTGCGCCCAGGCGCCGATGGCATCGAGCCAGGGCCACCGGTCGTCGTCGGTGAGCGGAGTGCCCGCCGACATCTTGGCGATGTTGGCCGGCGGGTGGAAGTCGTCACCCTCGGCGTAGGGGACGCCGAGCCGGGCCGCGAGCAGGGGACCGACGGTGGTCTTGCCGGTGCCCGCCACGCCCATGACCACGACCACGTGGGGGGTGTGCAGTTGCTGCATCGTGCTCTCGCTGTCTGCTGTGTCTGCTGTCTTGCGTCGACACGTGATGTCGAACGCAACTGAAACGCATTAGGTACGACGAATTCAAGAGTGTGCGACATATAAGTCTGACTTTTTCTGGGCGTGATCCACCCCGTACGCTGAGTGCATGAGCACACCGGGCCGGGGGCTGCACGGCCATGTACTGGACTCCCTCGGTCCTGCCATCACCGCGGGCGACTTCCCCCCGGGCAGCGTGCTGCGCACCGACGAGCTGGCGCAGCGCTTCGACGTGTCACGCTCCGTGATGCGCGAGGCGGTCCGCGTGCTGGAGTCCATGCACCTGGTCGAGTCCCGCCGCCGGGTGGGCGTGACCGTCTTGCCCGAGTCCGAGTGGAACGTCTACGACCCCCAGGTCATCCGCTGGCGGCTGGCCGGCGCCGACCGCCCCCGCCAGCTGCGCTCGCTCACGGTGCTGCGCTCCGCCGTGGAGCCGGTCGCCGCCGGCCTGGCCGCGGCGCACGCCACGCCGGAGCAGTGCGCGACGCTGACCGAGTGCGCGCTCGGCATGGTCGCCAACTCACGCGGCCAACAGCTCGAGCAGTACCTCTTCCACGACGTGGCCTTCCACCGGGTGATCCTCACCGCCTCCGGCAACGAGATGTTCGCCCGCCTCGGCGACGTGGTCGCCGAGGTGCTGGCCGGCCGCACCCACCATGACGTGATGTTCCCCGACCCGGACCCGGCCGCCGTCACCCTCCACGTCCAGGTCGCCGAGGCGGTCCGCGAGGGCGACGCCGGGCGTGCGGAGCGGCTCACCCGGGAGATCACGGTGGGCGCCCTCGAGGAGCTGGACATCCTGGCGCCGTAGCCCGACCGGACCGCCGGACCTGCGGGGGCCGGGTCAGTCCAGGAACTCCCCGCCGACATACACCCAGAGCCCGTCGACCCGCTCGAAGCGGCTCCGCTCGTGCAGCGACCCGCCCCGGTGGGAGGCGCGGAAGGTCACGGTGCCGGTGGAGTGGAAGGCCGACCCGTCGGCCGTGTCCAGGATCTCCAGTCCGGTCCAGCGCATCATCGGATCGAGATCGAGACGGCCGGGCCGCGTCCGGGGGTGCCAGGTCCGCAGCAGATACTCCGCGTTCCGCCGCACGAACGCGCTGTAGCGCGACCGCATCAGCGCCTCGGCGGTCGGCGCCGACGCGGCGCCGCGGTGGTAGCGGCCGCAGCACGCCTCGTACGCCTCGGGCAGCCCGCAGGGGCAGGAACGCGTCGTCGTCATGCCGTCATTCTGCCCGCCCGCCGGGCGGCACCGGAAAGCAACAAGACCCCTGCTCAGCAGGGGTCTCATCTGGTGTCCGAGGGGGGACTTGAACCCCCACGCCCGATAAAGGGCACTAGCACCTCAAGCTAGCGCGTCTGCCATTCCGCCACCCGGACAAGGTGTCTGTCGTGCGGGGCTTCCCGCGGCGACGACGTAAACATTACCAGGCTTTCGAGAGTGGCCGATCACCCCCCGTCCGGCGCGAACGCCCCGTGACGGACCGGGTCCGGTCTTGGGCGGCGACGGTGGGAGGAGGAGGATGAGGGGGACCCACCAGCAGTGACAGCGGGAGGAAGCACGTGAGCGAGACGGGCACGGCCGGGAGCGTCACCGGCGAGGACGAGGTCGTGGACCTCTGCCGCGAGCTGATCCGGATCGACACCAGCAACTACGGCGACCACTCGGGCCCGGGCGAGCGCAAGGCGGCGGAGTACGTCGCCGAGAAGCTCGCCGAGGTGGGCCTGGAACCGCAGATCTTCGAGTCGCACCGGGGGCGCGCCTCCACCGTGGCGCGGATCGAGGGCGAGGACCCTTCCCGGCCCGCGCTGCTGATCCACGGCCACACCGACGTCGTCCCGGCCAACGCCGACGACTGGACCCATCACCCCTTCTCCGGTGAGATCGCCGACGGGTGCGTGTGGGGCCGGGGCGCCGTCGACATGAAGGACATGGATGCGATGACCCTCGCCGTGGTCCGCGACCGGCTGCGCAGCGGGCGCAGGCCGCCCCGCGACATCGTGCTCGCCTTCCTCGCAGACGAGGAGGCCGGCGGTACCTGGGGCGCCCGTCACCTGGTCGACAAGCATCCGGAGCTGTTCGAGGGGGTCACCGAGGCGATCGGTGAGGTCGGCGGGTTCTCCTTCACCGTCAACGAGAAGCTGCGCCTCTACCTCGTCGAGACGGCCCAGAAGGGCATGCACTGGATGCGGCTCACCGTGGACGGCACGGCCGGCCACGGGTCGATGACCAACGACGACAACGCGATCACCGAACTTTGCGAGGCGGTCGGCCGGCTCGGCCGGCACACCTGGCCGGTCCGTGTCACCAAGACCGTACGGTCCTTCCTGGACGAGCTGTCCGACGCGCTCGGAACCGAACTCGACCCCGAGAACATGGAGGAGACGCTCGCCAAGCTCGGCGGCATCGCCAAGATGGTCGGCGCCACGCTCCGCAACTCGGCCGCGCCCACCATGCTCGGCGCCGGCTACAAGGTCAACGTCATCCCCGGCCAGGCGACGGCCCATGTCGACGGCCGCTTCCTGCCCGGCCACGAGGAGGAGTTCCTCGCCGATCTCGACCGCATCCTCGGCCCGCGGGTGCGGCGCGAGGACGTGCACGCAGACAAGGCACTGGAGACCGACTTCGACGGCCGCCTCGTCGACGCCATGCAGACCGCGCTGGGCGCCGAGGACCCGATCGCCCGGGCCGTGCCGTACATGCTCTCCGGCGGCACCGACGCCAAGTCCTTCGACGACCTCGGCATCCGCTGCTTCGGCTTCGCGCCGCTGAAGCTGCCGCCGGAGCTGGACTTCGCGGGCATGTTCCACGGCGTGGACGAGCGGGTGCCCGTGGACGGCCTCAAGTTCGGCGTGCGGGTACTGGACCGGTTCATCGACGCGTCCTGATGCAGCGGGGCGGCGGGTACCGGAGCTCGCGCCCGCCGCCCTGCTTTGGCCCACTGAAACGACACTTCATTATTCGTTCGCGCGTGCGGGACTTACTGGGAAGGGTGAATGCGACCATAAGCTCGTAGCCCCATTACTCCCTCCTCGTTACTCGTCATGTGATCCGCACATTGGGATCGCATTGCCAACGAGGAGGAATAATGATCAAGAAGGTCGTCGCTGCTGCGGCTGCCACCGGTGGGCTGGTTCTCGCGGGCGCGGGCATGGCCGTCGCCGACGCCGGCGCTCAGGGCGCCGCTGTGCACTCTCCGGGTGTCGCGTCCGGCAATGTCGTTCAGGTGCCCGTCCACGTGCCCGTGAACGTCTGCGGCAACACGATCTCCGTGATCGGGCTGCTGAACCCCGCCTTCGGCAACACCTGCGTCAACAAGTGACGTCGTGCCCCGCCCATGGGCTCGGCCCCGTGCGGGCCGAGCCCGCCGGGAGCGGGGCAGCACCCCTGAGGGTCTGAGTACCCGGGGGCCCGAGTCCCTGATGGTCTGAGTCCCTGAGGGCCTGAGCCCGTCGGCCCCGGAGCGTGTGCCATGCGCTCCGGGGCCGACCGGCCTTTTCGGAACGTCGGGATGCCGAGAGAAGTCCAGAGTTCTCGGCACGGTCTAAGGCAGGGAATCCAGCACATGCGACAGGTCACCCGCAAGGGCCTGATGACGGTGGCGGCGGCCACCGGTGTGATCGCCGCCGCGGGCGGCACCGCCCACGCCGGTTCCGGTGCACACGGCTCCGGTTCGGGGTCGCCCGGCGTGCTCTCCGGGAACACGGTGCAGGCGCCGGTGGACGTCCCGGTGAACGTCTGCGGCAACACGGTCAACGTCGTCGGCGTCCTCAATCCGTCGATCGGCAACGCGTGCGCCAACACCGGGGGCGGCGCACACGGCGGCAACGGCCACTCCGGCGGCCACGGCGCGCACGGCGGCTCGCACGCGGGCGGTCACGCCACCGACTCGCCGGGCATCGGCTCCGGCAACCACGTCCAGGCGCCGGTCCACGTGCCGGTGAACGTCTGCGGCAACAGCGTCGACGTGATCGGCGTCGCCAACGCCACCACGGGCAACGACTGCGCCAACCCCGGCGGCGGCCACGGGCACCGCACGGACCCGCCGGGCAGCGGGAACGAAACGCCCCCGGGGACTCCGGGAAACCCCGACGACCCGGGGAACCCCGGCAACCCGGGGGAGTCCGGCAACCCGGGTGACTCCGGGAGCCCGGACGGCTCCGACGGCCAGGACGACCGAGACGACCGCGACGACCAGGGCGGTACCGGCGGCCAGGACGGCCAGAACGGTCAGGACGGTCAGGACGGCCAGGGCGGTGCGTCGTCCGGTGCTTCAGCGGACGGCAACCGGACCGGTGTCCACGCCGTCAGCCAGTCCCAGGACGCCGCGGCGCTCGCCCGGACCGGCAGCGACCTGCCGCTCGGGCTCACCCTCCCGGTGGGCGCGGGCGCACTGCTCGCGGGCGCGGTGCTCTACCGCAAGGCGCGTGCCTCGGCATGACGGCACGCAGCAGTCGAGCGTGAGCCGGAAGAGCCCCGGACGCACGGAACGGGCCCCGCATCGGCGGGGCCCGTTCCGTCTTCCGTCGCCCACGGCCGCCCGGCTCACCAGGTGGCGCGTACCTGGCGGATGATCCGCCGACGCAGCCGCACCTTCCGGCTGCCGTCCCGGAGCAGGCTCAGTCGGTACAACTCCCAGTGCCCGTACTCGGCGTGGTCCGTCAGCAGACGTGCCGTCTCCCTGCGGGAAACCCCACGCGGCAGGTACACGTCGACAAATTCATATTCCGGCATCGCATCTATTGTGCGGGCTGGGGCCCGGTACGGATAGCGTCTGCAGTATGTCTGATGCTGCGCAGCCCACGGCTGCCGAGGTACGTGCCGCCGCCGAGGCGGTCAAGACCGCGCTCGACCGCCACCTGGCCGCGGTCGAACGCCGGTCGGGGGAGGACGACCCGGCCGTCTACGAGGCGTTCAACGAGCTCGCCACGGCTGCCGAGGCGTACGACGAGCTGCTCTACGACCGCTACGACGAGGTCACCCCCTTCGAGATCCCCGGTGCAGAGGACGCCCTGCCGCCGTACCTGGGGCCCGAGGAACCGCACGCGCTGAGCGTGCTCATCCGCCGCGACTACGCCGTGGTGGAGCCCCAGCGGTTGCTGGCACAGGCACGCCGGGTCGAGGCGGCGGACGGTGAGGACGACGGCACGGACGCCGCCGAGACGGTGCACGGGGCGCTGGGCGTCCTGTTCGGTGAGTTCGAGCCGGACGAGATCGCCTCCCGGCACAAGGAGTTCGGCCTCGACGAGGGCGACTCCACGCTGTGGGTCACCGCCGCCGACGAGCGCGCCGAGGCCGGTGAGTGGCTGGAGGCGCCGTTCGACCAGGTCGATCCGCAGCGGGTGGTCTGCCGCTTCGACGTCAGCGCCGTCTTCGACGACGACCTCGACACCGATCTCGACACCGATCTCGACCTGGACATCGGCGGCGACCTCGACGGGGACCCGGACGGCGACGGGAGTCCGGACGGGGAGCTCGATCTGGACGAGGAGGAGCTGGAACCGCTGGACGCGGACCGCTGAACCCCGGGCCGGCGTCCGGGACTCCCGGCCCACCGGCCAACCGCGTCTCCCCGGTCCGGTGGCCTCGCAGCTCGGGGGCCTGCCGCGCTGCCCGGCCCAACGGCCTGCTGCGTCTCGGCCGTCCGCCGGATCTCCCCGGCCGGCTGCTTCGGCCTGCCGCGTCTCCCCGGCCCGGCTGCGTCTCGGCGGCCTGCCGCGTCTTTCCGGCCCCCCGTGGCGTCCCGGGTCCCCGGGGTCCTTTCGGTCTGCCGGTCTGCCGGGCTCATCCGGCGCGCCCCGGACTGCCCGTCCCGCAGCCCTGTCGGCCACCACAGCGAGACCGCCGGTCCGGGCGGTCCGGGGCCCCGGCAAGCAGCACGGACCGGGGACACACGGCAGACCTCGACGCACGCGACCAGCGCAGCGATCCCGCCCGGTCCGGGCAGTCCAGCGACCCGACGAACACGAACGACCGGGAGTCACCGCAGACCGCGACGCGCCCGGCCTGCACGGCTCGCCCACCCGACCGGGCAGTCCAGCGGCGGCCCCGGCAAGCACGAACGACCAGGGACGGAGGACCGGGTGCGCGTCGCGGTCCGCAAGACCCGGCGGACCGCCGGGCGTAACGGGGCCGGCGGGCCCGTTACGCGGCTTGCCGGTCCGGCGGGTCCGCCGGTTTCGCCGCGCCTGGGGGCCGCCGCGGGCTCCCGGACGTTCGCCGGCGTACCGGTTCCCGGCCGGTCGTCAGTCGGACTCCGCAGGCTGCGGGGCGAGCAGCACCGGAAGCCGTGTGGTGCGAGGTCTGGCCGGGATCTCGGCCACGGCGCGGGGGAGCGCCTCCTCCACGCCGTGGACGACGGAGAGATGGCGCTCGGCCCGGCCGAAGGCCGTATAGACCCATGGACGGCTGAGGACCTGCGCGGCATCCCCGGGCAGCACCACGACCACCGCGGGCCACCGGCCCCCCACGGCCTGGTGCGCGGTCAGCGCCCACCCGTGCCGTACGCAGAGCTCCACCCGCTCCTTCGGTACCACCACGGACCCGTCGGCGCAGGACAGATGCAGCCCGTCGGCGTCGGCCCGCTCCACCCGGCCCGGCACCACTCGGCCCGGCACGGGGGAGTGGACGACGCGGTCACCGGGGTCGAAGCCGCCGAACCGGCCGGGACCGGGATTGAGCCTCTCCTTCAGCGCCGCGTTGAGGGCGCGGGTGCCCACGGCGCCACCGTGCCCCGGCGTGATCACCTGGGTGTCCTCGGCGGGAACGCCGATGGCACGGGGCACCGAGTCCACCACGAGCTGCACGGCACGGTGCACGGCCTCGCCCGCGTCCCGCACCGGCACGACCACGACCTCCTTGCCGGGCGCCTCCACCTGGTTCAGCTCGCCGATGCCGATACCGGAGACCAGCTCACCCAGCGGGCCCGGGTCGGGCACCCGGGAGGCGATCTGCGGGCAGACCCGCGCCGCGAGCAGATCGGCGAACACCCGCCCGGCGCCCGCCGACCAGAGCACCGCCGGGTCCCCGGCGAGCACCAGCCGGGCCCCGTCCGGCAGCGACTCGGTCAGCAGCGCCGCCGCCTCGACGTCCAGCTGCGGCGCATCGGACACCACGAGCAGATCCAGGTCCAGGGCGCCGTCGGCGTCCCGCCCGGGCCCCTCGGCACCGGTCAGCAGCCCGTCGACGGTGACCACGGGTGCCACCGGTTCCACCGCGGTGCCGCCGGCCCGCTCCACGAGGGCGGCGAAGCGGGCGCGGCCCAGGGCGCCGGGGCTCGCGGTCCAGGCCCGCAGCCCGAGCCGGCCGGCGGCGCTCAGCAGGGCCGCGGGTTCGGCCAGGGCGGCCTCACCGCCGGTGTGCAGCACCAGCCCGTGGCCGGCCACCGCCCGGATCAGCTCGGCGGCACCGCCCCGGGCCGCGGAGGCCGCCTCCTCCCACTCCGGTGCCGATCCCCCCTGCTTCGGCACCGAACCGACCAGCCGGGCCAGTCCGTCGGCGAGACTCTCCTCCGCGAGCGCGTACCGCTCCAGGCCGACCAGGATCCGGACCGGCCGCCGCTCCGCGTCCTCCTCCGCCGCTGCCTCCGCGTCCGGTGCGGGGCCGTCCGCCCGCGGGGCCGGGGTGCCGGGATCCTCCAGGGCGTCCTCGAAGGCCAGGGCCTCGCTCTCGGCGAGCGCGATCTGGACGGCGGCGTCCGGATCCGGCACACCCCGCCGGCCCAGCTCGGCGGTGAGCCGCTCCAGCTCCAGGGCCGTGTGCCCGGCCGTCGCCGCCTGCTCCAGGAGCCGGACGGTGAGCGCCCGTCCGCGCCGCTCGTCGTCCGCACGGCACTCAGCGCCGAGCAGCGCCCGCGCAAAACCGTCCGCCTGCTCCGGCCGCACCTGGGCGACCCGCAGCAACTGCCAGGGGTCGGCGCGCAGTGCCTGCTCCGCTCCCTCCCCGAGCAGGGCGGCGACCTGTGGCGCCAGCGCCTCGGGGGCGCCGCCGTCGGCCAGCACACGCCGCACGGTCAGGACCGTCTCCGGGGCCGGCCCCGCCGGGACACCGGACGTCGGCTCCGGGGCCGGCCGCGGCCGACGTACCGGCGCGGCCTCGGCCGCCGAGCGGTGCGGTCCGGGCGCGGACCCGCGCCCGGCGGCGGATTCGGGGACGGGCGCGGCGAGGACCGCCGCCGACGGGCGCTCGCCGCTCTCCACGGCCCGTACCGCGGCGAGCAGGTCGGCCGCTGTACCGCTGAGCTTGCCCCCGGCCTCGACCGGGCCCTTCCGCTCCGCCTTGCGCCGCTCGATGCGCTCCCGCTCGATCCGCTGGGCGGCCAGCTCGGCCTCGGCCTCCGACACCGGACCGGAGGCCCCGGCCGCGTCCTCCTGCGCGGCCTCGCCGGCCGGCTCCACGGCCCCCGGGACGGCGGTGTCCGCGCCCGGTTCCCCGGGCCCGGCGGCCACGGCGTCCGCGGGCTCCTCGGTGTTCTCGGCGGGGCCGGGCTCCGTGCTCACAGCGTGCTCCAGTCGTGATCGGGATAGCGGTGCACGGGCGCCGACACATCGTCCAGCGCCCGGCAGATCTCGTCAGGAAGACTAAGGGCCTCCACTGACAGTGCCGCCGTGAGCTGCTGCGCGTTGCGCGCGCCGACGATCGGCGCCACCACGCCGGGCCGGTCCCGGACCCAGGCGAGGGCGACCTGGAGCGGGGAGACCGCGAGCCCGTCCGCCGCCGTCGACACCGCGTCGACGACGCGGCTCGCCGTGTCGTCGAGATACGGGGCGACGAACGGCGCCATGTGCTCCGAGGCGCCCCGGGAGTCCGGCGGAGGCGCCTCGCCGCGGTACTTGCCGGTGAGCACACCGCGCCCGAGCGGGGAGGAGGGCAGCAGCCCGATGCCCAGGTCGAGGGCGGCGGGCAGCACCTCGCGCTCGACGCCCCGCTGGAGCAGCGAGTACTCCAGCTGTGTGCTCGCCAGCCGGTTGCGCACGCCCGGCGCCGCCAGCTGCCAGGTCGCCGCCTTGGCCAGCTGCCAGCCGCAGAAGTTGGAGACCCCGGCATAGCGGGCCCGGCCGCTGGACACCGCCAGGTCGAGGGCGTGCAGGGTCTCGTCCAGGGGGGTGGCGGGGTCGTAGGCGTGCACGTGCCACACGTCCACGTGGTCCGTGCCGAGCCGGGCCAGCGAGGCGTCCAGCGCGGAGAGCAGATGGCCGCGCGAGCCGTCGAAGCGGCGGTCGGGATCGGGGACGCTGCCCGCCTTGGTGGCGATCACCAGGTCCCGGCGCGGCACCAGGCCGTCCAGCAGCCGCCCGAGCAGATATTCGGCCTCCCCGTCGCCGTACACGTCCGCCGTGTCGACCAGCGAGCCGCCCGCCTCCCAGAACGTCTTCAGGAGGTCCGCGGCCTCGTGCTCGTCGGTGTCCCGGCCCCAGGTCAGGGTGCCGAGTCCGATGCGGGACACACGCAGGCCGGTCCGGCCGAGATGCCTCTGCTCCATGAACGCCGAGATTACTGGCCAGAAGTTGACCTGTGGGGGCCTGTGGACAACCGAATTTCCCGCACCGTCCCGGGTGGTGGCGCCGATCCCGCGCCGTCACCCCGCCGGCACACCCGCCGGTGCCTTACGCACCGCGAAACCGCACGCTAAGGTCGGGGCACCAGTGACGTTACTGATCGGTAAGGGGTATCGGCCATGCAGCTCGGGATCAACCTCGGCTACTGGGGCGCCGGGATGGACGCGGACAATCTGGCTGTCGCCCAGGAGGCGGACCGGCTCGGCTACGCCGTCTGCTGGGCCGCCGAGGCCTACGGCTCCGATGCCGCCACGGTGCTCACCTGGGTCGCCGCGCAGACCGAGCGCATCGACGTGGGCTCGGCCATCTTCCAGATCCCGGCCCGCCAGCCGGCCATGACCGCGATGACGGCAGCCACCCTCGACTCGCTCTCCCAGGGCCGCTTCCGGCTCGGCCTCGGCGTCTCGGGTCCCCAGGTCTCCGAGGGCTGGTACGGCGTCAAGTTCGACAAGCCGCTCGCCCGCACCCGCGAGTACGTCGAGATCGTCCGCAAGGCGATGACCCGCGAACGCCTGTCCTACGAGGGCGAGCACTGGACGCTGCCGCTGCCCGGCGGCCCCGGCAAGCCCATCAAGCTCACCGTGCACCCGCAGCGCGAGCACATCCCGCTGTACATCGCCGCGATCGGCCCGAAGAACCTGGAGCAGACCGGCGAGATCGCCGACGGGGCCCTGCTGATCTTCCCGTCCGCCGACCACCTGGAGGAGACCGCGATCCGGCATCTGCGCGCCGGACGCGAGAAGGCCGGCAAGACCCTGGACGGCTTCGACGTCTGCCCGACCCTCCCGCTGGCCCTCGGCGAGGACAAGGACGTCACCGCGCTCGCCGACACCTTCCGCCCCTACACGGCGCTCTACGTCGGCGGCATGGGCAGCCGCAAGCAGAACTTCTACAACCAGCTCGCCCAGCGCATGGGCTACGAGCGGGAGGCCGCCGAGATCCAGGACAAGTACCTCTCCGGCGACAAGCAGGGCGCCGCGGCGGCCGTCCCGCACGACCTGATCGACCGGACCACGCTGCTCGGCTCCGTCGACCGCATCGCGGACCGCATGAAGGCCTACGCGGCGGCCGGCGTCACCACCCTGACACTCGCCCCGGCCGGCTTCACCCTGGACGAGCGGATCGCCGCCCTGCGCGCCGGAACCGAGGCCATGGAGCGCGCCGGGCTCGCCTGAACCGGCCACCCGGCGCACCCGTCGGAGATTTCTGCGGCCGTGGTGGGGGCTCGGGGGTCTTCCCCGCCACGGCCGTCACGGGGAACAACGCCCACGCGCGCGCGGGGTTACGCCCTCGCACGCCCCTCGGCGTCCTTCTTTCG
The DNA here is from genome assembly GCF_036689765.1 of Streptomyces poriticola. Classification (NCBI taxonomy): domain Bacteria; kingdom Bacillati; phylum Actinomycetota; class Actinomycetes; order Kitasatosporales; family Streptomycetaceae; genus Streptomyces; species Streptomyces poriticola. Next base: position 137,886 of record NZ_JBAGKH010000010.1, read on the forward strand.
GCGGAGTTGCCCGAGTCACCTGTTGCCCTGCCGCCCGCACGGGACTTGACTCTCACTTTGCGGAACCTGCGCGGAGTCCGGCATGAGCCCTGCACGAAGCAGAGAGGTGCACCGATGCTGTCGGCCAAGAGTCTGTTCCAGGAGATCCTCGACCACGACGATTCGTTCCGTCTGTTCTGCTCCATCGCGGCCAGCGGGGAGTCGCAGGGCGGCTGGGAGAACGCGCGCATCGCCGCGCTGGTACCGGAGAGCGAACGCGCTCTCGCGCCGAAGATCACCCGGCACGGGGCGGACGAGGACAAGCACGGGCGGATCTTCAACGCACTGCTGAGGAAGCGCGGCCTCGAACCCGCCGAGGTCCCGCCGGAGACCGACTACACCATGCTCCTGGAGCGGCACGGCATCGGCCTGGCCCACGAGAAGCTCCAGGCCGACCAGCCGCTCACCGTGCAGGACATCATCACCTACCTGGCACACAGCAGGGTCACCGAGCAGCGGGCCGCCGAGCAGATGCAGATGCTGCGCAAGCACTTCACCGACCACCCCGACATCGGCAAGGCCGTCCGGATGATCTCCGACGACGAGGACAACCACCTCGCCTACTCCCACGAGGAGCTGCTCCGCTTCGCCGCCGCCGGACACGGCCGGTTCATCCAGAGCACCCTGCGCGAGTGCGCCCTCGCCGAGATCGCCGTCTACCGCGACGTCAGCCTCGCCGTCATGGCCCACATGGGCCGGGTCCTGGGCTGGCCGAAGGCCAGGTCCGCGGTCCTCGCCGCCGGCATCCACGCCGTCTACCTCTACGAGCGGCTCGGCGGCTGGCGCCGCATGGTCTCCCTGAAGATGCCCCGGCGGCGCAACGCACTGGGCGGACCCGCCTCCGCCGCCCCCGAATTCGCCTGACCGCACCCGGCCACCGCCGCCACCGCCGCCCGCACACCGGCCGGAGGCGGTGGCCGGGCGCCGGAGCCCCGCACCGTACGCCTACCCTGGGCGCATGCCCACGCTGATCCTGGTCAGGCACGGACGCTCCACAGCCAACACCGAGGGACTGCTCGCGGGCCGGATGCCCGGCGTCGCCCTCGACGAACGCGGCGCCGCACAGGCCGCCGCCCTGCCCGGCCGGCTCGCCGGGCTGCCGCTCTCCGAGGTCGTCACCAGCCCCCTGCAGCGCTGCCGGGAGACGGTCCGGCCGCTGCTCGACGCCCGGCCCGGGCTGCCGACGCACACTGACGAACGCATCGGGGAGTGCGACTACGGCGACTGGTCCGGGCGCAAGCTCGCCGAGCTCAAGGACGAGCCCCTCATGGAGGTGGTGCAGGCGCACCCCTCGGCGGCGGCCTTCCCCGGCGGCGAGTCGATGCGGGCCATGCACACCCGCGCCGCCGAGGCCGTGCGCGAGTGGAACGCGCGCGTGGAGCGCGACCACGGCGCCGACGCCGTCTACCTCATGTGCTCGCACGGCGACATCATCAAGTCGCTCGTCGCCGACGCACTCGGACTGCATCTCGATCTCTTCCAGCGGATCTCCGTGGAGCCCTGCTCCGTCACCGCGATCCGCTACACGCGGCTGCGGCCCTTTCTCGTCCGCCTCGGCGACACCGGTGATCTCGCGTCCCTGGCGCCGCGCGAGGAGCCGCCCGGTGACGACGCCACGGTCGGGGGCAGTGCAGGCGCACCGTGATCGTCGACCGCAGTAGGGTGAAGCGGTCCCAGCAGTAGCCACCCACCGACTCGCAATGGAGACAGGACGTGTCCCGTCAGGTGTTCCTCTACGACCAGCCGGACCGCTTCGTGGCCGGCACGGTCGGACTGCCCGGGCGCCGTACGTTCTTCCTCCAGGCCTCCGCCGGCTCCCGGGTGACCAGCGTGGCCCTGGAGAAGACCCAGGTGGCCGCGCTCGCCGAACGCATGGACGAACTCCTCGACGAGGTCGTGCGCCGCAGCGGCGGCAGCGCGGCCGTCCCCGCCATGGCCCCCACGGAGATCTCCGACACCGCCCCGCTGGACGCCCCCGTGGACGAGGAGTTCCGGGTCGGCACCATGGCGCTGGCCTGGGACGGCGAGGACCAGCGCATGATCGTCGAGGCGCAGGCCCTGGTGGAGCTGGACGCCGAGTCCGAGGAGGACCTCGCCGAGGCCGAGGAACGGCTGCTCCAGGACGAGGAGAACGGCCCGCCGATGCTGCGGGTCCGGCTCACCGGCGCGCAGGCCAGGGCCTTCGCCAAGCGCGCCCTCGACGTCGTCAACGCCGGAAGGCCGCCGTGCCCGCTGTGCAGCCTCCCGCTCGACCCGGAAGGACACGTATGTCCGCGCCAGAACGGATACCGCCGCGGAGCGTGACCCCCGCCGAGCTGCTCACCCGCGGTGAGCTGACGGTGCGCGGACGCATCCGGGAGGCGTCCAACGCTGCGCTGTACTGCACGGTCGCGTACGAAGGCGGCGAGGCCGCCTGTATCTACAAGCCGGTCGCCGGAGAGCGCCCCCTGTGGGACTTCCCCGACGGCACCCTCGCCCGGCGCGAGGTCGCCGCATACGAGGTCGGCGAGGCCACCGGCTGGACCCTCGTCCCGCCCACCGTGCTGCGCGACGGACCGTACGGCGAGGGCATGTGCCAGCTGTGGGTCGAGGCGGTGCCGGAGGCCGAGCTGCTCGCCCTGGTCGACGCCGAGGAGCCCGGACCCGGCTGGAAGGCGGTCGGCTTCGCCGACGTCGGCGAGGGACGCACGGCGCTGCTGGTACACGCCGACGACGAGCGGCTGCGCCGGCTCGCCGTCCTGGACGCCGTGATCAACAACGCCGACCGCAAGGGCGGCCACCTGCTGCCCGCCGGCGACGGATGCCTGTACGGCATCGACCACGGAGTGACCTTCCACGCCGAGGACAAGCTGCGCACCCTGCTGTGGGGCTGGGCCGGGGAACCGCTCACCCCGGACGCCGTGACCGCCCTCGGCGCCCTGCAGGAGCAGCTCAAGGACGGCGCCGCCCTGGCCACCCGGCTGGCCGGCCTGATCACGCCCGGCGAGATCGACGCCACTCGCGCGCGGGTCGACGCGCTGCTGGCCTCCGGCACCCACCCGGAGCCGGGCGGGCAGTGGCCCGCCATCCCGTGGCCACCGGTGTGAGGCCGGTCCGGACAGCTCCCTTCCCGGGCAGCAGGGCAAGCACAGCAGCCGGCTCTCCGCAAGAGTGCCCAACCAGCCATCCGCCCCGGTCCGGTTCGTGTACGCGACAGCTGTCCGGTTAGGCTCGAGGCATGCATGCCTGGCCCGCTTCCGAGGTCCCCGCCCTGCCCGGTCAGGGCCGCGATCTCAGGATCCACGACACCGCGACCGGCGGCCTCGTCACCCTCGACCCCGGTCCCGTCGCCCGCATCTACGTCTGCGGCATCACGCCGTACGACGCCACCCACATGGGGCACGCGGCGACCTACAACGCGTTCGACCTCGTGCAGCGCGTGTGGCTCGACACCAAGCGGCAGGTCCACTACGTCCAGAACGTCACCGACATCGACGACCCCCTCCTGGAGCGGGCCCGGCGCGACGGCGTCGACTGGGCCGGCCTCGCCGAGCAGGAGACCGCCCTCTTCCGCGAGGACATGACGGCCCTGCGGATGCTGCCGCCACGGCACTTCATAGGCGCCGTGGAGGCGATACCGGGCATCGTCCCTCTCGTCGAGCGGCTCCGGGACGCCGGCGCCGCCTACGAGCTGGACGGCGACGTCTACTTCTCCGTCGAGTCCGACCCGTACTTCGGGCAGGTCTCGGGTCTCGACGCCGCCGCCATGCGGCTGCTCTCCGCCGAGCGCGGCGGCGACCCGGACCGGCCGGGCAAGAAGAACCCCCTCGACCCGATGCTCTGGATGGCGGCCCGCGACGGCGAGCCCAGCTGGGACGGCGGCACCCTCGGCCGTGGACGCCCCGGCTGGCACATCGAGTGCGTGGCCATCGCCCTCGACCACCTGGGCATGGGCTTCGACGTCCAGGGCGGCGGCTCCGACCTCGCCTTCCCGCACCACGAGATGGGCGCCTCCCACGCCCAGGTGCTCACCGGCGAGTTCCCCATGGCCAAGGCCTATGTCCATGCCGGGATGGTCGCTCTCGACGGCGCCAAGATGTCCAAGTCCAAGGGCAACCTGGTCTTCGTCTCCCGGCTGCGCCGCGACGGCGTCGACCCCGCCGCCATCCGGCTGACCCTGCTCGCCCACCACTACCGCGCCGACTGGGAGTGGACCGACCAGGTGCTGCGGGACGCCGCCGCCCGCCTCGACCGGTGGCGCGCCGCCGTCTCCAGGCCGGACGGCCCGTCCGCCGACGCGCTCGTCGAGGAGATCCGCGAGGCCCTCGCCGACGATCTGGACTCCCCGGCCGCTCTCGCCGCGGTCGACCGCTGGGCCGCACGCCAGGAGGAGACCGGCGGCACGGACACCGGCGCACCCGGAGTGGTCTCGCGCGCGGTCGACGCCCTGCTCGGCGTCGCGCTCTGACCACCTGAGCCGACGCACGCACCCGGACACGGCAGAGGGGGCGCTTACGCTAGCGGAAGCGCCCCCCTCACGCGTGCGGCCGGGACCGCTGAGTTCTCCGCTCAGTCCTCCGACGGCTCCTCGTCGTCCCCGCCCGCCTTCGGCGGCTTCGGCGGGCGCGTACGCCCGCCGGGATTGTCCCGCAGATACGGCGAGCCGGGCGGGCCGTCGCCGCCGTCGGCCGTGGCGTGCCCGCCCGCCGGGCCGCCCCCGTCCCGGCGCCGCAGATACCGCTCGAACTCGCGGGCGATCGCCTCGCCCGACGCCTCCGGCAGCTCCGCGGTGTCCCGGGCCTCCTCCAGCGACTGGACGTACTCGGCGACCTCGCTGTCCTCGGCGGCCAGTTGATCCACCCCCACCTGCCAGGCGCGCGCGTCCTCGGCCAGCTCCCCCAGCGGGATCCGCAAGTCGATCAGGTCCTCCAGGCGGTTCAGCAGCGCCAGCGTGGCCTTCGGGTTCGGCGGCTGTGACACGTAGTGCGGCACCGCGGCCCACAGCGACACCGCGGGGACGCCCGCGTGCGTACAGGCCTCCTGGAGGATGCCGACGATTCCCGTGGGGCCCTCGTACTTGGTCTCCTCCAGGTCCATCCGGCGTGCCAGATCGGCGTCCGAGGTCGTCCCGCTGATCGGGACCGGACGGGTGTGCGGGGTGTCACCGAGCAGCGCGCCCAGGATGACCACCAGCTCGATGCCCAGCTCGTGGGCGAAGCCGAGCAGCTCGTTGCAGAACGACCGCCAGCGCATGGACGGTTCGATGCCCCGGACCAGCACGAGGTCGCGCGGCTTCTCGCCGCCGACCCGGACCACCGACAGCCGCGTCGTCGGCCACGTGATCCTGCGGACGCCCGCGTCCATGAACACCGTGGGGCGGTTGACCTGGAAGTCGTAGTAGTCCTCGGCGTCCAGCGCCGCGAACACCTCGCCCTTCCACTCCCTGTCCAGATGCGCGACCGCGGTGGAGGCGGCGTCGCCGGCATCGTTCCAGCCCTCGAACGCGGCCACCATGACCGGGTCGATCAGCTCGGGAACCCCCTCGAGCTCGATCACCCAGCGCCTCCTTCCGACGTTCCCTCTCGTACGCCCCAACCTTACGGCGTGCCGAGGGGGCGCCCGCAGCCCCCTTGCACGGGGGAGTGAACGGATCACTGCCCCGCGAGCCACCCCGGAACACCCCGGCGGGTCACACCCGTTCCGGCGCCCCGGCGTCCGTCTCCGGCGCCCCGGCGTCCCCCCGGACCCGCCGTTTCACCTACTCGTGTGGGCCGGGTCCGAATCCCCGCGGGGCATGGGCACGATGCGGGACCCTGCGGCAGGTGAGCGAAGCTTCCCCGAGGTCACGTGTGCGCCGCGCAGGCCTGGTCTATCTGGTGCTGCTCGGGGCGGGCGCCGTGGGGGCGCTGCTCACCGCACCGCACCTGGACGACCCGGCGTCCGTCCTCGCCGCCCTGCTGCCGACCGGGGCCGGTGCCTATCTGGCCTGGAGCGCCTACCGGGCCGACCGGATCGAGGCGACCGCCGCGGAGGACCCCGGCGCCGCCGCCGACCGCCTCGCCCTGGCCGTACGGCGGCAGTGGGAGGGCGAGGCACGGGCACGGCTGGGCCCCCGCCCGCTGCCCGTCTCCTGGACGGCCGCCACCGTCGACCTCACCGGTGCCCCGGAGCCGGACCGGCTGTCCGGCCGGGACGCGGAGATCGCGACGGTGTTCACCGAACGCCTCGCCGCCCCCCGGCTGCTGGTGCTGGGCGACCCGGGCTCCGGCAAGACGGTACTGCTGGTCCGGCTGCTGCTCGCGCTGATCGACGGACGGCGGCCCGCGGATCCCGTTCCCGTGCTCTTCCCGCTCGCCACCGCCGATCCCGCCGCCGACCTGCGCGGGTGGATGGAGCGCAGACTGGTACAGGACCACCCGGAGCTGGGCGCCGCCGCCCCGGAGCGGTACGGCGAGGTCACCCTGGCCCGGATGCTGCTGGACCAGCGGCTGGTCCTGCCGCTGTTCGACGGCTTCGACGAACTCCCGGCCGACGCCGGCGCACGGGTGCTGCACCGGCTCAACGACGAGCTGCCGTACGGATGCGGCATGGTGCTGTCGAGCAGGCCCGCCGAGTACCGGGCCGCGCTCCGGCCGCGCACCGGGGTGCCCGCACGGCTCACCGGGACGGCCGCCGTCCTCCTGCGCCCGCTCGACGGCCGGGACGTCGCCGACCACCTGCTCGCCGACGCGGGCGGGGCCGGGACCCCGGCGGCCCGGCGATGGGATCCGGTGACCGCGGTCCTGGGCACCGACGCGCCCGTGGCACGGGCCCTGACCAGCCCCCTGATGGTGTCCCTGGCCCGGACGGTCTACAACCCGCGCCCCGACGAGGGGCACCGGCGGCTCCCGGACCCGGCCGGGCTGCTGCGGCTGCCCACGCGCGCCGCGGTGGAACACCACCTCCTGGCCGCGTTCCTCGGTGCCGCGTACCGGCCGCGCACCGGGCGTCCCGGCCGGTGGACGGCCGACCGGGCCCGGGTCGCGCTGCGCTTCCTGGCCCGGCACATGGAACGCGGGCTCGACGGAGCCGCCGAGGTCGCCTGGTGGAAGCTGCACCACGTCGTGCCCGCCGCACTGCCCCGGGCCCTGGCCGGAGCGCTGCTGGGCGCCACCGGCTGGCTGGTCGAGGGCACGGCCATGGAACTCGACCACCGGTTCGCGCCCAACCCTCTCTTCCCGCCGCTCTGGGAGCAGCGGGGCGGGCTCGGCGCCGTGGCCGCGGGCATCTGCGGTGGGCTGGCGGGCGGACTCGCGGCCACCGCGGTGATCACGCTGCTGTGTGTGGCCGCCGCCGGGCCGGGCGTCTCCGCCGAACTGGTGCTGAGCCGCCTAGGGGACTGCGGTTCCCTGGCGTTGGTGGGCATGACCATTGCAGGCTTCGCCTTCGGTGCCCGGCCGCGCCTGCGTTCGCCGTCCGGCCGGCACCGGTGGGCTCTGCTGACCGGAGTGTCGTCCGCGCTCTGCTACGTGCTGGCGTACGGCAACGGCGCCGGCGTCGCGAGCTCCCTGCTCTACGGTCTCACCGCGGCCGTCGTCGGAGCGGACGGCGTGCTCCGGGACCCGGCCTGCCCGGCCGCCCGGCTGCGGTGGCGCTGGACTCCGCGCGGGGTTCTGAGAGGGCTGCTGGGCGGGACGCTGCTCGGCTCGGGAATCCTCCTGGAAGGGCTGCTCGCCGGTGTGCTCGCGCCCGGCGACGGACGGGAGTACCTGGCGCCCCCCGATCCGTCGGCGGCGTTCTGGGCGGCCCAGCAGGTGAGCGCGGTCTTCGCGGTGGCTTGTCTGCTGGTGCACGGTCTGCGCACGGTCCCGGTGGACCTGGGCGTCTCGGTGGACGTCCGCGCCCTGCTGGCCAACGACCGGCGCACGCTCGGCACCTGTGTGCTGACCGCCGCCGTGGTAGGCGCCCTGGTGCTCGGTACCCAGGGCTGGTTCGCCACACTCTTCGGCTCGACGCGGGTGTGGGGCGCCACGGTCGCCGAGAGCCGCCTGTGGATGTACCTGGTCGGCCTGGTGCCCGCGCTGCTCGTCGGCCTGGCCATCGGCATCCGGCAGGCGGCCTGGAGCCGCTACACGGTCGCCCGCTGCTGGCTCGCCCTCCGCGCGGGGCTGCCCCTCGACCTCATGGCCTTCCTCGCGGACGCCCACGACCGCGGGGTGCTGCGCCGGGTGGGCGCCGTGCACCAGTTCCGGCACATCGAACTCCAGCACCATCTGGCGGGGCCCGAAGCGGAACCGCGGCGCGGGTGAGCGGCCGGGCGGGCAAGCGAAGGGCGGCGGCTCCATCGGCGTGGAGCCGCCGCCCTCCGCGTCCGGTGGGCCTACTTCTTGTCGAGCAGGTCCTGGACCCGGCCGCGGACGTCGTCCGTGGCCAGGCCGCGGATGGTCAGCGTGGTGCGCCGGCGCAGCACGTCGTCGGCGGTCTCGGCCCACTCGTGGTCGCGGGCCCACACGACCTGCGCCCAGATCTCGGGGGCGTCCGGGTGAACGCGCTCGGCCAGCTCCGGGCTCTCGTTGGCCAGCCGCGCGATGTCGAAGGCCAGCGAACCGTAGTGGGTGGCCAGGTGCCTGGCGGTGTCCGCCGCCATCCGCGGGCCCGGCGCGGGCCCGTCCACCAGCAGCCGGTGGGCGACCGCGCGGGGGTTGGCGACGCCCGGCAGCGGCAGCTTCTTCGGCAGCGAGGCGATCGGCTCGAAGTCCTCGCCCAGCGGGTGGCCCGGCAGCGACTCCAGCTTCTTCATCACCGTACGGCCGATGTGGCGGAAGGTGGTCCACTTGCCGCCCGCGATCGACAGCATGCCGCCCCGGCCTTCGGTGACCACCGTCTCCCGCTTGGCCTTGGCGGTGTCGCCGGGGCCGCCCGGCAGCACCCGCAGACCCGCGAAGGCGTAGGTGATCAGATCGCGGTCGAGCTGCTGGTCGCGGACGGAGAAGGCGGCCTCGTCGAGGATCTGCGCGATGTCCTTGTCGTTGACCGCGACGTCCGCCGGGTCGCCCTCGTACATCTCGTCGGTGGTGCCCAGCAGCAGCATGTCCTCCCAGGGGAGGGCGAAGGTGATGCGGTACTTGTCGATCGGGGTGGCCAGCGCGGCCTTCCACGGGGAGGTGCGCTTGAGCACCAGGTGCGCGCCCTTCGACAGCCGGATCGACGGCGCGGCGTTCGGGTCCTCCATACGGCGCAGGTGGTCGACCCACGGGCCGGTGGCGTTGAGCACCAGGCGGGCGCTGACGCCGAACTCCTCGCCGGACAGCCGGTCCCTGAGCTCGGCCCCGGTCACCCGGCCCTGGGTGAACCGCAGGCCGGTCACCTCGGCGTGGTTGAGGACGGTCGCGCCGGCGTCGACGGCCGCGCGGACCGTCATCAGCGCCATCCGGGCGTCGTTCATCTGGTCGTCGCCGTACACGGCCACGGCCTTGAGGTTCTCGGTACGCAGCTCGGGCACGTCCGCCTGCGCCTTGGCGGGGGAGAGCAGATGGCCGACGCCGTCCCCGAACGCGGAGAGCGCCGAGTACGCGAACACACCGGCCCCGAGCTTCGCCGCGCCGTGCGGCCCGCCCTTGTACACCGGGAGGTAGAAGGTGAGCGGGTTCGCCAGGTGGGGGGCCACCTGGCGGGAGACCGCACGGCGCTCGAAGTGGTTCTCCGCCACCAGCTTCACCGCGCCGGTCTGCAGATAGCGCAGACCGCCGTGGAGAAGCTTGGAGGAGGCGGAGGAGGTGGCGCCGGCGAAGTCACCGGCGTCCACCAGAGCCACCCTGAGGCCGGACTGCGCGGCATGCCAGGCGGTGGAGATGCCCAGGATGCCGCCGCCGATGACGAGCAGGTCGTACGACGCCTGGGAGAGCTGCTCCCGGGTCTCGGCTCGGCTCGGGTTCGAGCCGGAGGCCGGGCGCGTTCCCAGGGCAGGTATGGACTGCAGGGTGGACTGAGTGGTCATTGCGGTTTCTTACTCCTCGTCCTCGAGCCAGCCCATGGTCCGCTCGACGGCCTTGAGCCAGCTCTTGTACTCACTGTCGCGGGTGTCCGCGTCCATGCGGGGGGTCCACTCGGCGGCACGGCGCCAGTTGGCGCGCAGGTCGTCGGTGCTGTTCCAGAAGCCGACGGCGAGACCGGCGGCGTAGGCGGCGCCGAGGCAGGTGGTCTCGGCGACCATCGGGCGCACCACGGGTGCGTCCAGGAAGTCCGAGAGCGTCTGCATCAGCAGGTTGTTGGAGGTCATACCGCCGTCGACCTTGAGGGCGGTGAGCTCCACACCGGAGTCCTTCGTCATGGCGTCGGCGATCTCCCGCGTCTGCCAGGCGGTGGCCTCCAGCACGGCGCGCGCGAGGTGCGCCTTGGTGACGTACCGGGTCAGGCCGGCGATCACACCGCGGGCGTCGGAGCGCCAGTACGGGGCGAACAGGCCGGAGAAGGCCGGCACGAAGTAGGCGCCGCCGTTGTCCTCGACCGACAGGGCGAGGGTCTCGATCTCGGCGGCGGTGGAGATCAGGCCCATCTGGTCGCGCATCCACTGCACCAGCGAGCCGGTGACGGCGATCGAGCCCTCCAGGGCGTAGACCGTGTCCTGGTCGCCGATCTTGTAGCCGACGGTGGTCAGCAGGCCGCTGTAGGAGTTGATGATCTTGTCACCGGTGTTCATCACCATGAAGGTGCCGGTGCCGTAGGTGGACTTGGTCTCGCCCTCGGAGAAGCAGGTCTGGCCGAACAGGGCCGCCTGCTGGTCGCCGAGCGCGGAGGCCACCGGGATGCCGCCGAGCAGCTCGCCGAGGCGGCCGCCCTTGATCTCGCCGTAGACCTCGGCGGAGGAGCGGATCTCGGGCAGCATCTGCGTCGGCACACCGATCGACTCGGCGATCTTCTCGTCCCACTGCATCGTGTGCAGGTTCATGAGCATGGTGCGCGAGGCGTTGGTGACGTCGGTGACGTGGTGGCCACCGTCGGCACCGCCGGTCAGGTTCCAGATGACCCAGGTGTCCATGGTGCCGAAGAGGATGTCGCCGGCCTCGGCGCGCTCCTGCAGGCCCTCGACGTTGTCCAGCAGCCAGCGGGCCTTGGGACCGGCGAAGTAGGAGGCCAGGGGAAGGCCGGTCTCGCGGCGGAAGCGGTCCTGGCCGACGTTGCGACCCAGCTCCTTGCAGAGGGCGTCGGTGCGGGTGTCCTGCCAGACGATGGCGTTGTGGACGGGCTCACCGGTGTTCTTGTCCCACAGCACGGTGGTCTCGCGCTGGTTGGTGATGCCGATGGCCTTGATGTCGTCGCGGGTGATGCCGGCCTTCTCGATGGCTCCGGCGACGACCTCCTGGACGTTGGTCCAGATCTCGGTGGCGTTGTGCTCGACCCAGCCCGGCTTCGGGAAGATCTGCTCGTGCTCCTTCTGGTCGACGGAGACGATGCGGCCGTCACGGTCGAAGACGATGCAGCGGGAGGATGTCGTGCCCTGGTCGATCGCAGCGATGAAGGGGCCGGCGGTGTGGGCGTCGGTCACTGTGTGCTCCTGAGGTTCCGTGGTTGAGGGGCGGTACGTACGCGCGTGCTGTGCGGCTCGATGCCTGATGGGCGAGATACCCGCTCAGGCGAACGCGACGTTGTAGACACCTGCGGCGATCGCTCCGCCGATCAGCGGACCGGCGATCGGGATCCAGGCGTAGCCCCAGTCGGAGCCCCCCTTGTTGGGCAGGGGCAGCAGGGCGTGGACGATGCGCGGGCCGAGGTCGCGCGCGGGGTTGATCGCGTAGCCGGTCGGGCCGCCGAGCGACAGACCGATGGAGACGACCACGAGCGCGACGATCAGGCCACCGAGGATGCCGAGGCCGTTGCCCTCGTCGTTCAGGCCCTGCGTGAGCACGGCGATGACCAGCACGAAGGTGCCGATGATCTCCGTGGCGAGGTTCTGCACCGTCTGCCGGATCTCGGGACCGGTGGAGAACACGCCCAGGACCGGGCCCGCGCCCTTCTCCTGGGCCTCGACGGCCTTGGCCTTCGAGTCCTCGGCGTCGGGGCCGCCGACGATCTCACGGTCGGTGAGATGGGCCTGGAACTGGCCGTAGTAGGCGAGCCAGACCAGCGTCGCGCCGATCATGGCGCCGAGCAGTTCGCCGGCGAAGTACACCGGAACGTTGCTCCAGTCGCCGTCCTTGATGGCGAGGCCGACCGTCACGGCGGGGTTGAGGTGTGCGCCGGAGAGCGGACCGGCGACGTACACCGCGGTCATGACGGCGAAGCCCCACCCGAGGGTGATGGCCAGCCAGCCGGCGTTGCGGGCCTTGGAGGCCTTGAGGGTCACGGCGGCGACCACGCCGCCACCGAGCAGGATGAGTATGGCGGTACCGATGGTCTCGCCGATGAAGATGTCGGAGCTGGACACCCGCGACTCCTTTGTCCTTCGTCCAGGGAGCCGAACCCCGGGTCCCACCGGAGTTCTGGCGCCCTCGGGGGTGAGAGCGATCCCGGCCCTTGGCGTTGTCACACTCTAGCGTGTATTGCCGGTAGGTGTTCGACAATGCCGACCGATGGACGGGAGTCTTTCCCCGGCGTCACACGTGCGTCAAGAGCTGTGTTGTCGATAACGCGATCGTTATTGATCGCCTTTACCTGTCGATCTTCGACGGTATATGCGGCTATTTGACCGATTCGAGTGGTTTTCTGTGGGCTTCAGGGTAGGCCGAAGGCCGGAACGCCGCCCGTGGCGTCCCGGTGCTCACTGCTCCGTGTCGTGACCGCGCCGCGCCTCAGAAGCGCCCGGCGCCCAGGTCCCGGGACACCGCGCGGGCGCAGTCCCGCACCGCCGCGACCAGCTCGGGGCGCAGCTCCCCGTCCCGGCACACCCGTTCCACGGCGCCGGTGATGCCGACCGAACCGACCGGCATGCGCCGCCGGTCGTGGATGGGCGCGGCGATGGAGGCGACGCCCTCCCAGGTCTCCTCCACGTCCGCCGCGTACCCGCGCGCGCGGGTGAGGTCCAGGACGTGCTCGAAGTCTTCCAGCCCGCACACGGTCCGGTCGGTGAACGCCTTGCGGTCGGCCTCCAGCACCTCGCTGTGCGCGACCGGGTCGTACGCCGACAGCACCTTGCCGAGAGCCGTGGAGTGCAGCGGCTGCATGGCCCCGATCTCCAGCACCTGCCGGCTGTCGTCCGGTCGGAAGACGTGGTGCACGATCAGCACGCCCTGCTGGTGCAGCACGCCCACGTGGACGCTCTCGCCGCTGGAGCGGGCCAGGTCGTCGGTCCACACCAGGGCGCGCGCCCGCAGCTCGTGCACGTCCAGATAGGTCGTGCCCAGCCGCAGCAGCTCGGCGCCCAGCTGGTACCGCCCCGAGGCGTCGTCCTGCTCGACGAAGCCCTCCTGCTGCAGGGTGCGCAGAATGCCGTGCGCGGTGCCCTTGGCGAGGCCCAGCGACGAGGCGATGTCCGACAGGCCGAGTCGTCGCTCGCCGCCCGCGAGCAGCCGCAGCATCGCCGCCGCCCGTTCGAGCGACTGGATGTTCCGTGCCATCGCCGTCCTGCCTCCGTCCCCTTCGACCGCCGACCCGTGGCGTCCGATGCCATCGTTCGGCAATGTCGAACACTACCGGTCGATGCCGACCTACCGCTAATGCTTGGTCGGCAACTCTCGCACTCCTGAGCCGCGCGGCGCCCCCCGGACGCCGTTCTCGCCGTTCCCGCCGCTCCCTCGCGGTTCCTCCGCCGATTGCCCCGACATCCTCGTCCGTCCCGTGGACGCTCTGACGATCGACCCCGCCTCCCGGCTACCCTGGCTGGGTGCGTCCGTCTCCCGGACGTCGCCCGCCGACGGATCCGGGGAGACGCAAAGCCGACAGCCGTCGCATCAAGGGAGCCCTTTCATGGCCTCGTCGCCATCCACCCCGTCCGCCGACGTCCGGACCCGTGTCACCGCCCTCCGCGAGGCGCTCGCCACCCGCGTGGTGGTGGCCGACGGAGCCATGGGCACCATGCTCCAGGCGCAGAACCCCTCGCTGGACGACTTCCAGCAGCTGGAGGGGTGCAACGAGGTGCTCAACCTGACCCGGCCCGACATCGTCCGCTCGGTGCACCGCGAGTACTTCGCCGCCGGCGTCGACTGCGTCGAGACCAACACCTTCGGCGCCAACCACTCCGCCCTCGGCGAGTACGACATCCCGCACCGGGTGCACGAGCTGTCCGAGGCGGGCGCCCGGGTGGCCCGCGAGGTCGCCGACGAGTTCGCCGCCGAGGACGGCCGGCAGCGCTGGGTGCTGGGCTCCATGGGCCCCGGCACCAAGCTGCCCACGCTCGGCCACGCCCCGTACCAGGTACTGCGCGACGCCTACCAGCAGAACGCCGAGGGCCTGGTGGCCGGCGGCGCGGACGCACTGCTGGTGGAGACCACCCAGGACCTGCTGCAGACCAAGGCCTCCGTGCTCGGCGCCCGCCGCGGCCTGGACGCCCTCGGCATCGACATGCCGCTGATCGTGTCGGTGACCGTCGAGACCACCGGCACCATGCTGCTCGGCTCCGAGATCGGCGCCGCACTGACCGCGCTGGAACCGCTCGGCATCGACATGATCGGCCTGAACTGCGCGACCGGCCCTGCCGAGATGAGCGAGCACCTGCGCTACCTCGCCCGGCACTCCCGCATCCCGCTGTCCTGCATGCCCAACGCCGGCCTGCCGGTCCTGGGCAAGGACGGCGCCCACTACCCGCTGACCGCCCCCGAGCTGGCCGACGCCCAGGAGACCTTCGTCCGCGAGTACGGCCTGTCCCTGGTCGGCGGCTGCTGCGGCACCACCCCCGAGCATCTGCGCCAGGTCGTGGAGCGGGTGCGCGAGCTCGCCCCGGCCGAGCGGGAACCGCGCCCCGAGCCCGGCGCCGCCTCGCTGTACCAGACCGTGCCGTTCCGGCAGGACACCTCGTACCTGGCGATCGGCGAGCGGACCAACGCCAACGGATCCAAGAAGTTCCGCGAGGCCATGCTGGAGGGCCGCTGGGACGACTGTGTGGAGATGGCCCGCGAGCAGATCCGCGAGGGCGCCCACATGCTGGACCTGTGCGTGGACTACGTCGGCCGGGACGGCGTCGCCGACATGGCGGAGCTGGCCGGACGGTTCGCCACCGCCTCGACGCTGCCGGTGGTGCTGGACTCCACGGAGGTCGGCGTCATCCGGGCCGGGCTGGAGCGGCTCGGCGGACGCGCCGTGATCAACTCGGTGAACTACGAGGACGGCGACGGCCCCGAGTCCCGGTTCGCCCAGGTCGCCCGGCTGGCACAGGAGCACGGCGCGGCGCTGATCGCGCTGACCATCGACGAGGAGGGCCAGGCCCGTACCGCCGAGAAGAAGGTCGAGATCGCCGAGCGGCTGATCGACGACCTGACCGGCAACTGGGGCATCCACGAGGAGGACATCCTCGTCGACTGCCTGACCTTCACCATCTGCACCGGCCAGGAGGAGTCCCGCGGCGACGGCATCGCCACCATCGAGGGCATCCGCGAGCTGAAGAAGCGGCACCCGAAGGTGCAGACCACCCTGGGGCTGTCCAACATCTCCTTCGGCCTCAACCCGGCCGCCCGGATCCTGCTCAACTCCGTCTTCCTCGACGAGTGCGTCAAGGCGGGCCTGGACTCCGCCATCGTGCACGCCTCCAAGATCCTGCCGATCGCCCGGTTCGACGAGGAGCAGGTGACCACCGCGCTCGACCTGATCTACGACCGCCGTGCCGAGGGCTACGACCCGCTGCAGAAGCTGATGGCGCTGTTCGAGGGCGCCACCGCCAAGTCCCTCAGGGCCTCCAAAGCCGAGGAGCTGGCCGCGCTGCCGCTGGAGGAGCGCCTCCAGCGGCGCATCATCGACGGCGAGCGCAACGGCCTGGAGGCCGACCTGGACTCCGCCCTGGAGGCACGCCCGGCCCTGGAGATCGTCAACGAGGTGCTGCTGGAGGGCATGAAGGTGGTCGGTGAGCTGTTCGGCTCCGGCCAGATGCAGCTGCCGTTCGTACTCCAGTCGGCGGAGGTGATGAAGAGCGCCGTCGCCTATCTGGAACCGCACATGGAGAAGACCGACGAGGCGGGCAAGGGCACCATCGTGCTGGCCACGGTCCGTGGCGACGTCCACGACATCGGCAAGAACCTCGTCGACATCATCCTGTCCAACAACGGCTACAACGTCGTCAACCTCGGCATCAAGCAGCCGGTCTCCGCGATCCTGGACGCCGCCGAGGAACACCGGGCCGACGTCATCGGCATGTCCGGGCTGCTGGTCAAGTCCACGGTGATCATGAAGGAGAACCTGGAGGAGCTCAACCAGCGCGGCCTCGCCGCCGACTACCCCGTCATCCTGGGCGGCGCCGCCCTCACCCGCGCCTACGTCGAGCAGGACCTGCACGAGATCTACGAGGGCGAGGTCCGCTACGCGCGCGACGCCTTCGAGGGCCTGCGGCTGATGGACGCGCTGATCGGGGTCAAGCGGGGCGTGCCGGGTGCCAAACTGCCCGAGCTCAGGCAGCGCCGGGTGCGGGCGGCCACCGTCCAGGTCGAGGAGCGGCCCGAGGAAGGCCACGTCCGCTCCGACGTCGCCACCGACAACCCCGTCCCCGAGCCCCCCTTCTGGGGCACCCGCGTCATCAAGGGCATCCAGCTCAAGGAGTACGCCTCCTGGCTGGACGAGGGCGCCCTGTTCAAGGGCCAGTGGGGCCTGAAGCAGGCCCGCACCGGCGAGGGCCCCACCTACGAGGAACTCGTCGAGACCGAGGGCCGGCCCCGGCTGCGCGGCCTGCTGGACCGGCTCCAGACGGAGAACCTGCTGGAGGCGGCCGTCGTCTACGGCTACTTCCCCTGCGTCTCCAAGGACGACGACCTCATCCTCCTCGACGAGCGGGGCAACGAGCGCACCCGCTTCACCTTCCCCCGCCAGCGCCGCGGCCGGCGCCTGTGCCTGGCCGACTTCTTCCGCCCCGAGGAGTCCGGCGAGCAGGACGTCATCGGTCTCCAGGTCGTCACCGTCGGCTCCCGCATCGGCGAGGAGACCGCCAAGCTCTTCGAGGCCAACGCCTACCGCGACTACCTCGAGCTGCACGGGCTCTCCGTCCAGCTCGCCGAGGCCCTCGCCGAGTACTGGCACGCACGGGTCCGCTCCGAGCTCGGGTTCGCCGGCGAGGACCCGGCCGAGATGGAGGACATGTTCGCCCTGAAGTACCGGGGTGCCCGCTTCTCCCTGGGCTACGGCGCCTGCCCCGACCTGGAGGACCGGGCCAAGATCGCCGAACTGCTGCAGCCCGAGCGCATCGGGGTGGAGCTGTCCGAGGAGTTCCAGCTGCACCCCGAGCAGTCCACCGACGCCATCGTCATCCACCATCCGGAGGCCAAGTACTTCAACGCCCGCTGAGGAGGTCGGGCCGAGCGCCCGCTCAGCACGCCCCGCTGAGCACCGCCGGTCCCGTGTGCCCCAGGGCACATCGTAAAAAACAGGCGTTTCGCTCCCGGGCGACGTAGACTGGTCGGTCCACTGCAGGCCGGTTCCCCTCGTGGGAACCGGCCTGATCGTCCCTCAAGGAGGTAGGTGGATGACCAGTACGGTCCCCGCGCTCGGCACCCGTACGGCCGACGGCTCGGCCCTGCAGGCCGTGCTCCTCGACATGGACGGCACCCTGGTGGACACCGAGGGCTTCTGGTGGGACGTCGAGGTCGAGGTCTTCGCCGCCCTCGGACACACCCTCGACGACTCCTGGCGCCATGTCGTGGTCGGCGGCCCGATGAGCCGCAGCGCCGGGTTCCTGATCGAGGCCACCGGCGCCGACATCACCCTGGCCGAGCTCACCGTGCTGCTCAACGACGGGTTCGAGGACCGGATCGGCCGCGCCCTGCCCCTGATGCGCGGCGCCGCGCGGCTGCTGGCCGAGCTGTACGAGTACGAGATCCCCACGGCGCTGGTCTCCGCCTCGCACCGCCGCATCATCGACCGTGTGCTGGACTCGCTCGGCGCCCACCACTTCGCCCTGACCGTGGCCGGCGACGAGGTCCCGCGCACCAAGCCGCACCCCGACCCCTACCTGGCGGCCGCCGCCGGGCTCGGCGTGGACCCCGCCCGGTGCGCCGTCGTCGAGGACACGGCCACCGGCGTAGCCGCCGCAGAGGCGGCCGGGTGCCAGGTGGTCGCGGTCCCCTCGGTCGCCCCCATCACCCCGTCCGCCCGGCGTACCGTCGTCCCCTCGCTCGAAGCGGTCGACCTGACCTTCCTGCGCGGATTGATGACCCGCGCCGCCTGACCCCTCACCCAGCGTGCACCGGACACTGCCACGGAAATTCCGGAACACCGGAACACACCCGGGCGGGGGAGAAGGCACATCTGTTCGCCAGGGGAATTCACGCCGCTCGGACGGCCGAATTCCGCCGGATGCCCGCGGACCCGGCCATGTGACGTTCGTCACGGCATCCAGGGTCGACAGGCCGCCCGGCATATGCTCCCGGCCGTGTCGTACCGTCGGTGGGCATGCCCATGTGTCCCGTTTGATGAGACGCTGCACCAAACCTTCCGCTGTCGGGTTTTCGGTGTGTCCGCACCCGGTTTCGCAGCGTGATGAGCGGTCAACTCCGGTGGCCGCGAACCCTTCTGCGGGCCCGGACTAACCTCGTCGCGAGAACCTCGCCCCAACACCCGTGAACCGCCGCACCACCCATGCGTGCCGGGTACACGGAGCCGACAGCTGTGGAGAACCCCGAGCATGAACCGCAAGACCTTGGTGCTGCCGGCCGTCGTCGGCCTGCTCACGCCGGCGCTCGCCGCCTGCGGCGGGTCCGACAGCGGCAGCGGCGGTGACGCGATCGTCGTCGGCACCACGGACCGGTTCACCGCCTCGGCCGACGCCCCCGCCCCCCTCGACCCCGCCTACGCCTACGACGTCGGCACCTGGAACGTCCTCCGGCAGACCGTACAGACCCTGATGGTCCAGCCCCGGGGCGGCGGCGACCCGGTCCCCGAGGCAGCCGAGAAGTGCGGCTTCACCGACACCGGCAACGAGCGGTACGCCTGCACCCTCCGGGACGGTCTGACCTTCGCGGGCGGCGACCCCATCACCGCGGAGGACGTGAAGTACTCCATCGACCGGGCGCTCTCCCTCAAGGCCGACAGCGGCGTGTTCGCCCTGCTCTCCACCATCGACACCATCGAGACCCAGGGCGACCGAGAGGTCATCTTCCACCTCAGGAACGCCGACGCCACCTTCCCGTTCAAGCTGTCCACCCCCGTCGCCGGCATCGTCGACCCCGACGACTACGACAAGGGCGAGCTGCGCGAGGGCTTCGAGGTGTCCGGCTCGGGCCCGTACACCCTGAAGTCCCACACCGAGGACGGCCGCCTGACCAAGGCCGTGTTCACCAGGAACCCCGACTACAAGGGGAGCCTCAACGTGAACAACGGCAAGGTCGAGATGGTCTCCTACGACGACGCCGAGACCATGGGCACCGCCCTCGAGAAGGGCGACATCGACCTGATGACCCGGGCCATGACCCCGGAACAGGTCAAGAAGCTCGCCAATGCCTCGGACACCAAGGTCGATCTCATCGAGATGGCCGGCCTGGAGATCCGCTACCTGGGCTTCAACACCGATGCCGAGTCCGTCGAGGACAAGGCCGTCCGGCAGGCCATGGCCCAGCTGATCAACCGCAGCGAACTCGTCTCCAAGGTCTACGGAACCCAGGCCGAGCCGCTCTACTCGCTGGTCCCCGCCACCGTCACCGGCCACTCCAACTCGTTCTTCAACAAGTACGGCGACCCCGACAAGGCCGAGGCCGAGTCCCTGCTGGAGGACGCCGGGGTCAGCACCCCCGTGAAGCTGACCCTGCACTACACCACCGACCACTACGGCGCCGCCACCGAGCGCGAGTTCGAGGTGCTCAGGCAGCAGCTCAACGACAGCGGCCTGTTCCAGGTCGACATCCAGGGCGCCCCCTGGGACAGGTTCCGCCCCGCCGGGATGAAGGGCGAGTACGACGTCTACGGCATGGGCTGGTTCCCGGACTTCCCCGACGCCGACAACTTCCTCGCCCCGTTCCTCGACAAGGACAACTTCCTCAACTCGCCGTACACCAACAGCACCGTCAACAACACGCTCATCCCGGAGTCCCGCCGCGAGGCCGACCGGCTCTCCGCGGCCGACAGCCTGACGCAGATCCAGGACATCGTCGCCGAGGACGTCCCGGTGCTGCCGCTGTGGCAGGGCAAGCAGTACGTCGCCGCACGCGACGACGTCACGGGCACCGCCTACGCCCTCAACTCCTCCTCGACGCTCCAGCTGTGGGAACTCAGCCGCGGCGTCAGCGGCTGACGTCACCCGCGTCCGCGCCGGGGCCGTCCACCCACGGCGGCCCCACGCGGACGGAACCGAAGAAGACACCGGCCAGAACCCAAGACACCGGCCAGAACCGAAGACAAGGCACCATGCACGTGAACCTGCGTAACCAGTGGCCCGCCCTGCCCGTCGTGGCAGTGCTGGCCGGCGGACTGCTGACCGGCTGCGGTACGGAAGGCTCCGGACCCGCGAGCGACTCCTCCACCGTGGTGGTCGGCATGTCCGACGACGTCCTGGCCACCGACCCCGCCTCCGGCTACGACCCCGGCTCCTGGCTGTTGTTCAACAACGTCTTCCAGTCGCTGCTGAGCTTCCCCGTGGGCGCCACCGAGCCCCAGCCGGAAGCCGCCGACAAGTGCGGCTTCAGCGACACTCAGGCGCGCATCTACCAGTGCACGCTGCGCGACGGCCTGAAGTTCAGCAACGGCGATCCGCTCACCTCGAAGGACGTCAAGTTCTCCTTCGACCGCATGCTGAAGATCGACGACGCCGCCGGCCCCGCGGTCATGTTCACCACCCTCGACCGGGTCCAGACGCCCGACGAGAAGACCGTCGTCTTCCACCTCTCGGCACCCGACGCCACCTTCCCCAGCAAGATCGCCTCCGGCGCCGGCTCCATCGTCAACCACCGCGAGTACGACGCCGACGGGCTCCGCAAGGACGGCGAAGCGGTCGGCTCCGGCCCCTACCGGCTCGAGTCCTTCCGCGACGACAGGGCCGTCTTCTCCGTCAACGAGCACTACCAGGGCACCGCCGACATCCAGAACAGCGGCGTCACCCTCCGCTTCTTCCACGGTGACCGGGCCGGCCTGAAGAAGGCCGTCCTCGGGGGCGACGTCGACGTCGCCTACCGCGGTCTGACCGCGCACGACATCGACGACGTCGACAAGTCCGACGACGGCACCGGCGCCGACGTCGTGGAGGGCAGCAGTGCCGAGGTCCAGCACCTCGTCTTCAACATGGACGACCCGGTCGCCGGACAGCTCGGCGTCCGCAAGGCCATCGCCCACCTGCTGGACCGCGACGCTCTCATCGCGGACGTCCACCGCGGCACCGCCAGCCCGCTGTACTCCATCGTCCCGGCCGGCATCGCCGGCCACAACACCGCCTTCTTCGACACCTACGGCGCCCGCCCCGACAAGGCCAAGGCCAAGGCCGCCCTGGACGAGGAGGGCATCACCGGCAAGGTGAAGCTCACGCTGTGGTCCACCCCGTCGCGCTACGGCCCCGCCACCGACGAGGAACTGACCGCCATCGCCGAGCAGCTCAACGCCAGCGGGCTGTTCGAGGCCGAGATGAAGTCCGTCCCCTTCGAGCAGTACGAGAAGGACATCGCCGCCGGCAAGTACGGCGTGTACGTCAAGGGCTGGGTGCCCGACTACCCCGACGCCGACAACTTCACGGCCCCCTTCTTCGGCGAGGGCAATGTGCTCGGCAACAACTACACCAACGACACCATCACCGGCACCCTCATCCCCGCCACCGCCGCCCAGAGCGACCGCTCCGGCACCGACAAGGACTTCGGCCGGCTCCAGGACATCGTCGCCGAGGACATCCCCGTCCTGCCCGTCTGGCAGGCCAAGCAGTACGCGGTGGTCGGCGACGGCGTCTACGGCGTGGAGTCCTGCCTGGACGCCTCCACCGTCTTCCGCTTCTGGGAGCTCCGCAAGAGCTGACCCTGCCGGACACGGCACAGCCTGCCGGACACGGCATAGCGTCCGCGCACA
>NZ_JBAGKH010000100.1:0-636 GCF_036689765.1 Streptomyces poriticola
ACCTGTCGAGGACCCACTCCATCTCGCTCTCCCCGGTCGCCCCCGCCAGCGGCACCTTCACGCCGCTCGGCGCGAACCCCACCTTCCGGTACAGCGCCTGCGCCCGCCCGTTGTCCTCGTGCACGATGAGCCGGATCCGCTCGGCGCCCCGCCCCCAGCCCCACTCCAGCCCGGCGGCGAACAGCGCCTCCGTCAGCCCGCTTCCGCGCCATTCGGGCCGCACGAACACTCCGACCACATGCCCCTGCCGACGCTCGACCGGCAATCCGGCCCAGTCCGTCGTGCCGGCCTCCTCCATCAACACCGTCAGCGTGCCGAGCCATCGGCCACCCGGACCCGCAGCGATGATCTGCTGCGCGTCGAGCGCGCCCGCGGAGGCCCCGGCCGCCCGCTGCTGCCAGAAGGAATCGGGCCGCTCGGCCGCCTCCTCGTACGTCTCCAGAAACGCCAGGTGCGCGACCGGGTCCTGCAACGATCGCAGCCGCAGTTCCCGCACCGCGGGCCACTCCTCGGCACGGATCGAGCGGATCACGTAGTCACCGGGAACAGAGACAGGGCTCATGGGCGCCACCGTAGTACCCCGACGCTACCCCGCTCACCCCATATTCGGATCCCGGACCGACTACGGAAGGCCGC
>NZ_JBAGKH010000101.1:0-631 GCF_036689765.1 Streptomyces poriticola
GTCCGAGGTGTTCAGGAAGCCGGGCTCCACGGTGGAGAAGAAGGGGATGTCGGCCGGGTGGGGCTGGATTCCCGCGAGTGCATCGGCCAGTTGGGCTTTGATGGCTTCGACGTGTGCGGAGTGTGAGGCGTAGTCGACGGGGATGAGCCGGGCCCGGATGTCCTGGCCTTGAAGGTCCGCGACCAGGGTTTCGACGGCGTCCTTGTCGCCCGAAATGACGGTGGTGTTGGGGCCGTTGGCGGCGGCGATGCTGACGCCGCTGGTCAGGTGTTCTTCGACCGTCTGGACAGGCTGGGGGATGGAGGCCATGGTGCCCAGCCCGGCGAGGTGTTCGCCGATGATTCGTGCGCGTACGGCGACGACCTTGGCCGCGTCCTCGAGCGACAGCGCACCCGCCACAGCCGCGGCGGCGATCTCGCCCTGGGAGTGGCCGACGACCGCATCCGGACGGACACCGAGTTCCTGCCAGGTCGCGGCGAGAGACACCATCACCGCCCAGGTCACAGGCTGGATGACGTTGACCCGGTCCAAGTCGGCGCCGGAGCGCAGCACCTCGGTCAGCGACCAGTCGACGTAAGGCGCGAGCGCTTCCTCGCAGCGGGCAATGGACTCGGCGAACGCGGGCACAGCA
>NZ_JBAGKH010000102.1:0-607 GCF_036689765.1 Streptomyces poriticola
GCTGATCGCCACGTACGGCCAGGACCGCCCGGCCGACCGGCCGCTGTGGCTGGGCTCGGTGAAGTCCAACATCGGCCACACCCAGGCCGCCGCCGGCGCCGCCTCGATCATCAAGATGGTCATGGCCCTCGACCAGGGCCTGCTGCCCCGCACCCTGCACGTGGACGAGCCGTCCTCCCGTATCGACTGGGAGGCCGGGGCCGTCTCGCTGCTCACGGAGGACGTGCGGTGGCCGGCGCTCGACCGGCCGCGCCGTGTCGGCATCTCCTCCTTCGGCATCAGCGGCACCAACGCCCATGCCGTACTGGAGGAGGCTCCGCCCGTCGAGGCGGACGAGGAGAACGAGGACCGGGACGACGCCACACCGGCGGGCGTCGTCCCGTGGGTGATCTCCGCCCGGACCGCGGAGGCGCTGCGCGCCCAAGCACGACAGCTGCGTGAATACGTCGATCAGCGGCCGGACCTGGACACCGCGGCGGTCGCCCACGCGCTGGCCA
The DNA here is from genome assembly GCF_036689765.1 of Streptomyces poriticola. Lineage (NCBI taxonomy): Bacteria > Bacillati > Actinomycetota > Actinomycetes > Kitasatosporales > Streptomycetaceae > Streptomyces > Streptomyces poriticola. The sequence continues at coordinate 498 of NZ_JBAGKH010000102.1, forward strand.
CGACCCGCTCCGCGTTCGAGCACCGCGCGGTCGCCCTGGGCGGCAGCACCGGCGAACTCCTCAAGGCCCTCGACGCCCTCGCTCAGGGGGAGCCCTCACCCCACCTCGTG
>NZ_JBAGKH010000103.1:0-561 GCF_036689765.1 Streptomyces poriticola
CTGTGTTCATCACGTACTGCGTGCCGCCGACCAGCGCGGTGATCCTGTTGTGGCAGGCGATCTCCGCTGCCGTGAACTGCTCCTGCGCCACCGCCACGTCATGCATCAGCGCCTGATGCCCGGCGACCTTGTCCGCGTCCTCGGTCCACTTCTCGTCGAACTCGCCGCTGTCGGTTCTCAGCCCGGCGACGAACGCGACGGCGTCGCGCTGCAGCTGTTCCAGCCGCCTCGCGACGGGCGCGACCTCGGCGGCGTAGGCGGACAGGGCGTCCGCGACCCTGGCGACCTTGTCGGCGAAGGCGTCGGCGGCATCCCGGGCGGGCGCGGTCGACGCGAACAACTGCTCCGCCTCCGGCGCCTCGTAGAACGCGGACAGCCCCTGGAACTGCCGGTGCGCTTCGCCTCCCGCCTTGCGGATACCGTCGCCGTCGGCCCGGAGCGCGTCCACGTGCTGCTCCAGCTGCCCCAGATCTCCGGTGAACAGCGGAACAGCCTCGGGCTTGATCACGGGCCCCCCGCCCCCTGCCCCATCGGCGCCGCCGACCAGCCCCCGGGCATATC
>NZ_JBAGKH010000104.1:0-535 GCF_036689765.1 Streptomyces poriticola
CGGTGTCGCCGGTGTGATCAAGATGGTGCAGGCGATGCGGCACGGCACGCTGCCGCGCACGCTCCACGTGGACGAGGCGTCACCGCACGTCGACTGGACCGCCGGCGCGGTGGAACTCCTCACCGAGGAGCGGGACTGGCCGCACGCGGAGCAGCCGCGCCGCGCGGGCGTGTCCTCGTTCGGCGTGTCCGGCACCAACGCCCACGCCATCCTGGAGCAGGCACCGGCGCAGCCCGAGCCCGCCGACGAGGCCACGGACCGTACCCTGCCGGTCGTTCCGTGGACGCTGTCCTCGCGTACGGCGGCCGGACTGCGCGCCCAGGCCGAGCGCCTCCTCGCGCACCGGCCCGCGCTCGACGCCGGCCCCCACGACGTGGCCCTCGCCCTCGCCACCACCCGCACGGCCTTCGAACACCGCGCGATCGTCCTGGGCGCGGACCGCGACGCCCTGCTCGCCGGTCTGACCGCCGTCGCGGAGGGCGCCGAGTCGGCCGACGTGGTGCGCGGCCGAGCCGTCGGCGACGGCCGCACCGTC
>NZ_JBAGKH010000105.1:0-528 GCF_036689765.1 Streptomyces poriticola
ACCGATGTCGATGCGGTGGAGGCGCACGGTACGGGCACCCGGCTGGGTGACCCGATCGAGGCGCAGGCGCTCCTGGCGACCTATGGCCAGGAGCGGGACGAGCCGCTGTGGCTCGGCTCGGTCAAGTCCAACATCGGGCACACCCAGGCCGCGGCCGGTGTCGCCGGTGTGATCAAGATGGTGCAGGCCATGCGGCACGGCACGCTGCCGCGCACGCTCCACGTGGACGAGCCGTCACCTGAGGTCGACTGGACCGCCGGCGCTGTGGAACTGCTCACCGAGGAACGCGAGTGGACCCGTACGCGCCGGCCGCGCCGGGCCGCCGTGTCGTCCTTCGGCGTCTCCGGCACCAACGCCCACGTCGTCCTCGAAGAGGCACCCGAGGAGACCGCACACCCCGCAACGGCCGAACTTCCCTTCGTGCCCCTGCTGCTGTCCGGTCACACCCCCACGGCGCTCGCCGCCCAGGCGCGCCGACTCCACGACCACCTCACCGAGTCCGCCACCGCCCTGGAAACGGTCGGCCGC
>NZ_JBAGKH010000106.1:0-525 GCF_036689765.1 Streptomyces poriticola
CGTGGGGCTTCTCCGCGATGAGGAGGCCGTAGCCGAGGGCGCCGTCGGTGAGGGCTCGGCGGGCCGCGGTCAGGGTTCCCGCGGCGTCGTCCCGGGCGAGACCCGCCGCGGCGAGCTCGGCCGGGGCGGTGAGCCGGAGCAGGTTCAGACGGGCCTCGATCTGGTCGATCATGCGTGTCAGGGCCTGGTCGTGGCGTTCGGTGCGCAGCGTGCGCAGGCCCGCGGTGCCGAGGATCCCGGTGTACTCGTCGAGGGGGCGGGCGTCGGCGATGCAGGCGATACGGGCGGTCAGGCCGGTCAGTTCGGGCGGGAGCCGCTGCACGGTGGCCGTGACGTCGGTGATGCCGACCCGGCCGCCGGGGCGCAGGACCCGGGCGAACTCTGCGGCGGCCCGGGCCTTGTCCGGGAAGGTGCACAGGGCGCACTCGCACACCACCGCGTCGAACATGCCGTCCGGGAAGGGCAGGTGTTCCGCGTCGCCGGTGGTGAACGCGGTCCGGGCGGCGAGGCCCGCGGTGACGGCGG
>NZ_JBAGKH010000107.1:0-505 GCF_036689765.1 Streptomyces poriticola
GCGGTGCTCGAACAGGGCGCGCCCGTTGATGAGCGTGTCGGCGACGGCTGCGGTGTCCAACCCGGGCCGCTGCTCGACGTATTCGCGGAGCTGCCGTGCCTGAGCGCGCAGCGCGTCGGCGGTCCGGGCCGAGATCACCCACGGCACGACGCCCGGAGACTCCGACACCGACACCGGCTCGTCATCGGGAGCCTGCTCCAGCACAGCGTGCGTATTGGTGCCGCTGATGCCGAACGACGAGACACCGGCCCGGCGCGGCTGTCCCGTGCTGGGCCAGGCCGTCTCCTCGGTCAGCAGGGCGACGGCTCCGGCCGACCAGTCGACCTTCGGCGTGGGCTCGCCGACGTGCAGCGTCTTCGGCAGCACGCCGTGTTGCAGTGCCATGACCATCTTGATGAGGCCCGCGACACCCGAAGCGGCCTGGGTGTGGCCGATGTTGGACTTCACCGAGCCCAGCCACAGGGGCCGGTCGGCCGGGCGGTCCTGGCCGTACGTGGCGATCAGT
>NZ_JBAGKH010000108.1:0-434 GCF_036689765.1 Streptomyces poriticola
CCCCAGGCGATGGAGGTGGCGGGCAGGCCCTGTGCCCGCCGGTGCTCCGCGAGCGCGTCGAGCGCGGCGTTCGCCGCCGCGTACCCACCCTGACCCGCACTGCCCACAACACCCGCGAGCGACGAGAACAGCACGAAGGCACGCAGGTTCAGACCGGACGTCAGCTTGTGCAGATGCCAGGCACCGTCGACCTTCGCCTTCAGCACCCCCTCGACCCGCTCGGAGGTGAGCGACTCGACCGTGCCGTCGTCAAGGACACCCGCCGCGTGCACAACGCCCGTCAACGGGAAGGACGCGACCACGCGCTCCAGCCCACCCAGATCGGACACATCACACGCCACCACATCCACAGCGGCACCCAACCCACCCAACTCCGCGACCAGGTCCTCGGCACCACCCCGACGGCTCACCAGCACCAGCCGACGCACACCGTG
>NZ_JBAGKH010000109.1:0-422 GCF_036689765.1 Streptomyces poriticola
CCGGGGGTGCGGGTGGGTGCGGTGGGGGTGTTGTCGGGGGTTGAGTGGGAGGGGTTGGTGCGGGGGGTGAATGACACGGGGCATGGGGTGGTGGTGGATACGTTGCCGGGTGCGTTCGAGGCGGAGGTGGTGCGTGGTCCGGGGCGGGTGGCGGTGGTGGGTGAGGGTGGGTCGTTGTCGTATGGGGAGTTGAACCGGCGGGCGAATCGGTTGGCGCATTGGTTGGTGGAGCGGGGGGCTGGGCCGGAGTCGTTGGTGGGGGTGCGGGTGCGGCGGTCGGTGGATCTGGTGGTGGCGGTGTATGGGGTGGTGAAGGCGGGGGCGGCGTATGTGCCGTTGGATGTGGATCTGCCGGGGGAGCGGGTGCGGCGTGTTGTGGAGGGTGCGCGGCCGTTGCTGGTGTTGGAGGGGGAGCTTCCGGA
>NZ_JBAGKH010000011.1:0-150023 GCF_036689765.1 Streptomyces poriticola
CCCCCCCCCCCCCCCGGGACTGGGCTGTCGGTGCCGTCTCGTAGTCTTGAGCGCGTGCAGGAACTCCACGACGCCCCCCTCGCCCCGCTGACCACCTTCCGGCTGGGTGGCCCCGCGACCCGCCTGGTCACGGCCGCCACCGACGCCGAGGTGATCGCCGCCGTCCGTGAGGCCGACGCCACCGGCACACCCCTGCTGCTCATCGGCGGCGGCTCCAATCTCGTCATCGGCGACAAAGGCTTCGACGGCACCGCCCTGCACATCGCCACCCGCGGCTTCTCCCTCGACGGCACCCGGCTGGAGCTGGCGGCAGGCGAGGTGTGGGCCGACGCCGTGGCGCGCACGGTCGAGGCCGGGCTGGCCGGTGTCGAGTGCCTGGCCGGCATCCCCGGCTCGGCGGGCGCGACACCGATCCAGAACGTGGGTGCGTACGGCCAGGAGGTCTCCGCCACGATCACCGAGGTGATCGCGTACGACCGCAGATCCGGCGAGACGGTCGTGCTCACCAACGAGGAGTGCGCTTTCTCGTACCGCCACAGCCGCTTCAAGGCCCACCCCGAGCGGTACGTCGTGCTGCGCGTCCGCCTCCGGATGGAGGACGCCGGCGGGCTCTCCGGGCCTGTCAGATACGCCGAGACCGCCCGCGCCCTCGGTGTCGAGCCCGGCGACCGGGTGCCGCTGGCGGCCGCCCGCGACACCGTGCTGAAGCTGCGGGCCGGCAAGGGCATGGTGCTGGACCCCGAGGACCACGACACCTGGTCGGCCGGGTCCTTCTTCACCAACCCGATTCTCACCGACGCTCAGTTCGCCGCCTTCCGGGCGCGCGTGCACGAGCGTCTCGGCGACGGCGAGCAGCCGCCCGCCTACCCGGCGGGGGAGGGGCACACCAAGACGTCCGCGGCCTGGCTGATCGACAGGGCCGGCTTCACCAAGGGTTACGGCAGCGGACCCGCCCGCATCTCCACCAAGCACACCCTCGCCCTCACCAACCGCGGCGAGGCGACCACCGAGGACCTCCTCGCCCTGGCCCGCGAGGTCGTCGCCGGAGTCCGGGAGGCCTTCGGCATCACGCTGGTCAACGAACCGGTGACGGTCGGCGTCAGCCTCTGACCCACCGCTCCCGAGGTCCGGGACCGCTCAGTAGGCCACCCCCACCCCCTGCTTCATCGCCCCCGCGTCGTCGATCAGCGCCAGCATGGCGTGCGCCACGTCGGCCCGCGCCAGGAAGCGCCCCTTGCGCGGAAAGCCACCGACGACCGTCCGGTACCGGCCGGTGACCGGTTTGTCCTGCAGCCGTGGCGGCCGTACGACCGTCCAGGCCAGCGCACTGCCGGCGAGCTCGGCCTCCATCTGCCGCAGATCGGCGTAGACGTCCCGGAAGACCGCCGAGACGATGCCCCGTGCGGCGCGGTCGAGGCGCCCCTCGCCCTCCGGGGCGGGGCCGATGGGCGCCGCACTCACCACCAGCAGCCGCCGCACGTCTTCCGCCGCCATGGCGTCCACCACCACCCGGGTCAGCCGGCCGGCGACCCCGGCGTCCCTGCGGCTGCGCGCTCCGAGCCCGGACAGCACCGCGTCCCGGCCGGCCACCGCGGGCCGCAGCACCTCCGGATCCGTCAGGTCGGCGCGGAACACCTCCAGGCCGGCACCGCTCACCGGCAGCCGCGCCGGGTCCCGTACCACCGCGGTGACCTGGTGGCCCGCCCCCAGTGCCTGCCGCACGATCTCCTGTCCGACTCCGCCGGTCGCGCCGAAAACCGTCAATTTCATGGCATACCATCCTCCTGGCAAGGTGAGTAAATATTCACTCACCTACTCGTCCACTAGGGTGAGTAATCACTCACCCATGCGTCAAGCCTGTTTGGAGCACTCATGCAGTCCGGCAAGCCGACGGCCCGCGAACGCATCCTCGACGCCGCGCACGAGCTGATGCTGACCATCGGACTCGCCCGCGCCACCACCAAGGAGATCGCCAGGGCAGCCGGCTGCTCCGAGGCAGCCCTCTACAAGCACTTCACCAGCAAGGAGGAGCTCCTGATCGCCGTGTTCTCGGAGCGGCTCCCTCGACTGAGCCCGCTGCTGCGGGGGCTCATCGCCGAGCCGGGCCGCGGGACCGTCGAGGGGAACCTCACCGAGGTCGCCCGCCAGGCCGCCCTCTTCTACGAACAGAGCTTCCCGATCGCCGCCTCGCTCTACGCCGAGACCCAGCTCAAGCGAAGGCATGATGCCGCCCTGCGTGCCATGGGCACCGGGCCGCATCTGCCGATCGAGAGCCTCGACCGCTACCTGCGAGCCGAACAGACGGCCGGCCGCATCCGCCCCGACGCCGACACCTTCGCCGCCGCATCCCTGCTGCTGGGTGCCTGCGCGCAGCGGGCCTTCGCCTACGACGCGGCCCCCGAGGGCAGCCGCCCCCCGCTGGACGACTTCGCCCACCGCCTGGCCCGCACCCTGCTCACTGGCATCCGCTGAACCAGCGGCCCGGGCCGCACACCTGCCCCCGGACTGCCGGCACCCGCCCGCGGCGGCAAGGGGGACGTGCCGGGGGTGGCCGCCCGCAACGGTTGTCGCGTCAACGCGGGCACCATGGCAGCAGGCCGATTCCGCGACGTCCCGAGGACGGGCACTCCCGGCGCGGCCCCGACCCGCCCCCGCACCACGGGCGCCGCGACGCGCACTCCCGCCGAAGCCGCAGCGGCGCCGCAGGCACTCGTGGCGTCACCGTGCACTCTGCCGGGGGGTGAAGCCCGGCACTCGTGGCGTCACCGTGCACTCTGCCGGGGGGTGAAGCCCGGCACTCGTGGCGCCGCCGTCCACTCTGCCGGAGGGCGAAGCCGGAACCCGTCCCCGTTCGTCAGCCGGCCGGGGCGGTGAGCCAGGCGTCGATCCCCGACAGCAGCTCGTCCTTCCGGTCCTCCGGCGCCGCCGAGCCGCGCACCGACTGCCGGGCCAGCTCCGCCAGCTCCGCGTCCGTGAAGGCGTGGTACTCCCGGGCGATCTCGTACTGCGCCGCCAGCCGGGCGCCGAACAGCAGCGGGTCGTCCGCGCCCAGGGCCATCGGAACCCCGGCGTCGAACAGCCTCCGCAGTGGCACGTCCTCCGGCTTCTCGTAGACTCCCAGCGCCACATTGGACGTCGGGCACACCTCGCACGTCACCTGCCGGTCCGCCAGCCGCTTCAGCAGCCGCGGGTCCTCCGCCGCCCGCACACCGTGCCCGATCCGGTCGGCATCCAGGTCGTCCAGGCAGTCCCGCACCGACGCCGGGCCGGTCAGCTCGCCGCCGTGCGGCGCCGACAGCAGCCCGCCGTCCCGGGCGATGGAGAACGCCCGGTCGAAGTCCCGCGCCATGCCCCGCCGCTCGTCGTTGGAGAGCCCGAAACCGACCACGCCCCGGTCCGCGTACCGCACCGCGAGCCGGGCCAGCGTACGGGCGTCCAGCGGGTGCTTCACCCGGTTGGCGGCCACCAGCACCCGCATCCCGATCCCGGTCTCCCGCACCGTGGTGTCCACCGCGTCCAGGATGATCTCCAGCGCCGGGATGAGCCCGCCCAGCCGCGGTGCGTACGACGTCGGGTCCACCTGGATCTCCAGCCATCCGGAGCCGTCGCGCAGATCCTCCTCGGCCGCCTCCCGCACCAGCCGCCGGATGTCCTCCGGCTCCCGCAGACACGAGCGCGCAGCGTCGTACAGGCGCTGGAAGCGGAACCACCCCCGCTCGTCCGTCGCCCGCAGTCTCGGCGGTTCCCCGCCGGTCAGGGCGTCGGTCAGCGCCTCGGGCAGGCGCACGCCGTACTTGTCGGCCAGTTCCAGCAGGGTGGCGGGCCGCATCGACCCGGTGAAGTGCAGGTGCAGATGGGCCTTCGGCAGCTCAGAGACATCACGTACACGCTCCATCCCAGGATCCTGCTACACGTCCTGCCCGCCCCGGTAGCGCTTTCCCCGTACGTGGTCTTGCTCGCACGCGCGAACGCACACCACAAACCGAACGCACCACAACCCACGCACACCACAACCCACGCACACCAAGAACTCAGCGCAAGAAACCGAACGCAGGAACCGAACCGGGGCCACACATCAACGTTGAGGTGTGGCCCCGGCCTTGGAAGGGACGGATCAGCCCCGCGCCTCCGCCAGCAGCTTCTGGATCCGGCTGACGCCCTCGACGAGGTCCTCGTCGCCCAGTGCGTACGACAGCCGCAGATAGCCCGGCGTGCCGAAGGCCTCACCCGGCACGACCGCGACCTCGGCCTCCTCCAGGATCAGCGCCGCCAGCTCCACCGTGTCCTGCGGGCGCTTGCCGCGGATCTCCTTGCCGATCAGCGCCTTCACCGACGGGTAGGCGTAGAACGCACCCTCGGGCTCCGGGCAGAGGACTCCGTCGATCTCGTTCAGCATCCGCACGATGGTCTTACGCCGCCGGTCGAACGCCTCGCGCATCTTCGCGACCGCGTCCAGGTCGCCGGAGACGGCGGCGATCGCGGCGGCCTGCGCCACGTTCGAGACGTTGGACGTGGCGTGCGACTGCAGGTTGGTCGCGGCCTTGACCACGTCCTTGGGGCCGATGATCCAGCCCACCCGCCAGCCCGTCATGGCGTACGTCTTGGCGACGCCGTTGACCACGATGCACTTGTCGCGCAGCTCGGGCAGGACGGCGGGCAGCGACACGGAGGAGGCGCCGCCGTAGACCAGGTGCTCGTAGATCTCGTCGGTCAGCACCCACAGGCCGTGCTCGGCGGCCCAGTGGCCGATGGCCTCGGTCTCGGCCTCGGAGTAGACCGCACCGGTCGGGTTGGACGGGGAGACGAAGAGCACGACCTTCGTCTTCTCGGTGCGGGCCGCCTCCAGCTGTTCCACGCTGACCCGGTAGCCGGTCGTCTCGTCGGCGACGACCTCGACCGGGACACCGCCGGCCAGCCGGATCGACTCCGGGTACGTCGTCCAGTACGGCGCGGGGACGATGACCTCGTCGCCCGGGTCGAGGATCGCGGCGAAGGCCTCGTAGATGGCCTGCTTGCCGCCGTTGGTGACCAGGATCTGGGAGGCGTCGACCTCGTAACCGGAGTCGCGCAGGGTCTTCGCGGCGATCGCGGCCTTCAGCTCGGGCAGCCCGCCGGCCGGGGTGTAGCGGTGGTACTTCGGGTTCCTGCAGGCCTCGACGGCCGCCTCGACGATGTAGTCCGGAGTCGGGAAGTCGGGCTCGCCGGCGCCGAAGCCGATCACCGGACGCCCGGCGGCCTTGAGAGCCTTGGCCTTGGCGTCCACGGCGAGGGTGGCGGACTCGGAGATCGCGCCGACTCGGGCGGAGACCCGGCGCTCGGTGGGTGGGGTTGCAGCGCTCATGAGGCCATCGTTCCAGACCGGAAACACGAGCGGTACGCGGGTTTCACGGACTGAACAGGTACGGGCAAAGGGGTGAACAACAGTCCGTAGGCCGTACTCGTCCCTCAGCCGCACCGTCCTCGGCCAGGCGATCTTCCGCCGTCGGCGACCGGCGAAACCCCCCACGGGCCCTTTCTGTTCGACGACCGGGCCACGAGCACGTACACTCTCACCTCGTTGGCCTTCACCGGGCCGCGCCTCTCGGGTGCACACCACGCAGCCGGGCGGATGCGGTACGTTGGGGGAACGCAAAGGGTCGTAGCTCAATTGGTAGAGCACTGGTCTCCAAAACCAGCGGTTGGGGGTTCAAGTCCCTCCGGCCCTGCTACACACACCTTGCTCAGGATGTGTGCGCATGTACGTACAGCAATGCACCGCCGTGCGGCTCAGACCGGGCGCGGCACGGCCACGACCCGGAATCAGGTGAGGACGAGTGACGGACGCCGTGGGCTCCATCGACATGCCTGATGCCCAGGACGAGACTCCGGAGTCGAAGAAGAAGCAGCGCAAGGGCGGCAAGCGCGGCAAGAAGGGCCCGCTGAAGCGTCTGGCGCTGTTCTACCGTCAGATCGTCGCGGAGCTCCGCAAGGTCGTATGGCCCAGCCGCAAGCAGCTGACGACGTACACCACCGTGGTGATCATTTTCGTCACCATCATGATCGGCCTGGTCACCGTGATCGACTATGGACTCAGCAACGCCGCCAAGTACGTCTTCGGCTGAGCCGTGAGCGAAGAGCGCCGAGGTACCCGGCGCTCCTTTCGCGTGTTCCACCCCCATGTATCCAGGAAGAAGCAGCCACCGTGTCTGACCCGAACGTGAACGACGCCGTCGAGCCTCGCGGCGAAGGGGCCGAGTCCGCCGAGGACCAGCTCGACGCCGTCGAGGGCGCGGACCACGAGGACACCGAGACCTCCCCCGAGGTCGAGGCTGCCGCCGACGAGTCCGGTGCCGACGAGTCCGGTGCCGACGAGTCCGGTGCGGAGGAGACCGCCGAGGACGCCGTCGCCGGGGCGGAGGCCGAGGAAGCGGCCGAGCCCGAGCTCGACCCGATCGAGAAGCTCCGCCAGGAGCTGCGCGTCCTGCCCGGCGAGTGGTACGTCATCCACACCTACGCCGGCTACGAGAACCGCGTGAAGACCAACCTGGAGCAGCGCGCCGTCTCGCTGAACGTCGAGGACTACATCTTCCAGGCCGAGGTGCCGCAGGAAGAGGTCGTCCAGATCAAGAACGGCGACCGCAAGACGATCAAGCAGAACAAGCTGCCGGGCTACGTCCTGGTCCGCATGGACCTGACCAACGAGTCCTGGGGTGTCGTCCGCAACACCCCCGGCGTCACCGGCTTCGTCGGCAACGCCTACGACCCGTACCCGCTGACCCTGGACGAGATCGTCAAGATGCTCGCCCCGGAGGCGGAGGAGAAGGCCGCCCGCGAGGCCGCCGAGGCCGAGGGCAAGCCGTCCCCGCAGCGCAAGGTCGAGGTCCAGGTGCTGGACTTCGAGGTCGGCGACTCGGTCACCGTCACCGACGGCCCCTTCGCCACGCTCCAGGCCACCATCAACGAGATCAACGCCGACTCCAAGAAGGTCAAGGGCCTGGTGGAGATCTTCGGCCGCGAGACGCCGGTCGAGCTGTCCTTCGACCAGATCCAGAAGAACTAGCCCTTCTGGGGTCACCAGCGTCCCACAGCGTCCGAGCAGGTCAGGCGAGTGCCGCGGCAGCCGCCTGACCTGCTCGGTTTTTGGCCGCACATCCATACCCGTTATCGTTGTGCGGTATGCCTTCTGCCGGGAGAGCGACTCGGCCGGAGGTAGACCCGAATCGAAAGGACCCGGAGAGCAATGCCTCCCAAGAAGAAGAAGGTCACGGGGCTCATCAAGCTCCAGATCCAGGCCGGTGCCGCCAACCCGGCTCCGCCGGTCGGCCCCGCGCTGGGTCAGCACGGCGTCAACATCATGGAGTTCTGCAAGGCCTACAACGCCGCGACCGAGTCGCAGCGCGGTTGGGTCATCCCGGTGGAGATCACGGTCTACGAGGACCGCTCCTTCACCTTCATCACCAAGACGCCGCCGGCCGCGAAGATGATCCTCAAGGCCGCGGGCGTGGAGAAGGGCTCCGGCGAGCCGCACAAGACCAAGGTCGCGAAGATCACGCGTGACCAGGTCCGTGAGATCGCCACCACCAAGATGCCCGACCTCAACGCCAACGACCTGGACGCCGCCGAGAAGATCATCGCCGGCACCGCCCGTTCCATGGGCGTCACGGTCGAGGGCTGACCCCGACCTTCCAGCAGCCACGCGGCGGTAGCCGCACACAGGACACAGTGTGGCGGGGCCTGCTCGGCCCGGACCACGACTCCTAAGAAGCAACAGGAGCAGTAGTGAGCAAGCGCAGCAAGTCTCTCCGCGCTGCGGACGCCAAGATCGACCGGGAGAAGCTCTACGCCCCGCTCGAGGCCGTCCGTCTCGCCAAGGAGACCTCCACGACCAAGTTCGACGGCACCGTCGAGGTCGCCCTGCGTCTGGGTGTCGACCCGCGCAAGGCCGACCAGATGGTCCGTGGCACCGTGAACCTCCCGCACGGCACCGGTAAGACCGCCCGGGTCCTGGTCTTCGCGACCGGCGACCGTGCTGAGGCCGCGCGTGCCGCGGGCGCCGACATCGTCGGCGCCGACGAGCTGATCGACGAGGTGTCGAAGGGCCGTCTGGACTTCGACGCCGTCGTCGCCACCCCGGACCTCATGGGCAAGGTCGGCCGCCTCGGCCGCGTGCTCGGTCCCCGTGGTCTGATGCCGAACCCGAAGACCGGCACCGTGACCCCGGACGTCGCCAAGGCCGTCACCGAGATCAAGGGCGGCAAGATCGAGTTCCGTGTCGACAAGCACGCGAACCTGCACTTCATCATCGGCAAGGCGTCCTTCGACGACGCCAAGCTGGTGGAGAACTACGGCGCGGCGATCGAGGAGATCCTCCGTCTGAAGCCGTCCGCCGCCAAGGGTCGCTACATCAAGAAGGCCGCCATCACCACCACGATGGGCCCCGGCGTTCCGGTCGACCCGAACCGCACCCGCAACCTCCTCGTCGAGGAGGACCCGGCCGCGGTCTGAGTCCACGGCTCACTCTGACGGTCACGGGCCCCGTACCTACGACAGGTACGGGGCCCGTTCCCGTTCACCCGTGTCCGTGTGGGAGAGGGGCCGGGCCCGGTCCCGGAAACCGGGAGACTGCACGGATGTTCCCCAGTAGGCTCCCCTCTGAGGTATGACGATCATGCATTCCGTGGGGGGAAGCCATGAGGACATCTGTACGCAGGGCCACCGGAACCGGCTTTGCCGCGCTGCTGCTCGCCGCCGGAGCCGCGGGCTGCGGCAAGGGCGAGGAGTCGCCCGATCTGGCGCCGGCCGCGGCCGTGGCCAAGGCGGCGAAGAACTCGGAGGACATCACGTCGCTCCGCTACCGCATGACCGGCCGGGCGCCGGAGGAGGGGCGGATCGAGGCCGACGCCCGGATGCGGATGAAGCCCACCGTCGCGTTGAGCATGAAGATGACGGCGCTCGACCAGGGCCCCGACGGCACCGCGGAGATCCGGCTGGTCGACAAGGCCCTGTATATCGGCGGCGGAGCCGAGGCCGCCAAGGAGATGGACGGCAAGAGCTGGATCAAGTTCGACCTGTCCGGAACGGACGCCGAGCAGGAGCTGAACCAGCCCGGCGGCGCCTCCCAGGCGGACAAGAACCCGGCCACGGAGTCCACCTTCCTCACCGGCGCCAAGGACGTGAAGAGGGTCGGCGGCGAGACCGTCGACGGTGTCGACACCACCCGCTACACCGGCACGCTCACCCTCGACGACCTGCGTGAGTCCCTCAAGGACGAGGACGAGGAGACCCGCGAGAGGCGGGAGAAGTCCATCGAGCAGTACGAGCAGATGGGCGTCGACAAGCTCACCATGGACATGTGGATCGACGGCGACGACCGCACCAAGCAGTTCCGCATGCAGGGTGCCGCCGACAAGGGCCCGCTCGACCTCACCGTCACCTTCCTCGGCATCAACGAGCCGGTGGACGTGGCGGCTCCGCCGGCCGAGGACACCATGGACCTGGCGGAGATGTTGGAGGAAGCCGCCCAGGGCTGAGCCCGGCCCTTCGGGCGATTTGCTCGACGGCGCCCCGTTCCCGTACTCTTCTGCAGAAGCCAAAGACCGCTGGTCGTTGCCGCGTGCTCGGACGAGGGCGCGGTGGCCGAAGGATCCGCTGAACGGCGGACGGCCCGCGCAGGTGACTGTGGAAAGCTCCCGGATCTCCGGATCGCATGCCCTGTGCATGCTCCGCGACCATCCGGTCGAGCTACGCCCCGTGCGCCTGCGCCGGGGCGTTTCGTTTTCCCCAGTCCTCCTTCGGGTCCGCGCGGTCCGAATCACCCGGAAGGAGGCCGAGGCTCATGGCGAGGCCTGACAAGGTCGATGCCGTCGTGGAGATGCGGGACAAGTTCCGCAACTCCAACGGCGCAGTCGTCACCGCGTACACCGGTCTCACCGTTGCGCAGCTCCAGCAGCTGCGTCGTTCACTCGGTGAGAACGCTCAGTACCGTGTGGCGAAGAACACGCTGACCAAGATTGCGGCCAACGAGGCCGGGATCAACTCGCTCGACGACCTCTTCGCGGGTTCGTCGGCCGTCGCCTTCGTGACCGGTGACCCGGTCGAGGCGGCGAAGGGTCTCCGTGACTTCGCCAAGGACAACCCGAATCTCGTCATCAAGGGCGGTGTCCTTGACGGCAAGGCGCTGTCCGCCGACGACATCAAGAAGCTTGCGGACCTCGAGTCCCGCGAGGTTCTGCTCTCCAAGCTGGCCGGTGCCTTCAAGGCGAAGCAGTCCCAGGCTGCCTCCGTCTTCCAGGCGCTGCCGTCGAAGCTCGTCCGCACCGTGGACGCGCTGCGCGCCAAGCAGGACGAGCAGGGCGGTGCCGAGTAACTCGGCTCGCGCATTGATCCGGGCCGCCTGACGCGGCCGGGGTCGCAGCGGGCCAGCGTACGCCCGCCAGTCATGTACATCCGGCACCAGCCGAACAAGTGGAAGGATCGCCCATCATGGCGAAGCTCAGCCAGGAAGACCTGCTCGCGCAGTTCGAGGAGATGACCCTCATCGAGCTCTCCGAGTTCGTGAAGGCGTTCGAGGAGAAGTTCGACGTCACCGCCGCCGCCGCCGCGCCGGTCATGGTCGCCGGTGGCCCGGGTGCCCCGGCCGCCGAGGCCGTCGAGGAGAAGGACGAGTTCGACGTCATCCTCACCGGCGCCGGTGACAAGAAGATCCAGGTCATCAAGGTCGTGCGTGAGCTGACCTCCCTGGGCCTGAAGGAGGCCAAGGACCTGGTCGACGGCACCCCGAAGCCGGTCCTGGAGAAGGTCAACAAGGAGGCCGCGGACAAGGCCAAGGAGTCCCTCGAGGGCGCCGGCGCCTCCGTCGAGGTCAAGTAAGACCTCCGGTTCGGCCCAGCCGCCGAGCCAGATCTTCGCGGCCGCCGAATCGGTCCCCCTGGGGCTGTAACGCGAACGCACCGAGGAGCGATCATCCATCCGGGTGGTCGCTCTTCGGCGTTCCCGGGGCCCCGGCCGCGGTTACCTTGCACCGGTGTTCGCGCGGGGTATGGTGATCTTCGTCGTGTCTCGGAGCGTCCCGGTTCGGGCAAGGGGGGCCTTGACGAACCGCACGCAGCGCGCAATTCTCAGGACGCGTCGTCACACAGATCCGGGGTCCGAGGCATGGATCGACGACGAACAGGGCAGTATCAACGTGCGTTGAGGGCAGGGTGCGTTGAGGGCAGGCATGCCGCAGGCGTTGACAACAACGAGGGTCCCCGCAGCCGGGGAGCAAACCGGGACTGGACATCAGTGTGCCAAGTGGCTACACTGACCCTTTGCGCTGCCTGTTAGCTGCTCCCTGCCCGTCACCAGGGGCATGCCCTCGCTCGAGCACCGACGACCAGACCGTCTCCGACCTGGCCTTTTGACCAGTTTGGCGGAGTCTGTCCCGATGCACCGGTGAGGGGCCGGTACGCGCGTAGTGAGTCCGAGCCCTCGGAAGGACCCCCTCTTGGCCGCCTCGCGCACTGCCTCGACCGCGAATACGAACAACGGCGCCAGCACCGCCCCGCTGCGCATCTCCTTTGCAAAGATCAAGGAGCCCCTCGAGGTTCCGAACCTTCTCGCGCTGCAAACCGAGAGCTTCGACTGGCTGCTCGGCAACGACGCGTGGAAGGCTCGCGTCGAGGAGGCTCTGGACAACGGTCAGGACGTCCCCACCAAGTCCGGGCTCGAGGAGATCTTCGAGGAGATCTCCCCGATCGAGGACTTCAGCGGGTCGATGTCGCTGACCTTCCGCGACCACCGCTTCGAGCCGCCGAAGAACTCGATCGACGAGTGCAAGGAGCGCGACTTCACCTACGCCGCGCCGCTCTTCGTCACCGCCGAGTTCACCAACAACGAGACCGGCGAGATCAAGTCCCAGACCGTCTTCATGGGTGACTTCCCGCTCATGACGAACAAGGGCACCTTCGTCATCAACGGCACCGAGCGTGTCGTCGTCTCCCAGCTCGTGCGTTCGCCGGGTGTCTACTTCGACTCCAGCATCGACAAGACGTCCGACAAGGACATCTTCTCCGCCAAGATCATCCCGTCCCGGGGTGCCTGGCTGGAGATGGAGATCGACAAGCGCGACATGGTCGGCGTCCGCATCGACCGCAAGCGCAAGCAGTCCGTCACCGTCCTCCTGAAGGCGCTCGGCTGGACCACCGAGCAGATCCTCGAGGAGTTCGGTGAGTACGAGTCCATGCGCGCCACCCTGGAGAAGGACCACACCCAGGGCCAGGACGACGCGCTGCTCGACATCTACCGCAAGCTGCGCCCGGGCGAGCCCCCCACGCGCGAGGCCGCGCAGACGCTGCTCGAGAACCTGTACTTCAACCCCAAGCGCTACGACCTCGCCAAGGTCGGCCGCTACAAGGTCAACAAGAAGCTGGGCGCGGACGCACCGCTGGACGCCGGCATCCTCACCGTCGAGGACGTCATCGCCTCGATCAAGTACCTGGTGAAGCTGCACGCCGGCGAGACCGAGACGGTGGGCGACAGCGGCGAGACGGTCGTCGTCGAGACGGACGACATCGACCACTTCGGCAACCGCCGCCTGCGCAGCGTCGGCGAGCTCATCCAGAACCAGGTCCGCACCGGCCTGGCCCGGATGGAGCGCGTCGTGCGTGAGCGCATGACGACCCAGGACGTCGAGGCGATCACGCCGCAGACCCTGATCAACATCCGGCCGGTCGTCGCCTCCATCAAGGAGTTCTTCGGCACCAGCCAGCTGTCCCAGTTCATGGACCAGAACAACCCGCTGTCCGGGCTGACGCACAAGCGGCGTCTGTCCGCGCTCGGCCCGGGTGGTCTCTCCCGTGAGCGGGCCGGCTTCGAGGTCCGTGACGTGCACCCCTCGCACTACGGCCGCATGTGCCCGATCGAGACGCCGGAAGGCCCGAACATCGGTCTGATCGGCTCGCTCGCCACCTACGGCCGGGTCAACGCCTTCGGCTTCGTCGAGACCCCGTACCGCAAGGTCTTCGAGGGCCAGGTCACCGACCAGGTCGACTACCTCACCGCCGACGAGGAGGACCGCTTCGTCATCGCGCAGGCCAACGCGCCGCTGACGGACGACCTCCGCTTCGCCGAGGCCCGCGTGCTGGTCCGCCGCCGTGGCGGCGAGGTCGACTACGTCGGTGGCGAGGACGTGGACTACATGGACGTCTCGCCGCGCCAGATGGTGTCGGTCGCGACCGCCATGATCCCCTTCCTCGAGCACGACGACGCCAACCGTGCCCTCATGGGCGCGAACATGATGCGCCAGGCCGTGCCGCTCATCAAGGCGGAGTCCCCGCTCGTCGGCACCGGCATGGAGTACCGCTCCGCGGTCGACGCCGGCGACGTCGTCAAGGCCGAGAAGCCCGGTGTGGTCCAGGAGGTCTCCGCGGACTACATCACCACCGCCAACGACGACGGCACGTACATCACGTACCGCCTGGCCAAGTTCGCCCGCTCCAACCAGGGCACCTCGGTCAACCAGAAGGTCATCGTCGCCGAGGGCGACCGGATCATCGAGGGCCAGGTCCTGGCCGACGGTCCGGCCACCCAGCAGGGCGAGATGGCGCTCGGCAAGAACCTGCTGGTCGCGTTCATGCCGTGGGAGGGTCACAACTACGAGGACGCGATCATCCTGTCGCAGCGCCTCGTCCAGGACGACGTCCTCTCCTCGATCCACATCGAGGAGCACGAGGTCGACGCCCGTGACACCAAGCTCGGCCCCGAGGAGATCACCCGGGACATCCCGAACGTCTCCGAGGAGGTCCTCGCCGACCTCGACGAGCGCGGCATCATCCGCATCGGCGCCGAGGTCATCGCCGGTGACATCCTCGTCGGCAAGGTCACCCCGAAGGGCGAGACCGAGCTGACCCCCGAGGAGCGCCTGCTGCGCGCGATCTTCGGTGAGAAGGCCCGTGAGGTCCGTGACACCTCGCTGAAGGTGCCGCACGGCGAGACCGGCAAGGTCATCGGCGTCCGCGTCTTCGACCGCGAGGAGGGCGACGAGCTGCCGCCGGGCGTGAACCAGCTGGTCCGCGTCTACGTCGCGCAGAAGCGCAAGATCACCGACGGTGACAAGCTCGCTGGCCGCCACGGCAACAAGGGCGTCATCTCCAAGATCCTTCCGATCGAGGACATGCCGTTCCTGGAGGACGGCACCCCGGTCGACATCATCCTCAACCCGCTGGGTGTCCCGTCCCGGATGAACCCGGGACAGGTCCTGGAGATCCACCTCGGCTGGCTCGCCAGCCAGGGCTGGGACGTCTCCGGCCTCGCCGACGAATGGGCCCAGCGACTGCAGGCGATCAGCGCCGACCGCGTCGAGCCCCGTACCAACGTGGCGACCCCCGTCTTCGACGGCGCCCGTGAGGACGAGCTCGCCGGTCTGCTGGAGCACACCATCCCCAACCGCGACGGCGACCGCATGGTGCTGCCGTCCGGCAAGGCGCGGCTGTTCGACGGCCGCTCCGGGGAGCCGTTCCCGGACCCGATCTCGGTCGGGTACATGTACATCCTGAAGCTGCACCACTTGGTCGACGACAAGCTGCACGCCCGCTCGACCGGCCCGTACTCGATGATCACCCAGCAGCCGCTGGGTGGTAAGGCCCAGTTCGGTGGCCAGCGGTTCGGCGAGATGGAGGTGTGGGCACTGGAGGCGTACGGCGCCGCCTACGCCCTCCAGGAGCTGCTGACCATCAAGTCCGACGACGTCACCGGCCGCGTGAAGGTCTACGAGGCCATCGTCAAGGGCGAGAACATCCCCGAGCCCGGCATCCCCGAGTCCTTCAAGGTGCTCATCAAGGAGATGCAGTCGCTCTGCCTGAACGTGGAGGTGCTGTCCAGCGACGGTATGTCCATCGAGATGCGTGACACCGACGAGGACGTCTTCCGCGCTGCGGAGGAGCTCGGCATCGACCTGTCCCGGCGCGAGCCGAGCAGCGTCGAAGAGGTCTGACGGGAGTCCGGGGACCTGCCACCGCAGGCCCCCGGCCCCAGGACCCCCGTTTCAGACCCCAAGACTCACGACCCTGAGAGGGATTGACGCATAGTGCTCGACGTCAACTTCTTCGACGAGCTCCGGATCGGCCTGGCCACCGCTGACGACATCCGCCAGTGGAGCCACGGCGAGGTCAAGAAGCCCGAGACCATCAACTACCGCACCCTCAAGCCGGAAAAGGACGGGCTCTTCTGCGAGAAGATCTTCGGCCCCACCCGGGACTGGGAGTGCTACTGCGGCAAGTACAAGCGCGTCCGTTTCAAGGGCATCATCTGCGAGCGCTGTGGCGTCGAGGTCACCCGCGCCAAGGTGCGCCGTGAGCGGATGGGCCACATCGAGCTGGCCGCGCCCGTCACCCACATCTGGTACTTCAAGGGCGTCCCGAGCCGGCTCGGCTACCTGCTCGACCTCGCCCCGAAGGACCTGGAGAAGGTCATCTACTTCGCGGCGTACATGATCACGTACGTCGACGAGGAGCGCCGCACCCGCGACCTGCCCTCGCTGGAGGCGCACGTCTCCGTCGAGCGCCAGCAGATCGAGCAGCGTCGCGACGCCGACCTGGAGGCCCGCGCCAAGAAGCTCGAGACCGACCTGGCCGAGCTGGAGGCCGAGGGCGCCAAGGCCGACGTGCGCCGCAAGGTGCGCGAGGGTGCCGAGCGCGAGATGAAGCAGCTGCGCGACCGTGCGCAGCGCGAGATCGACCGCCTCGACGAGGTGTGGAACCGGTTCAAGAGCCTCAAGGTCCAGGACCTGGAGGGCGACGAGCTGCTCTACCGCGAGCTGCGCGACCGTTTCGGCACCTACTTCGACGGCTCGATGGGCGCCGCCGCGCTGCAGAAGCGGCTGGAGTCCTTCGACCTCGACGAGGAGGCCGAGAAGCTCCGCGAGATCATCCGTACCGGCAAGGGCCAGAAGAAGACCCGCGCCCTGAAGCGGCTGAAGGTCGTCTCCGCGTTCCTGCAGACCTCCAACAGCCCCAAGGGCATGGTCCTGGACTGCGTCCCGGTCATTCCGCCGGACCTGCGTCCGATGGTGCAGCTGGACGGTGGCCGCTTCGCCACCTCCGACCTGAACGACCTGTACCGCCGCGTCATCAACCGCAACAACCGCCTGAAGCGGCTTCTCGACCTCGGTGCGCCCGAGATCATCGTGAACAACGAGAAGCGCATGCTGCAGGAGGCCGTCGACGCGCTGTTCGACAACGGCCGCCGCGGCCGTCCGGTCACCGGCCCGGGCAACCGCCCGCTGAAGTCGCTGTCCGACATGCTCAAGGGCAAGCAGGGCCGCTTCCGCCAGAACCTGCTCGGCAAGCGTGTGGACTACTCCGCGCGTTCCGTGATCGTCGTCGGTCCGCAGCTGAAGCTGCACCAGTGCGGTCTGCCGAAGGCGATGGCGCTGGAGCTGTTCAAGCCGTTCGTGATGAAGCGCCTGGTCGACCTGAACCACGCGCAGAACATCAAGAGCGCCAAGCGCATGGTCGAGCGCGGCCGGACCGTGGTGTACGACGTCCTCGAAGAGGTCATCGCCGAGCACCCGGTGCTGCTGAACCGTGCGCCCACCCTGCACCGCCTCGGCATCCAGGCCTTCGAGCCGCAGCTGGTCGAGGGCAAGGCCATCCAGATCCACCCGCTCGTCTGCACCGCGTTCAACGCGGACTTCGACGGTGACCAGATGGCCGTGCACCTGCCGCTGTCCGCGGAGGCGCAGGCCGAGGCCCGCATCCTGATGCTGTCCTCGAACAACATCCTCAAGCCCGCCGACGGCCGTCCGGTGACGATGCCGACCCAGGACATGGTCCTCGGTCTGTTCTTCCTCACCACCGACGGCGAGATGCGCGACCTCAAGGGCGAGGACCGGGCCTTCGCCTCGGTCGCCGAGGCGATCATGGCCTTCGACGCGGGCGAGCTGTCGCTCCAGTCGAAGATCGACGTCCGCTTCCCGGTGGGCACCATCCCGCCGCGCGGCTGGACTCCGCCCGCCCGTGAGGAAGGGGACGACGGCGTCGGGGAGAGGGCGTGGCAGCAGGGCGACACCTTCACCCTGAGGACCACGCTGGGCCGTGCGCTCTTCAACGAGCTGCTGCCCGAGGACTACCCGTTCGTCGACTTCGAGGTCGGCAAGAAGCAGCTCTCGGAGATCGTCAACGACCTCGCCGAGCGCTACCCGAAGGTCATCGTGGCGGCGACGCTCGACAACCTGAAGGCGGCCGGCTTCTACTGGGCCACCCGTTCCGGCGTCACCGTGGCCATCTCCGACGTCGTCGTCCCCGAGGCGAAGAAGGAGATCGTCCGCGGCTACGAGGCGCAGGACGAGAAGGTCCAGAAGCAGTACGAGCGCGGTCTGATCACCAAGGACGAGCGCACCCAGGAGCTCATCGCGATCTGGACCAAGGCGACCAACGAGGTCGCCGAGGCGATGAACGACAACTTCCCGAAGACCAACCCGATCTTCATGATGGTGAACTCGGGTGCACGAGGCAACATGATGCAGATGCGTCAGATCGCCGGTATGCGTGGTCTGGTGTCGAACGCGAAGAACGAGACGATCCCGCGGCCCATCAAGGCCTCGTTCCGTGAGGGTCTGTCCGTGCTGGAGTACTTCATCTCCACGCACGGTGCCCGTAAGGGTCTGGCGGACACCGCTCTGCGTACCGCCGACTCGGGTTACCTCACCCGTCGTCTGGTCGACGTCTCCCAGGACGTCATCATCCGCGAGGAGGACTGCGGCACCGACCGCGGCCTGCGGCTGCAGATCGCCGAGCGCAACGCCGAAGGCACCCTGCTCAAGGCGGAGGACGTCGAGACGTCCGTGTACGCGCGCTGCCTCGCCGAGGACATCGTGGTCGACGGCAAGGTGCTGGCCCCGGCCGGCACCGACCTGGGCGACGTCCTCATCGACGAGCTGGTCAAGCACGGCGTCGCGGAGGTCAAGACCCGCTCGGTCCTGACCTGTGAGTCCGCCGTCGGCACCTGCGCCATGTGCTACGGCCGCTCGCTGGCCACCGGCAAGCTGGTCGACATCGGCGAGGCGGTCGGCATCATCGCCGCGCAGTCCATCGGTGAGCCCGGTACCCAGCTGACGATGCGTACCTTCCACACCGGCGGTGTGGCCGGTGACGACATCACCCAGGGTCTGCCGCGTGTCGTCGAGCTCTTCGAGGCCCGTACCCCGAAGGGTGTCGCCCCGATCTCCGAGGCCTCCGGCCGGGTGCGGATCGAGGAGACCGAGAAGACCAAGAAGATCGTCGTCACCCCGGACGACGGCAGCGACGAGACGGCCTACCCGATCTCGAAGCGCGCCCGTCTCCTGGTCAGCGAGGGCGAGCACGTCGAGGTGGGCCAGAAGCTCACCGTGGGTGCCACCAACCCGCACGACGTGCTGCGCATCCTGGGCCAGCGCGCCGTCCAGGTCCACCTGGTCGGCGAGGTCCAGAAGGTGTACAACTCGCAGGGTGTGTCGATCCACGACAAGCACATCGAGATCATCATCCGGCAGATGCTCCGCCGCGTGACGATCATCGAGTCCGGCGACGCCGAGCTGCTGCCCGGCGAGCTGGTCGAGCGCTCGAAGTTCGAGTCCGAGAACCGTCGTGTGGTCCAGGAGGGCGGTCACCCGGCCTCCGGTCGTCCGCAGCTCATGGGTATCACCAAGGCCTCGCTGGCGACCGAGTCCTGGCTGTCGGCGGCGTCCTTCCAGGAGACGACCAGGGTCCTCACGGACGCGGCGATCAACGCCAAGTCCGACTCCCTGATCGGCCTCAAGGAGAACGTCATCATCGGTAAGCTCATCCCGGCCGGTACGGGCCTGTCCCGCTACCGCAACATCCGGGTCGAGCCGACCGAGGAGGCCAAGGCCGCGATGTACTCGGCCGTCGGCTACGACGACATCGACTACTCGCCGTTCGGCACCGGCTCCGGCCAGGCCGTGCCGCTGGAGGACTACGACTACGGTCCGTACAACCAGTAAGGCATACGTCTGACGCACTGAAGGGCGGCTCTCCCCCACGGAGGGCCGCCTTTCGGCGCATCATGGAAAATGAACCCTTCTCTGGGAGGTGCTCGTCGGTGTCGTACCCCGCATGGCAGCCCTGGTCCGGCCAGAACACGCCGTCGATGCTGGCCTCCCACGCCGACCGCGAGCGGGCGGTGGACGTGCTGCGGGCCGGCTACGGGGAGGGCCGGCTGGACCACTCCGAGTTCGAGAAGCGCGTCGCCCGGGCCTACGGGGCCCGCACGGTGGGCGAGCTGGCCCTGCTGGTCGCCGATCTGCCCCAGGGCCCCGCGCCCCAGCCCCTCGCGGTCGGCGGGCCGGTGCCGGGCACCTTCCTGGCCCGGCCGCGGCCCAGCACGAACGGCAAGGCGGTCGCCTCGATGGTCTGCGGCATCCTCTGCCTGGCCACCGGCGGGCTGACCGGTCTTCCGGCGGTGATCCTCGGCCATATGGCGCAGTCCGAGATGCGTCGCACCGGAGAGGGCGGCGACGGGCTGGCCCTGACCGGGCTGGTGCTCGGCTGGCTGTCCGTGGCCGGCTGGGCACTGGTGATAATCATGTTCGGGCTGGTCGCCCTGCTGGCCGGCTCGGGCTGACCGGCTCGGGCTGACCGGCACGGCCGGCCGGTCGAAGCGCCGGTCACGCGCCGGGGTCGACGAGCCGCCACTCGCCGGTGGTGTCGACGCGCAGCACGCCGCGGCCCGGCACCGACACGGTGAGCCGTGCGCTGCCCCGGCCCTCCGCGAGCAGACCCGCCGGGCGGAACGAGCGGGTGAGCTGCCGGACGGCGAACGGCGCGTCGCCGAGGTGCTCGAACTCCACCGTCCTGGACGCACCGCGCTTGAGTACGGTCTCCGCACCGTGGCCGCGCAGCAGCCCGCCGTCGGCCAGCCGCCTCGCCTCGCTGATGGGGCGCAGCGCGAGCCGCCAGGGTCCGCAGGCGCTCACCTCGACGAAGAGCGACTCGGCGTCCTGCGGAGCCACGCCCACCTGGGCGCTGGTGGGCCCCAGCACACCGTCCAGCAGCAGCTCCCGGCGCCCGCGCGGCCCCGAACGGGTGTGCACCGAGAACCGCTGGGCCACATCCGTCTCGAAGACCAGCACGGCGGGCACGCCCGGGGCGGGCCTGGGCACGGCCAGCTTCATGGTGCCTTCCCCCTTGCTCCAGGTGAGGCCGGAGGTGGCGCGGGGGACGGCGGCGAGCCGGTCGAGCGCCGCTCGGCCCTCGGCCAGGATCGCCGGGACCTGGCCCGGGGCGGCGCGTTTCGCCTGCTCGTACGCGTCCAGCGCCGCCGAGTAGTCGGTCAGCTCGTCGCTGCCGGCCGCCTCGCCGGGGGAGTACGGGTGGGCGTGCAGCAGCTCGCCGTACCGGGTGATGGCCCGCTCGGCCTGGGCCGTGACCTCGGCGGTCATCGGAGGTGTGCTCCGCTGCGGCCGGGGGAGCTCGCGGGGGCCGGCCGGGCGCCCCCGCACCCGATACGACACGACCGCGGGCGGCAGCACCAGCCCCGCGTAGAGCGCCAGGCCCGCCGCCCACGCGCCGGTCGGCAGCGCGCCGACGACGATCAGCAGGACCAGGAACGTGAGGGTGCCGCTGAGCCAGCCGTGCAGAAGGGCCTTCGGCCAACGCCGGGTGCGGTCCATGGGTGTCTCCCTCCCCCTCGCCTCGGTCTCAGGGTGCGGGAGCGGGGTCCGGGCGCGCAGGTGCGGTACTCGGCTGATTTGCGGGGCGGAGGCTGCCGGGATGCGGCAGTCGGCAGGCTGTTCTCCCGCGGCGCCCGGGGTCAGTGCCTGGGCTGGAGGTAAGGCTGCAGGTGGTGCAGCCGGGTGTGGTGGTCCGGGTGCGAGCTCAGCAGTCTGCTCACCGGGGTGCCGGTCGGCGGCACGCCGCCGTTCGCGGCGGTCGCCGCGGCGACCTGCTGCTGTTCCGCCTGGTGCAGCTTGTCCAGGACGGCGGCCAGCATCGGGGCGAAGCCGAGCGCGGCGGCGTGCTGGTCGGCGCGCAGCTCGGCGCGGCGGCCCACGGCGGCGAGCGCGTACGGCATGGCGAGGATCAGCAGCGGCAGACCGTACAGCGTGCTGATGGTGGCCAGGGCGATGCTGCCGACGACGAGCCCGAAGAACAGCACACCGAAACAGGAGAAGACCCGGGACACCCGGAACATGAACCCGGTGACGGCGCGCAGCACCCGCCAGGCGATCCGGCCCGGCAGGGCGTACCAGTAGCCGAGCAGCCCGGACCAGGCGTGGCCGCCGACGTGGTGGCCCAGCTCGTGCGCCAGGACGGCGGCGAGCTCGCCGTTGGGCAGCTGGTTCATCGCGAAGCGGGTGACGCCGACGATGTGGCCGGCCGCGGCGACCGCGTTGAGTCCGTCGCTGTCCTCGACCCACAGTTCGTAGTTCCGGCCGTCGACTCCGGCGCGGGCGGTGACCTCGCGCCAGACGGGTTCGAGTTTGGCTCGTTCCTGCGGGGTGGGGTAGCGCAGCCGGAGCAGATGGCGCGCGAGGGCGCTTTCGGTGGGCCGGTGGAACACGAGTGCGCCGCTGGCGAGCCAGAGCAGGACGACGATGATGCCGAGTTCGCCGAAGAGCAGCGAGACCAGGCCGACGACGAGCAGGCTGCACAGGAAGTTCGGCAGGTGGAGCAGGAGATTGCCGACGGCCGTGGCGTCGGTGCGGCGCTGGTGCCCGGAGATGTGGACGCGTCCGCGGTCGGTACTGATGTGGTGAGGGTGCGACGGATCGTCCGGCGGGGGTATGGCGGGGGCGGCGGGCGCGGCGGACGGCTGGACCGGTGCGCCCGGTGGGGTCCCTGCGGGGCCCGCCCCGGGGTACGGGGGCTGCTGCTGGTACGCGTACGGGTACTGGGGTGGGGCGCCGGCGGGGGTGGCGGGGTACGCCGGGGGCTGGGCGGCGGCCGGGGTACCGGGGTACGGGGGCGGCTGGGACGCGGCCGGAGCCTGCTGCGGGTACTGCGGGGGGTGCTGCGGCAGGTACTGCTGGGGGACATGGGGCCGGAGCGGCTCGGTCTGCGGGTAGGGCGGTGGCGCTTGCGGCTGGGGCGGCTGAGGCGGCTGGGCCTGCAGGTGTTGCTGGGGAATCTGGGGCTGGGTCGGCCGGACCGGCTGGGCCGTGGGGTACTGCGGAGGGACCTGTGGCTGCGGTGGCTGGGCCTGCGGGTACGGGGGCGGCGCCTGCGGCTGCGGAGGCTGGGGGGACTGCGACGGCTGAGGGGACTGCGACGGATGCGCGGGCTGGGGCGGGGTCGGCTGGGACTGCGCGGCGGTCGGCTCGGGGTACTCCGGGGGGATCGGCGGGGGCTGGGTCATCGTGATTCCTTTGCTTGACGTGAGCAGTGGGCGCGGCCCGGGCGGGAGGTCAGCCGGTCAGCAGGGAGGCGGGGAGCAAAAGGGTGCCTGCGCAGAACGCGATCAGCCCGGCACGGATCCACTGGTGCTTGCGCCAGGCGATCCGGCTCGTCTCGGTGAGCGCCGCGGTCAGGGCGGCCGTGGGATCGGCCTCGGTGTCGGCGAGCGCGGCCTCCAGCCGGCCCGCCCGCACGGCCCGCTGGATGTCGCCGAAGTACGACAGGGGCCTGCCCGGCGCCCAGGTTCCGGTGCGGTAGCGGGGCAGCACGGCCAGCAGCAGCGCGAACAGCGACAGGGCGAGGGAGACCGTCCCGGCCCACCACACTGCGGTGCCGGTGGTCGAGAGGTCGTCCGGGGACCAGCCCCGCCCGGCGAGCAGCCCGCTGCCCACGCCCGCGGTCATGCCGAGCGCGGCGACCAGGACGGCCGCCTTGCTGTCGGCCCGCGCGATCTCGGTGCGCAGATCGGCGAGGAGCCGCTCGCACAGCTCCGCGCGGCGCGGGCTCGGGGGAGCCGTAGTACGGGCGGGCGCGGGTACCGGGTCGGCGGTCGTCATGGAGTCGGCTCCTCCTGTCCGGGGCCGCGGGGGCCCGTCCGTTCGGCGCTCCCGGCGGCCTCCGGACCGGCGGCGGCCTCCGGACCGGCGGCGGCCTCCGGACCCGCGGCGGCCTCCGGACCCGCGGCCGGCGCCGGGTCCGGCGGTGCGGTCGGGTTGGTGCCGTAGCCGGGCGGCGGCTGCCATGCGGGGGCGGGAGGCGCGGAGCGCGGCGCGTACGTGCCCGGTGACGGCTGGGGCGTCGGGGGCCCGGTCGGCGCGGGT
This sequence comes from Streptomyces poriticola, assembly GCF_036689765.1. Lineage (NCBI taxonomy): Bacteria > Bacillati > Actinomycetota > Actinomycetes > Kitasatosporales > Streptomycetaceae > Streptomyces > Streptomyces poriticola. The sequence continues at coordinate 23,171 of NZ_JBAGKH010000011.1, forward strand.
TGCGGAGGCGCGGCCGACGGCGGGTACGGGGTGCCGCCCGCGGCCGGGCCCGCGGCCGGGCCCGCGGCCGGAGGATGGCCCTCTGCAGCGGACGTCGGGGCGCCCTGACCTGTTCCGTCGGCCGCCGGACGCTCGGGCGGTACCGGCCGGGACGCCGCCGGGTCAGCGGCCGGGGCGGTGCCGTACGGACCACCGGAGTGGTACCGGCCCGACGCCTGTGCCCCGCCCGAACCGCCGTACGCCCCCGCCGCCTGAGCCGACGGCACCCCGGCGTACGCCTGCGCACCGGGCACGCGGCGGGACCCGTGGCCACCAGATACGCCGGTGACCCCGGGCGCGCCGGGGCCACTCGGGACCCCGGGTGCGCTGGGGCCTCCCGGGATGCCGTGGGTGCCGGGGACGCCGGGTGCGCTGGGGCCTCCCGGGATGCCGTAGGTGCCGGGCGCGTCGGCGGAACCGGGACCACTCCGGACGTTGTGGGCGCCATGGGCATCATGGGTGCCGGGGATACCAGGGGAGTTGTGCGGGCCGGGGGTGGCGGGGGCGCTCGGAGAGTGGGGTACGCCTGGGGTGCCGGGGGCGTTTGGAGAGTGGGGTACGCCTGGGGAGCTCGGGCCACTCGGGCCACTCGGGCCACTCGGGCTGCCGGGCGTGCCGTGCGCGCCGGGGGAGCCGTGGGCGTCGGGGAAGCCGGGAGAGCTGGGAGCGCCAGGGAAACCCGGTGTGCCGGGGAAACCCGGTGTGTCCGGGGAACCCGGTGTGCCGCCGTGGGCGCCGTGGGGGGTGGTGGTGCCCGGGGTGCCGGGGGCGTCGGGGTGGTCCGGGGTGGGCAGCATGGGCGGGGTGTGGGTCACCCCCGGGAGGCGCTGGTTGAGGATGTCGCTGACCGTGCGCAGGGCCAGCTGCTTGGGCTCGTCCAGCTCGAACTTCTCCGCGCTCTCGCCGCCGAGCAGCTCCTTCACCAGATCCATCTGCGCCTGGATCATGCGGAGCTGGTCCGCGCGCATGCTCTCCATGACGAGCCGGGAGTCCTCCGGGTGCTGGGCAAGGTGCAGCGCCCAGGACTGCACCCCGCCCTGCGACAGATGCCACTGGTAGAACTCGATCTTCTGCGCCTCGATCCGCTGCAGCTCCAGCATCTGCTGCCCCTGGAGCATCGCCAGCTCGTGCTGCTGCCGCTGCTGCTGCAGAGTCAGCTCGTGCTGCTGCTGCCCGTACTCCATGGACCGCCCCAGCTGGAGCGCGTCCTGCTGCCGGTACCGCTGGTCCGTCTCGACGTCGACCTGCATGCCCTGCTGCGCCACGCGGATCTGCTCGGCGGCGGAGTGGTCGATGGCCCGGAGCCGCTGCTGGTGGTCGATGTCGGCCCGGTCGCGGCGGACCCGCAGGCTCCAGGTGACCTGGAGCCCGGCGGGCGCCCCGAGCGGCACGACGACACCGACCGCGCGCAGCAGCTCCGCCTCGGCATCCGCGCTGTCGGTGATGGCGAAGCGGCGGGTGACCGGCCGGGCGGCCTGCTGCAGTTCGCCGAGGAGCAGCGCGGGCACGTCCCGGATGCCGCTCGCCACGAACCGCGCCGGGTCCAGCACCTGCCAGGAGACGTCCACGTCCGCCGTGAACTCGAAGGCGTCGTTGTCGCTGGGCAGTGCCAGCGTTTCGGTGAACGGGTGGACGCCCATGTCCACCTCGTACACGGCGGTGTACCGGCGGGCGGCGATCTCGCTGCGCGTCGGACGTCTGGGCGGCGGATACGCCTCGTACCCGCCCTTGGGGGTGGAGAAGACCAGCGCATGGTCGATGCGGACCACATGCTTGATCGACAGCTCGAAACGGGACAGCTGCCGCACGGTGAGCACCGGGTCGATCAGCCGGGTGTGCCGGTCGGCAGGCTGCTGCCACTCGGGAGGGCGGTGGAAGGAGGGCATCACACGTCTTTCGTCGGCGGGACGTCAGCGGGGAGGGAGCGTGCTCAGCAACCGGGCGGCCACCAGCGGCGGGGGATTGCCGTCCTCGCCGGGCATGGTCCGCAGCAGATGGCTCAGCCGCCGGTACTCGGTCGGGGTGGTGACGAGCCTCGGCAGCAGCGCGGCGAGCGCCCACTCCGTGGCCGTGACACGGTCGGCGATCAGCACCCACTGGCGCAGCACGTCCAGGGCGTGCCGGGTGGAGTGCCGGTCGCCCAGCGCCGCCCGCCACAGGTGGGCGATGCCCTGCGCGGCGGTCTCGTCGTCGGTCGCGGCGCGTGCGTACCAGTCGAGGACCAGCGGGCTGCCGTACCGTTCGCCGCCCTCGGTGCGGCGACAGGCGTTGACGAAACCGCCCAGCGCAAGGTCGTGCACGGCCCTATCGTCGTCGAGGTGGGCGCGCAGCTCGGCGAGGACCTCGGTGGCGGCGGACGACAGCAGCAGCAGCTCCACCGCCTCGGCGAGCTCCTGCGCCGTCTCCAGGTCGAACGCGTCGGGGTCGGCGGAGTTCCGGTACAGCTCGCGGGTGGCGTCCCGCAGCGCGGCCAGCGCCTGCCGCGGCCGTTCCGGGCCGATCAGCGCGTACGCCCGGACCGCCACCCAGCGCAGCCGCCGGTCCTCGGCGCGGGACCAGTCGTCGAGGATGCGCGGGATGTTGGGCGTGTCGATGTGATGGGCCAGGGTGAGCGCGTTGACCGCGACGAGCCGGTGCCGGAACCGGCTGGAGGTCGCCCAGACCTCGATGACCAGCGCCATCGCCGAGGGCAGATCGGTGCGGGCCAGGACGGCGACGGTGGCCGCGGCCCGGGTGCGAACCAGCGGTCGGCCGTCGTCGGCGAGCCGGCGCAGCCACCCGATCAGTGCGGGCCGGGCCGACGGGTGCCCGGTCCACACCTCGCGCAGCAGCACCAGTGCCGCCCGCTCGTCCGCGAACGCCGCCTTCGTCTGTGTCACCGGGCCCCACTCGGTGTGCTCGTCGTCCTCGTAGCGCCGGGCCCGGGCGAGCTGGAGCCGCTTGCCGACATGGGTGCCGAACACCGGCACCTCGGGGACGCGCGAGGGGTTCTCCGTCTGCAGCAGAAAGCGGTAGAGCAGGTCACTGAGTTCGGCGGTGAGTGCGTAGGGACCGTCGTCGAAGGCCGCGAGGGCGATGAGGAACGCCTTGTCGCGCAGGTGGACGGCGGTCTCGTCCTCCTCGAACCACTCCTGGACCTGGTTCTCCAGGGAGGCCAGGGAGAAGCCGGCGACCTCCTGCTCACCCGCCTCCCCGGCGGCGTACCGGCCGAGCACCTGGGCGAACGCGGCGACCTCGCGCAGCTGGTGGCCGCGCCCCAGGAACTCCTTGGCGTCCGGCAGGCCCAGCAGGCGTTCGGCGGTCTCGCGGTCGGTACGGGTGCTCAGGTGTGCGGCGAGGACGTCGGCGGGGGCGGGCGGCTCCCAGCGGACGGGGGAGACGTCGTCCTCGAGCACCGCGGAGGGGCCGACGGTGATCACCAGGTAGGCGTCCTGTTCGGCGAGCCGGTCCCGGGCGGCGAGCAGATGTGTCTCGCGCAGGGCGCTGCCGCGGCGGGTCGCCGGGTCGCACAGGACGTATCCGCGGGCGCCCTCGGCGCCGTCCCCGCTCTCGTCCCCGTCGGCGGCCGGGGTGATCCGGTCGGCGAGTGCGGCGGGGGTGGTGTCCCGGTCCAGTGCGTGCACGGGCGTGGCGCCGAGCCGGTGCAGCAGCATCAGCGCGGCGGTGCGGCGGCCGGTGAAGCGGGCGCCGGTCAGTACCAGCACGCGGTCGCGGCGCAGCCGGTCCAGCAGCGCGTCGACGGTGTCGCCGGTGGCGACGAAGGAGGCGGCGAGCCGCTCCAGGGTGGCGCGCGGGACCTCGCCGGACGCGGCCGACGCGGACAGGCCGGGCAGGGTCCAGTGGTGGATCTCCTTCTTGCTGCCCATGACGACATCGCCGGTGACCCGGCCGCCGGAGACGCCGTGCTGGTCCCCGGCGGTGTACCCGCCGCCGAAGCTGGTGCGGGCCCCGATCCGCATGGTGCGCGGGCTGTGGTCGACCAGGTCGCGCCGGGCCGCCCAGGCGTCCTGCGGCTGGTCCCGCTCGTCGGACTCCTCGGCGGCGCCGTCCCCGCGGGCCTCGTCGGGGGCGCCGTCGCCCGGCCCGTCGGCGGAGCCGCCGCTGCCGCCGCTGCCGCCGGGCGGTGCCGCCGGGACGCCTCCCGCCGATGCCGCCTGCGCGTCCTGCCCGGTCACGGTTGCCCACCCCGCCGGGTCTTGCTGCCCATGACGACATCGCCGGTGACCCGGCCGCCGGAGACGCCGTGCTGGTCGCCGGCGACATATCCGCCGCCGAAGGTGACCGAGCCGCCGTTGATGTCCAGCACCGGGCCCGGCGCCGGGGCTCCCCGTGATCCGGCCGGCGCCGGGCTGCTCCCGCGGGGGCCGTCCCGAGGGGGCTCGGCCGGCGCCGGGCGGTCCCCCGAACCGCCCGGCGCCTCCCCCTCCCCCCGCTCACCGTGGTCCTGTGCGGCCACCGTTCCGGTGCCGGTGCCGGTGCCGGTGCCGGTGCCGGCGGTGCGGTCGGGGGCGGGTACCGGCCCGTGCAGCCACGCCGTCAGCGGGCCGTTCTTGCTGTCCACCGTCACCCGGTGGAAGTCGGCGGCCGGAACACCCGGGTGGTCGTGGCGTACGACGCCGGAGTGCAGGGCGTCCGAGATGCAGAGCGCGAAGTCGTCGGCACGCTCGCGCAGGGCCGCGCGCAGCAGCCCGGCGTCCAGCAGCCGGCAGGCGTGGTTGAGGTCGGAGCCGACCCAGCCGTCGTGCCGGTCGACGGCGACATAGCCGGTGGCGACGACACCCCGCAGCCGGATCTGCGCCGAGCGGGACGCCATGCGGTTGACCGCGCGGAGCTGGGCCGGGACCTCGGCGAGCAGGGCCCGGAGCAGCGCCGTGACCGGGGCGTTGGCGTCGATCAGCTCCATCACGGAGTCACCGCGGTCGGCCCGCAGGCGCAGCGTCTCGTCGATGCCCGCGGTCTCCAGCGCGCGGTCGGTGATGTCGTAGAGCATGCGCCGCAGGTACGCCTGCTCCACGTCGTCACGGTCGCTGAACCTCTCGATGTCCAGCAACAGGATCGTGCGGCTCACGGGATCGGTCATGGTCGCCCTTCGAACGATGGGGGGTGACCGGCGACGGGGCGCCGGGCGGAGCAGCGGATCAGCAGAGTGGCGGGAGCGGGGCCTGGGGCGTGAGGGCGGATGACGCAGTCGAAGTGTGAACGCGTACACAGAACGGGCGGTCTGCTGCGGACCGGTGTGCACGTCGGTCTCCGCCACGAGAGGGCTTTCGCCCCCGCCCTCGCCGCCGCTACGCGTCCAGTCCCGCCCAGTCCCGTCCAGGCCCTTCCAGCCCCGGGGGTTCCGCCCCCCGGACCCCGGGCTCCTCAGACGCCGGAGGGGCTGGCGTGCCCGCGGGGCGGCATCCCGGGTGCCGGATGATCCGTCGCCGCGATCCGGCGCAGCACATCCGGCCGGAGGATCATCAGCGTGCGGCGCCCCGTGGCGACCGCGTCCTTCTCCCGCAGCTCGCGCAGCAGCCGCTGGACCATCTCCCGGGAGGCGCCCACCGAGCCCGCCAGCTCCTGCTTGCTGAGCGGCACGGCGAGCTCGATGCCCTCGCCGGTGCGCCGGCCGTGGCTGCGGGCCAGGTCCAGCAGGAGGACCGCGAAGCGCTGCCGGACGTTCATCGAGGCGAACTCCAGGCGCCGCCGGTCGGCCGCCCGGGTGCGGTCCGCGGTGAGACCCAGCAGCGCGAACGACACCGAGGGGGAGCGGCCCAGGAACTCCTTGAAAAGCTCGTGCTCCACCGCCACCGCCCGCACCGGCTCCAGCGCGGTCACCGTCGCCGAGCGCGGCCGCCCGGTCAGCGCCGCCGACTCGCCGACCACGTCGCCGGGGCCGCGCAGCGCCAGCAGAGCCTCGTAGCCGTTGGCCGCCGCGGCCGTGACCTTCGTCCAGCCCTGCACCAGGAACAGCACGTGCGAGGACGGTTCACGCTGGTGGAGCAGGGCGATGCGGGCTGCGAAGCGCAGCTCGCGGCCGAGCGAGAGCAGCGCCGTGCGGTCCGCCCTCTCCAGGCGCGCCAGGAAGGGGACCCGGTCCTCCAGGCCCCCGTCGTCCGGTCCGTACGGCGCCGGCTTCATCAGGCTGATCCCCCCGTTACGCTGCGGCGGACGGATCAAAGTACTGAGCACCGCATGTGTAAAGGGCGCGATCCGGCCAACCCGGCACACGGGCCGTCGCCGGGCGTTCCGACCTGCCGGGCGACCCTTCCCGCGCGCGGCGCAGCACCCGTCGGTCCGCGCCGGGACTGACAAGGACAGAGGTGGCAAGTCCGGCGTGTCGGGCCGCGCTCCATTTGTTTTGACCGAACTCCGTGAGGTAGGTACGCTCAGACCTTGTGCCTGGGGTGTGCCCTGGCCTTCGTGCGTGTCCTCAGCCGCACAGGGGCCGACTGCGGCCACCGTAATCTGCGCCCTTTTCGCCTTGCGGCGGGAGTCTGCGGGATTCGACACACCCGACCGCGTGGGTCGGCGACGTTCCAGGTTAGCTGTACCCATCGGCACACAGAAACCGGAGAAGTAGTGCCTACGATCCAGCAGCTGGTCCGCAAGGGCCGGCAGGACAAGGTCGAGAAGAACAAGACGCCCGCGCTCGAGGGTTCCCCGCAGCGTCGCGGCGTCTGCACGCGTGTGTTCACGACCACCCCGAAGAAGCCGAACTCGGCCCTGCGTAAGGTCGCGCGTGTGCGTCTGACCAGCGGGATCGAGGTCACCGCTTACATTCCGGGTGAGGGACACAACCTGCAGGAGCACTCCATCGTGCTCGTGCGCGGCGGCCGTGTGAAGGACCTGCCGGGTGTTCGCTACAAGATCATCCGCGGCTCCCTCGACACCCAGGGTGTCAAGAACCGCAAGCAGGCCCGCAGCCGTTACGGCGCCAAGAAGGAGAAGTAAGAATGCCTCGTAAGGGCCCCGCCCCGAAGCGTCCGGTCATCATCGACCCGGTCTACGGCTCCCCTCTGGTGACCTCCCTGATCAACAAGGTGCTGCTGAACGGCAAGCGCTCCACCGCCGAGCGCATCGTCTACGGCGCCATGGAGGGCCTGCGCGAGAAGACCGGCAACGACCCGGTCATCACGCTCAAGCGCGCTCTGGAGAACATCAAGCCGACCCTCGAGGTCAAGTCCCGCCGTGTCGGTGGCGCCACCTACCAGGTTCCGGTCGAGGTCAAGCCCGGCCGTGCCAACACCCTGGCGCTGCGCTGGCTCGTCGGTTACTCCCGCGCCCGTCGCGAGAAGACCATGACCGAGCGTCTGCTCAACGAGCTCCTCGACGCCAGCAACGGCCTGGGTGCCGCTGTGAAGAAGCGCGAGGACACGCACAAGATGGCCGAGTCCAACAAGGCCTTCGCGCACTACCGCTGGTAGTCGCTACCCCATCGAGAACCGAGAGAAGACTGAAGCCTTATGGCTACCACTTCGCTTGACCTGGCCAAGGTGCGCAATATCGGCATCATGGCCCACATCGACGCGGGCAAGACGACCACCACCGAGCGGATCCTGTTCTACACCGGTGTGTCCTACAAGATCGGTGAGGTCCACGACGGCGCTGCCACCATGGACTGGATGGAGCAGGAGCAGGAGCGTGGCATCACGATCACCTCTGCTGCCACCACCTGCCACTGGCCGCTGGAAGATGTCGACCACACCATCAACATCATCGACACCCCGGGGCACGTCGACTTCACCGTCGAGGTGGAGCGCTCCCTGCGCGTGCTCGACGGTGCCGTGACGGTGTTCGACGGCGTCGCCGGCGTCGAGCCGCAGTCCGAGACGGTGTGGCGTCAGGCGGACCGTTACGGCGTTCCGCGTATCTGCTTCGTCAACAAGCTCGACCGCACCGGTGCGGAGTTCCACCGCTGCGTCGACATGATCACCGACCGCCTGGGCGCGCAGCCGCTGGTCATGCAGCTGCCGATCGGCGCGGAGGCCGACTTCAAGGGCGTCATCGACCTCGTGACGATGAAGGCCCTGGTCTGGTCCGCCGAGGCCACCAAGGGCGAGATGTACGACACCGTCGACATCCCGGACACCCACACCGAGGCTGCCGAGGAGTACCGCGGCAAGCTGCTCGAGGCCATCGCCGAGAACGACGAGGAGATGATGGAGCTGTACCTCGAGGGCCAGGAGCCCTCGGTGGAGCAGCTGTACGCGGCGGTCCGCCGCATCACCATCGCCTCCGGCAAGGGCTCGGGCACCACGGTCACCCCGGTGTTCTGCGGCACCGCGTTCAAGAACAAGGGTGTCCAGCCGCTGCTCGACGCGGTCGTGCGCTACCTGCCGTCGCCGGTCGACATCGAGGCCATCGAGGGCCACGACGTCAAGGACGCCGAGCAGGTCATCAAGCGCAAGCCGTCCGACGACGAGCCGCTGTCGGCGCTGGCGTTCAAGATCATGAGCGACCCGCATCTCGGCAAGCTCACCTTCGTCCGCGTGTACTCCGGCCGCCTGGTCTCCGGCACCGCCGTGCAGAACTCGGTCAAGGGCCGCAAGGAGCGCATCGGCAAGATCTACCGCATGCACGCCAACAAGCGTGAGGAGATCGAGTCGGTGGGCGCCGGCGACATCGTCGCCGTCATGGGTCTGAAGCAGACCACCACCGGCGAGACGCTCTGCGACGACAAGAACCCGGTGATCCTGGAGTCCATGGACTTCCCGGCGCCGGTCATCGAGGTCGCGATCGAGCCGAAGTCCAAGGGCGACCAGGAGAAGCTGGGCGTCGCGATCCAGCGCCTGGCCGAGGAGGACCCGTCCTTCCAGGTCCACACCAACGAGGAGACCGGCCAGACCGTCATCGGCGGTATGGGCGAGCTGCACCTCGAGGTGCTCGTGGACCGCATGAAGCGCGAGTTCAAGGTCGAGGCCAACGTCGGCAAGCCGCAGGTCGCGTACCGCGAGACGATCCGCAAGTCGGTCGAGAAGGTCGAGTTCACCCACAAGAAGCAGACCGGTGGTACCGGTCAGTTCGGTAGGGTCATCATCTCGGTCGAGCCGATCGAGGGCGGCGACGCCTCGTACGAGTTCGTCAACCAGGTCACCGGTGGCCGTATCCCGAAGGAGTACATCCCTTCGGTCGACGCCGGCTGCCAGGAGGCCATGCAGTTCGGCATCCTCGCGGGCTACGAGATGACGGGCGTCCGCGTCACGCTGCTCGACGGTGCCTACCACGAGGTCGACTCCTCCGAGCTCGCGTTCAAGATCGCCGGTTCGCAGGCCTTCAAGGAGGCCGCGCGCAAGGCGTCCCCCGTGCTCCTTGAGCCGATGATGGCCGTCGAGGTCACCACGCCCGAGGACTACATGGGTGACGTGATCGGTGACATCAACTCCCGCCGTGGCCAGATCCAGGCCATGGAGGAGCGGGCGGGTGCCCGTCTCGTGAAGGGCCTCGTGCCCCTGTCGGAGATGTTCGGCTACGTCGGCGACCTCCGCAGCAAGACGTCGGGTCGCGCAAGCTACTCGATGCAGTTCGACTCCTACGCCGAGGTTCCGCGGAACGTCGCCGAGGAGATCATCGCGAAGGCCAAGGGCGAGTAACGGACCTCGCGTCCACGCCGTAGGCTTGACTCCGGAGCCTTGAGGGGCAAACACCCGCACATGCGGATGTTTGCCCCGGGGGCCCGGGCTTTGACAGCAAAGATCATCCTGGCGCCGATGAAGTAAGGCGTACAGAACCACTCCACAGGAGGACCCCAGTGGCGAAGGCGAAGTTCGAGCGGACTAAGCCGCACGTCAACATCGGCACCATCGGTCACATCGACCACGGTAAGACCACCCTGACGGCGGCCATTACCAAGGTGCTGCACGAGGCGTACCCGGAACTGAACGAGGCCACCCCGTTCGACAACATCGACAAGGCTCCCGAGGAGCGCCAGCGCGGTATCACGATCTCCATCGCGCACGTCGAGTACCAGACCGAGGCGCGTCACTACGCCCACGTCGACTGCCCGGGTCACGCGGACTACATCAAGAACATGATCACCGGTGCCGCCCAGATGGACGGCGCGATCCTGGTGGTCGCCGCGACCGACGGCCCGATGCCGCAGACCAAGGAGCACGTGCTCCTGGCCCGCCAGGTCGGCGTTCCGTACATCGTCGTCGCCCTGAACAAGGCCGACATGGTGGACGACGAGGAGATCCTGGAGCTCGTCGAGCTCGAGGTGCGTGAGCTCCTCTCCGAGTACGAGTTCCCCGGCGACGACGTCCCGGTCGTCAAGGTCTCCGCTCTGAAGGCCCTCGAGGGCGAGAAGGAGTGGGTGGACTCCGTCCTCAACCTGATGAAGGCCGTCGACGAGTCGATCCCGGAGCCGGAGCGCGACGTCGACAAGCCGTTCCTCATGCCGATCGAGGACGTCTTCACGATCACCGGTCGCGGTACGGTCGTCACCGGTCGTATCGAGCGCGGCATCCTCAAGGTGAACGAGGAAGTCGAGATCATCGGCATCAAGGAAGAGAAGACCAAGACCACGGTTACGGGCATCGAGATGTTCCGTAAGCTGCTGGACGAGGGTCAGGCCGGTGAGAACGTCGGTCTGCTGCTCCGCGGTATCAAGCGCGAGGACGTCGAGCGCGGCCAGGTCATCATCAAGCCGGGCACCGTCACCCCGCACACGGAGTTCGAGGCCCAGGCCTACATCCTGTCCAAGGACGAGGGTGGCCGCCACACGCCGTTCTTCAACAACTACCGCCCGCAGTTCTACTTCCGTACGACGGACGTGACCGGCGTCGTGACCCTCCCCGAGGGCACCGAGATGGTCATGCCGGGTGACAACACCGAGATGAAGGTGGAGCTCATCCAGCCCGTCGCCATGGAGGAGGGCCTGAAGTTCGCCATCCGTGAGGGTGGCCGGACCGTGGGCGCCGGCCAGGTCACCAAGATCAACAAGTAAGCTCCGCTTGCTTGCGGGTCGCCTGACCTGAGTGGCTCGAAGGGGCCCGCACGACTTCGGTCGTGCGGGCCCCTTCGCTGTGCCGGATCCGTCAGCACCGCGCCGCGACACCACACTTTGGCATGGGTCATAGGCATATTCGAGATGCGGTCGACGGCGGAGCCCTACCTTCGCCACATGGTCAGTTCATCCCACGAGGCCCTGCATCGGATCTTCCAGCAGGACCCAGGCCTCTTCAGCCGGGCGGTCAAGGGCCTCGGCCTCTTCTTCGCCACCTCCGTCTCGGCCTCCCCGCTCCCCACCGACCTCACCGAGAACCGTCCGGTGGAACGGCGAGTGGACACGCTGCTGCGCATGGACACCGTCGACAACGGCAGCTTCGTCCTGGCGGTCGAGTCCCAGGGCAAGCGGGACCCCGACAAGCCGGCGAGCTGGGCGTATTACCCTGAAAGCGCTGGCGACGGCACTGAAGGGCGTGCTCGCCGCCGACGAGAGCACCGCAGGCATCTTCATCGAGCTCACGGAACAAGGCCTCGGCAAGACGCCGGCCGCAGATCTTTGGAGGCACCTCATGGCCGCGGACCTGTCTTTCTTCCAGTCGCACACCGCGCAGACCTTGCGGGCGGAGGGCCGTGCGGAGGGCCGTGCGGAGGACATCCTGCTGCTGCTGGAGCGGCGAGGCGTCGAGGTGTCCGACGGGGAGCGGGAACGGATCGTCGGCTGTAGCGATCTCGAGATGCTGGGCGTCTGGTTCACCCGGGCCGTCACCGCGGCCTCCGCGGCCGAGGTCTTCGACGGCGAGACTCACTGAGTCCGCCGAGTCCGCCGAGTCCGCCGAGTCCGCCGAGTCCGCCGAGTCCGCTGAGCGCGCTCAGGGCGGCGGGGGCGTTGCCGCCGGCGTCGCCGTAGCCGCCCGCGGGACCGGGCGAGTTCGGTCTCGCCGGGGCCGGGCGGACTCCAGGGTGCCGGGGATGGGCTCGGGGACGGTGACCTGCCGGCCGCATTGCCCGGGGCGCCGGTCAGCGGCCCGACGCGGTCTCGTCGACCGCCCCGTGGATGCCGGCTGAGCGTCCGTGGTGCACGCTCGGCAGCCCTGTGCTCCTGGTGTCGCCGATGGCCTCGGCGGAGGCGGTGACCGCGAGGTCGGCGAAGCCGTCCCGGTCGAAGTCGCCGGAGGTGACGGACCGGCCGAAGCCGTCGTCGGCCTCGGGCGCGTCCGACGCAGGCGCCTCCCGGCCGGTCGGGACCGAGCTGCTCGCCGGACCGGTCGAGGTGCCGTCGGCCACGAAGACCGCGCCGGCCCCGGCGCGTTCGGCCACGGTGTTGCCGGGCACGGTCTCCCACCCGGCGGCACCCGTCTCGGGTGACGTGCCGCCCCGGGTCTGCCGGATCGGCGGTTTCGCCCAGTGCGTCGCCGACCGTCCACGCCCGCGCGCCGACGGAACGGCTCGGACCTGCGGTGCCGGTGCCGGTGCCGGTGCCGGTGCCTCGAGGCCGCAGCGGTTCGATCACGAATCGCGAACGGTGCTGTGCGCCGCCACAGGGCGAAGGAAACACTGGGCGCCGAGAGTCGCGGACCGTCGAAGAGAGTGAGAGCGTGAGTACCGTCCCGCCGCCCGAGCGCCCTGATGACGACGCGTCCCGTGAGGCGTCCTCCTCGATATCCGACGAGCAGCTGGACGCCTTTCTCCGGGAGTCCACCGGAGGCGGGGGCGCCCCGGCGCCCAAGGAGCCCTCGGCGCGCGCCCGGATGGTGGCGGCGCGGCTGCGGGAGCAGGACGAGGCGGCGCGGCGCGCGCAGGGTTCCCGGAGTCCTGGCAGGTGGCCGCGGCGGAAGCGGAAGGCGCAGGGGCCTCCGCCCGGCACTCCACCGGGATGGCGGACCGGCCCGGCGTGGCAGGAGATGAACGGCACCGCCTCCCGCCGCCGCCGGATCGGTGCGGTCGTCGGGGTGTCGCTGGCCCTGGCGTTGGCCGTGGTCGCCGTACGCCCCTCGCTGCTGCTGGACCGGATACCCGGCCCGGAGACGGAGGCTGCCGCCGACGGCGCATCGCCGCTGCCCGCCGAGACCGCGCTGCCCACGGCCGCCCCCGGCGAGGTCGACGCGGTGCTGCCCACCCTTGCTCACCCGTTCCGCGGTTCGCCCGCCGCGCGTTGGGCCGACGGCGCCGACGCCATCGAGCTGCCGGAGGCGAAGGCGGTCGCCGGGCTGACCGAGGCGGACGTGAAGTTGGCGCTGCGCCGGACGAAGGAGTTCCTGGTCGCCGCCAACCTGGACCCCGAGGTGATCGGCGGCGGACAGCCGGACCGGGCGCTGGAGCTTCTCGACCCCAAGGCGCCGGCCATGCTGACCCAGTTGCGCCGGTCGCTGCGCGATCCGACCCGGAACGACGATCCCGTGGGGCTGTTCAGCCGCTTCGACCCGAAGCAGGTGCAGCTCGCGGGCGACGTGGTCAGAGTGCGTGGCCACATGAGCTTCGCGGCGGGCCGGCCGGGCGAGGTGAAGGTGCACGCGGACTACTCCTTCGTCTATCCGCTGGTGCGGGCCGGCGGAGACGACGACCGGGTGGCGCGCACCGTCGTCCGCCGTGGCCTGACGCTGACCCTGGCCGACCCGCGCAAGTGGATCGCCACGCAGGGCAAGCTGATCGTCGAGGAGTACGTGGTCGACACGTTCAACAACGAGTGCGACGTCTACGACGGCTATCTGCACCCCGTCTTCCCCGGCGCGGACCCGACCGGTGCCCCGCCCACCGGCCCGGCCAAGGACCCGTACGACCGCAGGCAGTCGCTCGCGGACGTGGAGCACCAAGGGTGCGGGAAGGTCACGCGGACCTAGCCGGCGAGCGGCCGGTCAGCCTGTCGGGCCCGGCCGGTCAGCCTGTCAGCCGGCCAGTCGGCCGGGCCGGTGCGGAACCGTCCGTCCGGGTGAGCCCGTCCCCCTTCCCGGACCCGGTTTTCCACAACGCCGCGCGCTGCCTCGCGCACCGCCGGTAATGTCCCCGGGGACGGCCGGTGGTGCGCCGGCCGTCCCGTGGGGCGGTGGGGACGACACCAGCATTGGGGGATGCAGGGTGGCCAGGACTTGTATCAGGGGGCGGCGCCGCGTGGTGGCGCTGCTCGCGGCCTGCCTGCTGACGGCGGGATGTTCGACCGCGCCGCAGGGGGGCGCGCAAGAGGACGGACGCGCCGGAGGACGCTCTTCCGCCGGGGGCGCCCCGCCGTCGGCATCGCCGTCGCCCGCCGCGACCGCGCTCGCCTCTTCGGGGCCGTCCACGTTCGAGCCCGATCCGGACAAGGTCCCGCGTACCCGGGCGGAGGCGCTGAGTCTGGCCCGCGCGGTCGCCTTCCTGCCCCGTGACTGGGGGGACGGATTCGTCGCCCAGGACCCCGCCGAGAGCGCTCCGGACACCTGGGCCGTGCTGGACAGCACCTGCAGCTGGACCAGGGAGCCGCTGCCGGGCGGTGTGCTCGCGGCCGTCTCCCGCTACAGCGAGCTCCCGGTAGGGGAGGGCGGGGACACCCTGCGAGTGACCGCCGTCGTCACCGTCCATGCGACGCAGGAGAGTGCCGACGACCGGCTGAACACCACCCTGGAGGAGGTGATGCGCTGCCCGCAGCAGGAGATCCGCACGGGTGAGCGGATCACCGACCTGAACTCGGTGGGCCGCCCGGCCGGCGGCGACCAGAGATACGCGGACGACTCCGTCTTCGAGATGGGCACCTACGTCAGGCAGCGCGGCGAGACCGTCCTCGAGTACCCCTACCAGTGGCTGATGGACCGGTACGGGACGGTGACGGTGGCGGTCTCGGTCCGGGGAGCCCAGGGTGCGGACGCGCCGGATCCGACCACCGTCTCGACACGCGGCACCGTGGGCATGCGCACGCGGGTCATCGACCGCCTGGAGGGCGAGAGCTGATGGAGCCTCTGCACCCCACCGATCCGTCGTCGATCGCGGGTCACCGGCTTCTCGGCCGCCTCGGCGCGGGCGGTATGGGCGTGGTCCATCTGGCGCGCTCCACCGGGGGAGCGCTGGTGGCACTCAAGGTGGTGCACGCCGAGTACGCGCAGGAACCCGGCTTCCGGGAGCGCTTCCGCCGTGAGGTGGACACGCTGCGCCGGGTCGACAACCCGTGGGTGGTGCCGCTCGTGGCCGCGGACCCGGAGGCCCCGGCTCCCTGGCTGGCCACTGCTTTCGTCGCCGGTCCGTCCCTCGCGGAGGCCGTCGCCGTGCACGGGCCGCTGCCCGCTCGCTCGGCGCGTGTGCTGGGTCGCCGGCTCGCCGAGGCGTTGCGGGACGTGCACGCCGCCGGACTGGTGCACCGGGACGTCAAGCCCGGCAATGTGCTGCTCGCTCTGGACGGCCCCCGTCTCATCGACTTCGGCATCGCCCGCGAGCCCGGGGACACCGCGCTCACCGCGACGGGCGTGGTGGTCGGGACCCCGGGATTCCTCGCTCCCGAGCAGGTCGAGGGCGTCGACCGGACCTCGGTCGGGCCGCCGAGCGACGTCTTCGCGCTGGGCTGCGTCCTGGCGTACGCCCTCACGGGGCGACCGCCCTTCGGCACCGGGCCGGTGGACGCCCTGCTGTTCCGCGCCGTGCACGAGAGTGCCGACCTCGACGGCGTACCGGAGGAACTCGCACCGCTGCTCCGATCGTGCCTGGAGAAGGATCCGGCGCTCCGCCCCTCGGCCGCGGATCTGGTGCGGATGCCGGGCGTGGCATCGGAGGCCGGCGACGAGGGCGGTTCCGGCCCGCGCGCGGACGGCATGTCCGCCCCGGGCGCGGGCGGTGCGGCGGACCCCGCGGCGCGGGTCGGTCCGTCCTGGCTGCCCGATGCGGTGACCCGGCTGGTCGCGGCCCGGTCGGTGGAGGGGGCGGTGCTGCCGGACATCGAACCGACCCGACTCGATGCCGACGCAGCCGTGCGGGCGCGGCAGCCCGGCCCCGCGGGCGCGGCACGGGACGGCGACGCCACGGCGCAGGACGATACAACGGGCCCGGATGGTGGAGCACCGGGCGCGGGCGGCGAAGTGCCGGGAATGGGCGGTGAAGCACCGGGCAGGGGTGACGAGGTACCGGCCGCGGATGGCGAGGTTCCGGGCAGAGGTCGCGAAGTACCGGGCCCGGAGGACGAAACACCGGGCCCGGAGGACGAGCGCCCGAAGGAGGCGTCTGGTGGGCTGCCGGGGCGCCGCCGGTTCCTGCTGCTGGCCGGGGGCGTGGCCGCCCTCGCGGCCGGTGGAGCCGTCTCCGCGGCCTGGTGGTGGGGTGACGACTCGTCGAGCCGGACACCGGGCGGTGACGCCGGTCCCACCCGCGCGATCGGCCTGCAGGCGGACCTGTCGGGGGAAGCGAAGCGGATCGGAGTCGCCCAGGAGCGGGGCGTGCGGCTGGCCGTCGAGGAGTTCAACGCCCGCCGGGACGCCCCCTTCACCCTCTCGCTGGACGTCCGCGACGACGGCGGCGACCCGCAGCGGGCCGCGAAGGCGGCCAGGGAACTCGTCGCCGATCCCGATGTCGTCGCGGTGCTCGGACCCACCACCGACGCCACGGCCGAGGCAGCGCTGCCGGTGCACGACAGTGCCCTGATGCCGCTGGTCACGGTCTCGGCGGGCGCCGTCAAACTCCTCGGCCTCGGATCCCGTTCCCTCGTACAGGCCAGACCGCACGACTCCCTTCTGCCGTTCTTCCTGAGCGCCCACCTGCGCGGCACGGCGCGCTCCCGTTCCATCGGCATCGTCAACGACCGGGCCGCGGGGGACCACGCCTGGGAGATCGCCGGCACCCTGAGCAGGATCCTCAACCAGGACGGCCACCCCTACGTGCCCGAGGTGATGAGCGCCCTGCGCGAGGACTTCGGACCGACGGTCGACGCCCTGCTCGGTGGCGGCGCCGACTCCGTGGTCTTCGCCGGGCCCCCCGAGCGTGGCGCCGGCCTCGCCCGCACCCTGCACGGCCGCGGCTTCACCGGTGCCAGGGCGGGCGCTCACGGGCTGCTCGACCCCCGGTTCCTGGACGCCGCGGGGGAGGCGGCCGAAGGCTGGGTGATCGCGGCACCCGTGCTCGACGCGGCTGCCCACCCGGGCGCGAGGAAGTTCGCCGCCGCTCACACTGCCCGGTTCGACGCCGCGCCGGACCCGTTCGCGGCGGAGGCGTACGACGCGGCCGGACTCGTCCTGCACGCCCTCACAGGACTGCCGGACCGCCGCAGGAACCGCAAGAACCTCACGACCGCGCTCCGCGCCGCCACCTACCAGGGCATCACGCAGACCATGAGCTTCTCGAGGGAGAACGGGGCGCGCACCGTCGACGGCAAGGGCGTGCACCTGTGGAGGGTCGAGGACGGGCGCTTCCGCTACACCGGGCCCGCTGAGCACGTGGTGTCGGGCTGATGCAGCCGCTGCTCCCTTCCGACCCGTCCCGGGTCGGCCCCCACCGGCTGCTGTGCCGGCTCGGAGCCGGCGGCATGGGAGTGGTCTACCTGGGGCGCACCTCCGGGGGAGCCCTGGCGGCCGTCAAGGTCGTCCGCGCCGCCCACGCCGGCGACGCCGCGTTCCGGGCCCGCTTCCGGCGCGAGGTCCGGGCGGCGGACCGGGTGCGCAGCCCGTGGGTGGCGCCGCTGCTCGGCGCCGGGACCGAGGAGCGAACGCCGTGGCTGGCCACCGCGTACGTCCCCGGGCCGTCCGTCGCCGAGGCGGTGGAGTCGTGCGGCCCGCTGCCGCGGGCGTCGGCGGCGGTGCTCGGCGTGCGGCTCGCCGAAGCCCTGGACGCGGTCCACGCCGCAGGGCTGGTCCACCGCGACGTCAAGCCCGGCAACGTGCTGCTCGCTCTGGACGGCCCCCGCCTCATCGACTTCGGCATCGCCCGCGAACCGGCGGACACCGCGCTCACCGGAACGGGCACCGTCGTCGGTTCGCCGGGCTTCCTCTCCCCGGAGCAGGCGCGGGGCACAGGGGCGGAGATCGGGCCGCCCAGCGACGTGTTCTCGCTGGGATGCCTGCTCGCCTTCGCCGTCACCGGCAACCGGCCGTTCGGTGACGGCTCCCCGGCCGCGGTCCTGGTGCGCACCGCGTACGAGGAGCCAGACCTGACGGGTGTTCCCGCGAGTCTCGTGGAGCTGCTCCGCGCCTGCCTGGACAAGGACCCGGAGGGCCGACCCGACGCGGCCGAGGTGGGCGCCGCCCTCGACGGGACACCGCGGACGGCGGACTGGGTGCCCGAGGCCGTGGTGCGCCTGATCGCCCAACGCTCGGCGGCGGCCCTGGCCATCCCCGCCGCCCAGCCGACGGAGCTGGACGCGGCCGGCTCCGGCCCCAGGGCCCCGGCGTCCGGCGGCACGGCTCCTGAGGTGTCCGGCGGCACGGCTCCTGAGGTGTCCGGCACCGGTTCTCGGGTGCCCGGCCCCGGTCCGGAGGACGGCGCCGTGACGCTGACGGCAGCGGGCTCGGGACCGCTCCCCGGGCCCTCCCGGCGGCATCTGCTCCGCTGGGCGTCGGCGGCTGCCGCCCTCGCAGCGGCAGGGGGTGGTACGGCATGGTGGGTCCGGGAGCGGCGGAACCCGCCGGCGACCTCCCCGGGCGCCCGTCGGGAGCGGTTCACCGTGGCGCTGCACGCCGACCTCTCCGGCGACCGCGGAACGCTCGGCAGAGCTCAGGAGCGGGGCACCCGCATCGCGGTGGACGAGATCAACTCCGGTACCTCGTGGAGCTTCCAGCTCGATCTGCTGGTCCGCGACGACGGTGGTGAACCGGACCGTGCGCGGGCCGTCGCGGCCGAGCTCGCTGCCGACGACCGGGTACTCGCCGTGCTCGGGCCCAGCGACGACGACTGCGCGGCGGCCGTGGTCGACCGGTATCAGCAGGCCCTGCTCGCCATGGTGTCGGTGTCCCTGGGGCGCTCTCCGGCACGGACCCTGCACACCCATCGCGTGTTCGTGGCCACGCGCCCCGTCGACGACGCCCTCGCCGCTCCGCTCACCGCCCACCTGTCCCGCACCGTGCGGACCCGGCACACGGTGCTGCTCGCCGACGCCGCGCAGGGCGACGCCGGCTGGTCCATGTGCAGAGGTACGGCCAGGGCGCTGGGCGAGCGGGTCCGCACGGAGGTGCGGACCGTCGCGGCGGACACCGATGCCCGGGGCTTCGCCGCCCTCGCCGAGCGGGTCGTGGACAGTGGCGCGGACGCGGTGGTTTTCGTCGGCGGCACGGAGCGTACGGCGCACCTGGCCCGTGCCCTCGGCTCGGGCGGTTTCACGGGAGCCCGGCTGGGCACCCACCACGCCATGGCGCCCGCCTTCCCGGAGCTGGCCGGGCAGGACGCGCAGGGCTGGGTGTTCGCGACGCCGTTCCTGGACCCGCTGGGCGAGGACTCCACGGCTGCCTTCACCGCGGCCCACCGCGAACGCTTCGACGGCGCCGACCCGCCCTGGTACGCGGCCGAGGCCTACGACGCCGCGCTGTTCCTCGCACAGGCCGTCACGGACCTGGGCGGCGGAGCGGGAGTCGAACGCGGCGGCCTCGTCCGGCAGTTGAGGGAGTCCCGGTACGAGGGCATCACCAAGTCGCTGGGCTACGACGCCGGGGTGGCGGCCTACAACACGGACGGGCTGTACCTGTTCGCGATGGACAGGGGGGCCTTCGTCTACAGGGGGCGGGCGGTGGGGAGCGCGGGGTGACTATCCCGTCCGGGGTGACCGGCTCGTCGGTGACCGGTTCGTCCGGGTGACCTCGCACGTCCGGGGCAGCGGACCGCGGCCCCGTCGGCGCCGCTCAGGCCTCCGCCCGGCCGTCGACCGGGACGCCGAGACGGTCGGCCACGGTGGTGAGGGCGGCTCCCAGGGGCAGCGCGACCCGGGTGGCGGCGAGGGTGTCGCCGCGGGTCGGGTCCCGGTTGACGATGAGCACCGGTCTGCCGAGCTGAGCCGCCAGGCGGACGAACCGGAGCCCGGACATCACCGTGAGCGAGGACCCCAGCACCAGCAGCGACGTCGCCGCGTGGACCAGTTCTCGGCAGTGCGCGACCCGCTGCGGCGGTACGGCTTCGCCGAAGAACACCACATCCGGTTTGAGCGCGCCCCCGCAGTCCGTGCAGGGCAGCACGCGGAAGTCCCCGACCTGCGCATCGGTGAGGTCGGCGTCCCCGTCCGGGTTGATCCCCGCGGCGACCGGCGCGAAGCCCGAGTTGGCCTCAGCCAGCCGCAGTGCGAGTGTGCGGCGCGGGCTCAGGGCGCCGCAGGAGAGGCACACGACCCGCTCCAGGCTCCCGTGCAGTTCCACGACGTCCCTGCTGCCGCCGGCCTGATGCAGGCCGTCCACGTTCTGGGTGATCACGCCCGAGAGCAGCCCGTGCCGCCCGAACGCCGCCACGGCCCGGTGCCCGGAGTTGGGACGGGCACGGCCGAAGGTGCGCCAGCCGAGGTGGCTGCGCGCCCAGTACCGACGGCGGGCCTGAGCGTCGGCGATGAAGTCCTGGTAGGTCATCGGGGTGTGCCGGCCCAGGCTCCCGCCCTCGCCCCGGTAGTCGGGGATGCCCGATTCCGTGGAGATGCCCGCTCCGCTGAGCACCAGCACGCCGCCGGTCCTCAGCGCGGCGGCGACCGGCTCCGGGTCCGTGCTGCCCGGCGGCAGGTCCTCGGCGGGCGTCCAGCTCAGCGTGGGGCGCATGCGCATGCCGTCAGGGTACGGGCCGGGGCGGGCCCGTCGTCGTGCGCGCCGGTCGGCCGTCCCGGTGCGCGTCCGGACGGCCTCGCCGCTGCATCGACTTCCGCTTCGCCGCCTGCATCGCCCGTCGGCCCGCCGACCGCATCGCCCGTCGGTCCTGCCTGCATCGCCCGTCGGCCCGCCGTCCGCATCGGCTGCTGCCCTGCCAACCGCTCCGCCTGTCCGCCCGCCGCCCGATCAGGCCTTGGCGCCTGCCGACCGCCGCCCCGGGAACGGCTCGGCGACGGGCCGCCCCGTCCCGCAGAGCGTCTGGCCGTGCCGAGGGACGTGTTCGTCGTGCGAGTCGAAATGTCCGAGGTCCGCAAGAACGTATGCCGAGAGGTCGCACGGGGCGCCGCCCGTGGCCGGGCAGGCCGTGGCGCCGTCCCAGTCGATCGCGGTCCCGGAAAGCGCCTCGGGGAGGGTCTCCCCGTCGGCGTTGGTGAAGCCGCCGCCGCTGCCGCCGCCCATCCTCGCCAGGCCGTCGAAGGGGCTCCGACACGGTCAGCCAGGGCGCAGTCGGATGGTCGGACGCGGACAGGCCGTCGAGGCGGAACTCCGGCCACGCCGGCACGACCTGGTGCGGGACGACGCGCGGCAGGTGAGGGAAGCGCGGGTACCAGAACCGTCCGTCCACCCGCGGGTCCCGCACCCTGGTGGCGGTCCCGGACGACCGGGCCGCGCACTCCAGCACGGCGAGCCGCTGGCTGCACGAGCCGCGTCACCGGCAGCGGACCCGTCATGGCCGTGAACCTCTCGCCGGGCCCCAGATCTGGCAGGACACGTCATGGCAACAGATGGGAATGCGTTCGACCACCCCCTTCCGGTGGACCCACCGTGCGCCACTACGATCCCGCCCCATGGAGAACGAGGAGCGCCCGGCGCCGGGACCAGCCGCCGTCGAGCTGGCCTATGTGCCGACCCGGGCCGACATCGCGGAGGCCCTGCGCGGACGTGCCCGCATGGGTGCGCCCTGGTGGCGTCTCCCCCTGATCGCCGGGCTGGTCCTCGCCGCCGTTCTCGCGGCCCTCCTGGTGCTCGACGCGCCCAGGGGCGTGAGCGTGCTGGTGGTGGCGTGCCTGTGCCCGGTGCTGGGGATCCTCGTGGGTGGGTGTGTGCACCAGCTGTACCGGGTGCGGCAGATGACCAGGCACGCGCGTTCCCAGGGCGAGTACCTCATGCGGGCGGACGGCGACGGCGTACACGGCGCCACGGCGGTCGCCGAGACCCGGATGCCCTGGACGTCGTTCCGCCACTGCATCGAGACGGACAACCTCTTCGTCCTGGTCGTCGACGAAACGGTGGGCGGCATGGCCCTGCTGCCGAAACGCGGGCTGCGCGACGGGGCCGATGTCGACGGACTGCGCACGGTGGTCGCGCGGCACATTGACCCCCGCTCTCATTCCGGACGGGCGGGCTCAGTCGCGGGGTGACGCAGGAGGAAGCGGCTTCCGACCGCGGTGAGGAGCGCACGGTGGCGCTCG
The DNA here is from genome assembly GCF_036689765.1 of Streptomyces poriticola. NCBI lineage: Bacteria > Bacillati > Actinomycetota > Actinomycetes > Kitasatosporales > Streptomycetaceae > Streptomyces > Streptomyces poriticola. The sequence goes on from NZ_JBAGKH010000011.1 coordinate 45,324, forward strand.
ATCCAGTCGGCGGGTGCGGCAACCGGCACGGTGACGTAGACCTGCGAGGCGGTGACGTCCTGGACGCTCACTCCCGTGCATCCGCTGTCGCTGATCTCCGCGGGTGTGACGGCGATCCGCGGGCTGGGAGCTGAGGGCTGGGAGCTGAGGGCTGGAGCTGGCAGGAATTTGATGTGGCGTGTCGGTCCTGCCACTGCCGTGCGGGGCGGCGCGCGGCGACTCTGAGTGCATGAACAGCACCCTTGACACAGTCGCCCAGGTCGTCATCGCTCTCGCCGTGCTCGCTGTCGCGGTGGTTCCCGCGGTCGTCGGAACCCTCCGGGACCGGCGTATCGACGTCCAGCTGAGGGACGCGGCGGAGGGCCGGGACCGCCGCACCGGCGTCCTGCTCGTCTACGACCTCGCCTTCGGGCCGCACGAGGAGCGGGTGTTCCGCGCGTACGCGAGCCGGGACCACGCCTGATCCGGGGACGACGTGCGCGGGCCCGGGTGCCCCGCTCGGCACCCGGACCCGCTCCCACGACCCCCGTAGGTCAGACTCAGTAGGTCAGTAGCTCAGTAGGTCAGCAGTCAGTTGCTCACATCCGCTGCCACAGGGCCGGGACGTTCGGGGGCTCCCAGCCGGTCTGGGCCTGGTGGCCCTGGATGCAGCGGTAGGTGGCGCCGCCGTACGTCACCGTGTCGCCCGCCTGGTAGACGGTGCCGGCCGCCCAGGTGCCGCCCGGGTCACCGGGGTCGCCCGGGTCGCCCGGGTCCGTGGTGGTCTTCAGGGTGAGGCCGTAGTTCTGGAGCAGCGGATTGATCGGCTGGTAGAACGTCGTGCCGCCACTGCTGCAGTTGCCCGAGCCGCCCGAGGTGACGCCCTGCGCCTGGCTGCCGGAGATGTACGAGCCGCCGGAGTCACCCGGCTCGGCGCACACCGTGGTGCGGGTGACGCCGGTGATGGTGCCCTCGGGGTAGGTGACACTGGTGTTGTGCTGCTGGATGGTGCCGCAGTGCCAGCCGGTGGTGGAGCCGGACCGGCACACGGACGACCCGACCGGCGCCTGGGTGGACCCGGTGACCTGGACGTTCTGCCCGCCCGCGCCACGGACGTACGGAGTCGCCGTCCACTGGGAGTTGGTCGCCACCCAGGCCATGTCGCGGCCCGGGAAGATCGAGCCCTGGAAGGTGCCCTGGGCGACACGGTTGGCGCCGCTGGTGCTCGCCCCGGTCCGGCCGCAGTGCCCGGCGGTGGCGTAGCCCTGCTGGCTGCCGCGGGTGACGGGGAAGCCGATCGAGCAGCGCCCGCTGTTGTTGATGTAGTACGCCTCGCCGCCGCGCAGGTCGTACAGCGCCCGCGGTCGCTCGGTGGTCTTCTCGATCCGGGTGAGGGCAGCGTCGACTCCGGCCGCGTCCAGCAGGGTGCGGGCGGCGGACGGGCGTATCGCCTGCATGACGATGGAGTTGCTGCGCACGTCGACGTACCAGACGGGCGCGTCGGTGGCGCCCTGCCGCTGCGCCGCCCGGTCCAGGCGGGCCTTGGCGGCGTCCAGGTCGGCGAGGGAGTGGCGGACGACCGCGGCCTTCGCGCCCCGCGCCTCGATGGTGCGTACGTCTGCGGCGTCCGTGGTCGCCACGGTGAGGGTGCCGGAGTCGGCGCCGCGCACCCAGGCGCCCGCGTAGTCGCCGCCGAGCGCGGTGCTCAGGCGGCCCGCGGTGGCCCCGGCCTCCGCCTCGTTGGCCAGGCGGCGTTCGGCCTGCCGCCGGTCCAGGCCGAGATCACGCTCCATGGCGCGGAGCAGGGCCGGGGGAGCGGCGTCGGTGCGGAGCGTCTCGGCGGCGGAAAGGGGGGTGGAGGGGGCGGGGGCGACGGCGGTCCCGGCGCTCGCGGAGCCGCTGAGCCCGGCCACGAGCAGGGCGGCGCTTGCCGCGGCGGCAGCACCCGCGGCTCTGGCCCGGCTGTGCCGTTGGAGCACGGGGAACTTGGGGAGCTTGGGGAGCATGGGGGATCTCCTCGGTCTCGGTCTGGTCTCGCCCGGTGGGGAGTGCCGAAACCGTAGGGAGGATCAACGGGCGTGCATAAGACGTCGGTTGGCCCTCTGGCCGGTGTTATGGAACGCGCGCCGTCCTGGGCCTGCGTCCGTCCTGGATCCGCGTCCGTCCTGGATCCGCGTCTGCCCCGGATCCGCGTCTGCCCCGGACCCGTCCATCCCGGACCCGTCCGTCCTGGTTCCGCGTCCGTCACAGGATCCGGTCTGTCCCGGAGCCGCGCCCGTCCCGGAGCCGTGCCCGTTCCGGAGCCGCGCCCGTCCCGGAGCCCTCCGTCCGGGGACGCGCCGACATGGCATCCCGTCCGTCCGGGGACGCGCCGCCCCCGGAACCCGCCTCAGGGAACCCGCCGCGCCGCCAGCCACTCGGTGTAGCTGTCGCTGCGCGCCGCCACGCCCGCGTGCGCCATGCGGGCCTGCGCCAACACTGTGGCGGAAGTGTCCGCGTCCTGCGAAACCGCGTGCCGGCCCAGCAGATGCCGCCAGGACAGCGGTGTGCCCCGCAGCGGCCGGCTGACGATCCCCGGGGTGGTCGGGTACGTAGCCCGGCACAGCCCGACCGCACGCCCCACCTGCACCAGATGCACCAGCGACGTCACGTCCGTCTCGTACATGCGGCGCGGTGTGAACCCGGCACGGGCGCACGAGGCGGCGAAGCAGTCCCCGAAGCACCCGTCCCCGGGTACGCACGCCCACTCCTCCTCCGCCAGCTCGGTCAGTCCGATCTCGTGGGCGTCGGCCAGCGCATGCCCCTCCGGCAGCATCACGAACACCGGGTCCACCGCGACCTCGCGCCAGACCAGCCCCTCCGCGCCGGGCGGGGCCGCCGACCCGCAGGTCCCGGCGAGGGCGAAGTCCAGCCGGCCCTCGGCGAGCAGGCCGGCCAGCTGCCGCTCGGACCAGGAGGTGCAGGTCGTCACCCGGACCTCGGGCGCCACGTCCGCCAGCCGGTCCACCAGGGCGCCCAGCAGCGGACCGTGGGTGCCGCCCAGCCGCAGGGAGGCGGTGGCCCCCGGGGAGCGGGCGAACCGCACCGCCTCCTGCTGCAGTTCGGTCACCGCGGGCAGCACGATCCGGGTGCGCTCCAGTACCAGCTCGCCGAGTGCCGTTGCCCGTACCCCGTGCCGTCCGCGCTCGAACAACTCACCCCCCAGGGCCCGTTCGATCCGCTTGAGCTGTGCGCTCAACGCGGGCTGTGCAAGTCCGAGCGCCGTCGCCGCCCTGGTGAGACTCCCGGCGTCGGCGATGGCCCGGACCGTCCTGAGATGCCGCAACTCCAGCTCCATGAGCCGAGCTTGCGGCGGGGGAGGGACGGGGGCAAGAGGTTGGTACAGACCAGTGCGGACGACGTACGGCTGCTCCCGCCCCCGCCGGTCTCAGATCCGGTGCACCGTGTGCAGCGTCCGCGCGTAGGTGCCGGTGCCGTCGAGCAGCGAGTTGCCCCCCAGGTCGGACATGGTCGGCCCGTTGACGGTCTTGCGGCTGGACAGGAACCGGCGCAGTCCGTCGCCGTCCCGGCCGAGGTAGATGCCGACGTGGTCCACCGTGGCCGTCTCCTGGTCGTCGCCCGAGTCGGCGTTGAACAGGACCAGGTCACCGGGCTGGAGCTGTGCCGCGGCGGGCGGCGCGGTGCCGTCGGTGCGGTCGATGCGCACGCCCGGTGCGTACTCGGCCATGTCCCGGGACCTGCGCGGCAGCACCGTCCCGGAGGTGTCCTCGCCCGCGGCGAGCGGAACGCCCATGTGGTAGCCGTACACCATGCGGGTGTAGCCCGAGCAGTCCAGGTTGCCGACCTGCTTGCTGGACGGCCCGGTGTGGTCGCCGTCCGGGAAGGTCCAGCCGGTGTGCATGTACTCGTGGAAGTCGGCGCCCTCGTAGCGGTAGCCCTCGGGGTTCAGGTAGCCGTACCCCGCCTCGCCCATGACCTGCTTGCCCTCGGCCGGTCCGGATCCGGCGACCACCGGCGCCGCCCCGCCGAGGAACATCGCGGCGTACGCGAGGACGTCCGGGGAGGTGGAACCGGCCCAGCCGCGGACGATGCCCTCCAGTTCCGGCGTCCAGGTGCCGTCGAAGGGCTCGGGCAGCACCCTTACCCAGTCGGAGTGGGTGACGGCCGGCGGCTCGGCCCAGTTGCCCGCGTCCACCTGGAAGCGGCTGACGCTCAGCTTGACCGGCAGGTTGCTGCAGCCGCTGTTGGCGAGCGCGCGCAGCCCGACCCGGCCCTTGCCGAAGGTGGTGTCGGTGACGTCGAAGGCCCACCCGGACGGCTCGGTGTCCGCGGACCGCCAGGCCTTGGCCCGGATCCGCGTCCCCTCCCGGCGCACCCGGATCGTCCAGTCGGTGCCCGCGGGCACGTCGTCGGCGAGGGTGACGGCCGTGTCGAGCTGGGTGACCTTGTCGTCGACCTCCTTCTCCACGCGGAACTGCACCGAGCCGGAGGTCGTGAAGGACAGCCGGGCCCGGTAGTTGTTGTGCGTGTTCTGGTAGCCGAAACTGAGGCCGTAGGAACAGGCGTCGCCCGTCGGCACCTTGTCGAACCGCGCCACCGACCGCACATCGACGTCGGTGATCTCACCGTCCCGCACACTGGCGTGCCGACTGGCGTAGTCGGTGGTGAGGTTGATGATCCCGGTGCCCGGCTCCACCGAGTAGTCGGTGTCCACCGGCCCCAGTGTCGACCAGCTGCCGCCACCCGGGGAGGTTCCCCAGTACTTGCGCTCGTCGGCAGGCAGTGACGGATCGGGCAGGGTGCGCTGGAAGTCGTCCACGAAGGGCTTCTTGTTCTCCGTGAACGTCCGCGCCGGCCCGGGCAGCAGCACGGTCCGTGCCCCGTGCGTCAGCAGCGCGACCCGTCTGCCGCCGGAGGTTATCTCGGTACGGTCGGGTGTGCCCGGCAGCACGGTGGCCGTGAGCGGGGACGTCAGCGTCAGGCCGCTGAAGTGATCGGCGTTCAGCGGCGCGAGCGTCACGGCGGAGCGCGCCGTGCTCATCCCGGCGGCCGGGGGCGGCAGCGGGGCGACCGAGGCGCCCGCCGGGGTGACGGCGGCCCGTGCGGCGCCCTGCGCCGCGGATGCGGTGCCGCGCGCGGGCGAGGCGGCGGCCGTACCGCCGCCGAGCGGGATCGTGGCGGCCGAGGCCGCGAGGACGGCGAGCAGGCTGCGCCGGGAGGTGTTGGACATGCCTGTCATGATCAGGCCTGCCCGGACCGGCCGGGAAGCCGGGTCGGACCCTCTGAGGGGTGGGGACTCGAAAGTCCAGCCGAGCCTCTGATGTTCACCTGCCCGGGTGACGGCAGGCCTCGGGCGGGAGGGACGGGGCTCGGTGCGGTTCTCTTCTCCCCGGGTTCTTTCCTTGGTGAGGCACCGACGGCACCGCAACGTCAGAACGTGGGTTGCGGTGGTGTGAGGCGCATCCCGGCCGGGACAGCGGGATCGAGGTGCTGGAGTTCCCGGACGGTTCGGCGGTGGGGCGAGACGTTCGTCCCGTACGTCTGCTGGTTACGGTGTGCGGGCGAGCCTCGCACCGACCGACTCGCCGGCCGGGATCCTGAACACCCGTGGGGGGTCGGCCGTACCTGCAGTCGTGCCAGACGAGAGGGAGTCCGAGCCTGTGACGACGCGAACCGAGACGACCGCGCAGCCCGCACCGACCGCCGACCCCGGCCGCCTGGAGCAGCTCCGCACGGAGATCGAGCAGCGCAACCCCGCACAGCCGGAGTTCCACCAGGCGGTGGCCGAGGTGCTGGACACGCTGGGGCCGGTGCTGGCGGCGCGGCCGGAGTACGCGGAGCCGGGGCTGATCGAGCGGCTCTGCGAGCCGGAGCGGCAGATCATCTTCCGGGTGCCGTGGCAGGACGACCGGGGGACGGTGCACGTCAACCGGGGCTTCCGCGTCGAGTTCAACAGCGCGCTCGGCCCGTACAAGGGCGGCCTGCGCTTCCACCCGTCGGTGAACCTCGGGATCGTGAAGTTCCTGGGCTTCGAGCAGGTCTTCAAGAACGCGCTGACCGGCCTCGGCATCGGCGGCGGCAAGGGCGGCAGCGACTTCGACCCGCGGGGGCGCAGCGACGCGGAGGTCATGCGCTTCTGCCAGTCCTTCATGACGGAACTGCACCGCCACATCGGCGAGCACACCGACGTACCGGCGGGTGACATCGGCGTCGGCGGCCGGGAGATCGGCTACCTCTTCGGCCAGTACCGCCGGATCACCAACCGCTGGGAGGCGGGCGTACTCACCGGCAAGGGGCAGGGCTGGGGCGGCTCGCTGATCCGCCCGGAGGCGACGGGGTACGGCAACGTCCTCTTCACGGCGGCGATGCTGCGGGAGCGCGGGGAGGACCTGGAGGGGCAGACGGCCGTGGTGTCGGGCGCCGGGAACGTGGCGATCCACACCGTCGAGAAGCTGACCGCGCTCGGTGCGAACGCCCTGACCTGCTCGGACTCCTCCGGCTATGTGATCGACGAGAAGGGCATCGACCTGGAGCTGCTGAGGCAGGTCAAGGAGGTGGAGCGGGGGCGGGTCGGCACATACGCAGAACGGCGCGGCGGCTCGGCCCGCTTCGTGCCGGGCGGCCGGGTCTGGGAGGTCCCGGCCGACATCGCGCTGCCGTCCGCGACGCAGAACGAACTCGACGAGAACGACGCCGCCGCCCTGATCCGCAACGGCGTGAAGGCGGTCTCCGAGGGCGCGAACATGCCGACCACCCCGGCCGCCGTGCACCTGTTCCAGCAGGCGGGGGTCGCCTTCGGTCCGGCGAAGGCGGCCAACGCGGGCGGCGTCGCGGTCAGCGCCCTGGAGATGACCCAGAACGCCTCCCGCACCGCCTGGCCGGCCACCCGCGTCGAGGACGAACTCGCCCGCGTGATGACCGACATCCACACCACCTGCCGCGAGACCGCCGCCCGCTACGGCACCCCCGGCGACTACGTCACGGGCGCGAACATCGCGGGCTTCGAACGGGTGGCGGAGGCGATGCTGGCGCAGGGGGTCATCTGAGCTTCGGCCGACGGGACGGCGGCCCGGGGCGTGGGCACGGCGGGACGGCGGCCCGGGGCGTGCGCGCGGCGGGACGGCACCATGGCGGAACACCTGACCGATCGAACAGGGAGGCCGCGGACGCCATGGCCCGCTACCCCGGGACGTCGACCGTCGACCGCGGCGGCTTCCGGATCAAGGAGCCCCAGGCGTGGTGGGAGTCCGACGTGCGGCCGGAGTCGCGGGACGACTCGATCCGGCGCGTGGTGGACGAGCGGGTGCGGTAGCACCCGGAACTGCCCCGGCACCGGGACGCGTAGGTCTCCTTCCTCCGGAAGGCCGCGGCCGACGTCCGGAAGCCGGGTGCGCTGTACTGCGGCTGCATGGCCGAGAACTTCGGCGGCGACACCCCGGTCACCGGCTCGGTGACCGTCTCCCCGGTGGGCGGGCGTACCGCCGCCGGCGAGCCGCTGGCGACCGACCCGGCCGCCGTCGCCGGCCGCTCGCGGTCCTGATGCAGACCTGCGTCCCGGTCCCCGGCCAGGAGGGCAGGGTCGCCCGGTGGCGGGCAGCAGCCAGGTGCTGGACCTGGCGGAGTCCTTCTTCGACGCCATCGACGTCTTCGACGCCATCGCGTCGACGTTCCGCTTCACGGGCTGAGGGGAACGGCCCTCCGGCCGTCGTCGGGGGACACGCCCCGTGGTCTCCGTAGTACCGGCCGTGCGACGGTGAGCACGATCTCGCCCCGGACGTGCCCTCGGGAGGCGCGTTCGTGCGCCGCTCGGGCCTCCGCGAGCGGGAACGTGCCGTCGGTCACGGAGCGGAAGCGGCTGATCGAGGGGTTCCGCTCGCTGGAGGGCGGCTCGGGGAGCTTCGTCGAGTTCGAGAACCGGCACGGCGAGGTGTGGCGTGTCGAGTGGCACGGAGTCCCGTACATCGCCGAGTGGGTCGGGCAGGACGGCCAACCAGGGGAGACCGGAGATCGACGACTTGATCGACTTCGCACTGTCACATCTTCGGGACTGACTGCTGTCGGCGCTTTCCGGGGGCTTCCGTGACGGGTGCTCGTTTTCACCCGTACCACCCTCGGGTAATCTCTTCCGCCCGATTGGCGCCCCCGCCGCCCCCTATGGCAGACTGTCCGAGTTGCTCGGTCGAGTGTTGATGCTGCGCGCCTCCCGCCGGGAGGACCGGAAGCGAGTCCCACAGTACTCGTCGTCCCTGCTCAGGGGCGGACGTACGGGAATCTTCCGGGAAGCGTGAGCGCGGCACCGGCCAGGCGCCCGGTGGGCCTCTCGCCCCCGGTCCGCGGTTCCGGAAGGGCCCGCACTCCCACCGCAGGGATGTTCGAACAAGGGGCATCCGTGTCAGCGAGAGTGCGACACGCCCGACCGCGTGGGTCGGAGGACAGGGGCAGTGAACGCCGGGTCCCAGAGCGTTAGAGAGACAGGACTACGAAGTAGCCATGGCGGGACAGAAGATCCGCATCCGGCTCAAGGCCTACGACCACGAGGTCATCGACTCCTCGGCGAAGAAGATCGTCGAGACGGTGACCCGCACTGGTGCGTCGGTCGCGGGCCCGGTGCCGCTGCCCACTGAGAAGAACGTGTACTGCGTCATCAAGTCGCCGCACAAGTACAAGGACTCGCGCGAGCACTTCGAGATGCGTACGCACAAGCGCCTGATCGACATCCTCGACCCGACCCCCAAGACCGTTGACTCTCTGATGCGACTCGACCTCCCGGCCGGCGTCGACATCGAGATCAAGCTCTGAGGCCGGTGATCTGAGAGATGACCAAGCAGATCAAGGGCATCCTGGGCGAGAAGCTCGGCATGACGCAGGTGTGGGACGAGAACAACCGCGTTGTTCCGGTCACCGTCGTCAAGGCCGGGCCCAATGTCGTGACCCAGGTCCGTACCAACGACGTCGACGGCTACGAGTCCGTCCAGATCGCCTTCGGCGAGATCGACCCGCGCAAGGTGAACAAGCCCCTCAAGGGTCACTTCGCCAAGGCCGACGTCACCCCCCGTCGTCACCTCGTCGAGATCCGCACGTCGGACGCCTCCGAGTACACGCTGGGCCAGGAAGTCACCGCCGAGGTGTTCGAGGCCGGCGTGAAGGTCGACGTCACCGGCAAGAGCAAGGGCAAGGGCTTCGCCGGTGTCATGAAGCGCCACAACTTCGGTGGCCTCGGCGCCGGGCACGGTACCCAGCGCAAGCACCGCTCGCCCGGTTCCATCGGCGGCTGCGCCACCCCGGGCCGTGTGTTCAAGGGCCTCCGCATGGCGGGTCGCATGGGCAACGAGCGGGTCACCACCCAGAACCTGACCGTCCACGCCGTTGACGCGGAGAAGGGTCTGCTGCTCATCAAGGGCGCGGTTCCCGGTCCGAACGGCGGCCTCGTCCTGGTCCGCACCGCGGCCAAGGGGGCCTGAGGTAACCGATGAGCACTGTTGACATCCTTTCGCCGGCAGGCGACAAGGCCGGTACCGTCGAGCTCCCCGCGGAGATCTTCGACGTCGAGAAGGTCAGCGTCCCGCTGATCCACCAGGTCGTCGTCGCGCAGCTGGCCGCTGCCCGCCAGGGCACCCACAAGACCAAGACGCGCGGCGAGGTCCGCGGCGGTGGCAAGAAGCCGTACCGCCAGAAGGGCACCGGCCGCGCCCGTCAGGGTTCGACCCGCGCGCCGCAGTTCGCCGGTGGTGGCGTCGTGCACGGTCCCGTGCCGCGCGACTACTCGCAGCGCACCCCGAAGAAGATGAAGGCCGCCGCCCTGCGGCACGCCCTCACCGACCGGGCGCGTCACAACCGCATCCACGTCGTCTCCGGCGTCGTCGAGGGTGAGAACCCGTCGACGAAGGCCGCCAGGACGCTGTTCGGCAAGATCAGTGAGCGCAAGAACCTGCTCCTGGTCGTCGACCGCGCCGACGAGGCCGCGTGGCTGTCCGCCCGCAACCTGCCCCAGGTCCACATCCTGGAGCCGGGCCAGCTGAACACGTACGACGTTCTCGTCTCGGACGACGTGGTCTTCACCAAGGCCGCCTTCGAGTCCTTCGTGTCCGGCCCGAAGGCTGAAGACACCGAAGGGAGCGAGGTCTGATGGCCATCCGTCACCCCGCTATCGCCTCCAAGGCCGCGAAGGCCGCCAAGGCCGCGCGCGTCGCCAAGGCGCGCCGTCACGCCGCCGAGGGCAAGAACACCGTCGTCACCCCGGCCAGCAAGGCGTACACGGACCCCCGTGACGTGCTGCTGAAGCCGGTCGTGTCCGAGAAGAGCTACGCGCTGCTCGACGAGAACAAGTACACGTTCGTCGTCGACCCGCGGGCCAACAAGACCCAGATCAAGGAGGCCGTGCAGGCGGTCTTCTCGGTCAAGGTCACCGGGGTCAACACGATCAACCGCCAGGGCAAGCGCAAGCGGACCCGCACGGGCTTCGGCCAGCGTGCCGCCACCAAGCGCGCGATCGTGACCCTCGCCGAGGGCGACCGTATCGACATCTTCGGCGGTCCGACCGCGTAAGCGGGTCGGAGCGTCCAGATAATCGGGTAATTTCCGAGGACTGAGAGACAATGGGAATCCGCAAGTACAAGCCGACTACGCCGGGCCGTCGTGGCGCCAGCGTCGCCGACTTCGTCGAGGTCACGCGGTCCACGCCGGAGAAGTCGCTGGTTCGCCCGCTGCACAGCAAGGGCGGCCGTAACAACGCCGGTCGTGTGACCGTTCGCCACCAGGGTGGCGGACACAAGCGCGCCTACCGAGTGATCGACTTCCGTCGTCACGACAAGGACGGCGTGCCGGCGAAGGTCGCGCACATCGAGTACGACCCCAACCGCACCGCGCGCATCGCGCTGCTGCACTACGCCGACGGCGAGAAGCGCTACATCCTCGCCCCGCGCAACCTGCAGCAGGGCGACCGCGTCGAGAACGGTCCCGGGGCCGACATCAAGCCGGGCAACAACCTGGCCCTCCGCAACATCCCGGTCGGTACCACGATCCACGCGATCGAGCTCCGTCCCGGTGGCGGTGCCAAGTTCGCCCGGTCCGCCGGTGCCTCCGTGCAGCTGCTCGCGAAGGAGGGCGCCTACGCCCACCTGCGCATGCCGTCCGGCGAGATCCGTCTGGTCGACGTCCGCTGCCGCGCCACCGTCGGCGAGGTCGGCAACGCCGAGCAGAGCAACATCAACTGGGGCAAGGCGGGCCGCAAGCGGTGGCTGGGCGTTCGCCCGACCGTCCGTGGTGTGGTCATGAACCCGGTCGACCACCCGCACGGCGGTGGTGAGGGCCGGACCTCCGGTGGCCGCCACCCCGTGTCCCCGTGGGGCAAGAAGGAAGGCCGTACTCGTTCGCCCAAGAAGGCGTCGAACAAGTACATCGTCCGCCGCCGCAAGACGAACAAGAAGCGCTAAGGACGGGTTGAGATGCCTCGTAGCTTGAAGAAGGGGCCCTTCGTCGACGACCACCTGATGAAGAAGGTGGACGCACAGAACGAAGCCGGCACCAAGAACGTCATCAAGACCTGGTCCCGACGCTCCATGATCGTGCCGGCCATGCTCGGCCACACGCTCGCGGTGCACAACGGCAAGACCCACATCCCGGTGTTTGTCACCGAGTCGATGGTCGGCCACAAGCTCGGCGAGTTCTCGCCGACCCGCACTTTCCGGGGCCACGTCAAGGACGACCGGAAGTCGAAGCGCCGCTAGTCGGCGGGGTGCGAATGACCATGACAAACATCGAAGGGACGACCATGGAAGCCAGGGCCCAGGCGCGGTACATCCGCGTCACGCCCATGAAGGCCCGCCGCGTGGTGGACCTCATCCGTGGCATGGACGCCACGGAGGCTCAGGCGGTCCTGCGTTTCGCCCCGCAGGCCGCGAGCGTGCCGGTCGGCAAGGTGCTGGACAGCGCCATCGCCAACGCCGCGCACAACTACGACCACACCGATGTCGACAGCCTCTTCATCTCCGAGGCCTACGTCGACGAGGGCCCGACCCTGAAGCGGTTCCGTCCGCGTGCCCAGGGCCGCGCCTACCGGATCCGCAAGCGGACCAGCCACATCACCGTGGTCGTCAGCAGCAAGGAAGGAACCCGGTAATGGGCCAGAAGGTAAACCCGCACGGGTTCCGGCTCGGTGTCACGACCGACTTCAAGTCGCGTTGGTACGCCGACAAGCTGTACAAGGACTACGTCAAGGAAGACGTCGCCATCCGTCGGATGATGACGTCCGGCATGGAGCGCGCCGGCATCTCCAAGGTGGAGATCGAGCGCACCCGTGACCGCGTCCGCGTCGACATCCACACCGCGCGTCCGGGCATCGTCATCGGCCGCCGCGGCGCCGAGGCCGACCGCATCCGCGGTGACCTGGAGAAGCTGACCGGCAAGCAGGTCCAGCTGAACATCCTCGAGGTCAAGAACCCGGAGACGGACGCTCAGCTGGTGGCCCAGGCCGTCGCCGAGCAGCTGTCCTCCCGCGTCTCCTTCCGCCGCGCCATGCGCAAGAGCATGCAGTCGGCGATGAAGGCGGGCGCCAAGGGCATCAAGATCCAGTGCGGTGGCCGTCTCGGCGGCGCCGAGATGTCCCGCTCGGAGTTCTACCGCGAGGGCCGCGTGCCCCTGCACACGCTCCGCGCCAACGTGGACTACGGCTTCTTCGAGGCCAAGACGACCTTCGGCCGCATCGGTGTGAAGGTCTGGATCTACAAGGGCGACGTCAAGAACATCGCCGAGGTCCGCGCCGAGAACGCCGCCGCCCGTGCGGGCAACCGCCCGGCCCGCGGTGGCTCGGACCGCCCGGCCCGTGGCCGCGGCGACCGGCGCGGTCGCAAGCCGCAGCAGCAGGCTCCGGCCGCCGAGGCCCCCAAGGCCGACGCGCCGGCAGCCGCCGCCGCTCCGGCTGAGAGCACCGGAACGGAGGCCTGACCACCATGCTGATCCCCCGTAGGGTCAAGCACCGCAAGCAGCACCACCCCAAGCGCAACGGCATGTCCAAGGGTGGAACGCAGGTTGCGTTCGGCGAGTACGGCATCCAGGCGATGACCCCGGCGTACGTCACGAACCGCCAGATCGAGGCGGCTCGTATCGCCATGACCCGTCACATCAAGCGTGGCGGCAAGGTCTGGATCAACATTTACCCGGACCGCCCGCTGACCAAGAAGCCGGCCGAGACCCGCATGGGTTCCGGTAAGGGTTCGCCGGAGTGGTGGGTGGCCAACGTCAAGCCCGGACGCGTGATGTTCGAGCTGTCGTACCCCAACGAGAAGATCGCGCGCGAGGCCCTGACCCGTGCGGCTCACAAGCTGCCGATGAAGTGCAAGATCGTCAAGCGCGAGGCAGGTGAAGCGTGATGTCGGCCGGTACCAAGGCGTCCGAGCTGCGCGAGCTGGGCAACGAGGAGCTTCTGGCGAAGCTCCGCGAGGCCAAGGAAGAGCTGTTCAACCTCCGCTTCCAGGCGGCGACGGGCCAGCTCGAGAACCACGGCCGTCTCAAGGCGGTCCGCAAGGACATCGCCCGGATCTACACCCTCATGCGTGAGCGTGAGCTCGGCATCGAGACGGTGGAGAACGCCTGATGAGCGAGAGCAACGTGACTGAGAAGAACACCGAAGCGCGCGGCTTCCGCAAGACCCGCGAGGGTCTTGTCGTCAGCGACAAGATGGACAAGACCGTCGTCGTCGCCGTCGAGGACCGCGTCAAGCACGCGCTGTACGGCAAGGTCATCCGCCGTACCAACAAGCTCAAGGCGCACGACGAGCAGAACGCCGCGGGTGTCGGCGACCGCGTCCTCCTCATGGAGACCCGGCCGCTGTCCGCGACCAAGCGCTGGCGCGTCGTCGAGATCCTCGAGAAGGCCAAGTAATCCCTCCTAGGGGGACCCCCTAGGCATCGTTCCGCCAGGCTCGGGGCGGAGGACGTGCGAGACACGGACCCCGCCCCGGGAACCGGCAGACAACCAGGAGATAGACGTGATCCAGCAGGAGTCGCGACTGCGTGTCGCCGACAACACGGGTGCGAAGGAGATCCTCTGCATCCGTGTGCTCGGCGGCTCCGGTCGCCGCTACGCGGGTATCGGTGACGTCATCGTCGCCACCGTCAAGGACGCGATCCCCGGTGGCAACGTGAAGAAGGGTGACGTCGTCAAGGCGGTCATCGTTCGCACCGTCAAGGAGCGCCGCCGTCCGGACGGCTCGTACATCCGCTTCGACGAGAACGCCGCCGTCATTCTGAAGAACGACGGCGACCCTCGCGGCACCCGTATCTTCGGCCCGGTCGGCCGTGAGCTGCGCGAGAAGAAGTTCATGAAGATCATCTCCCTCGCGCCGGAGGTGCTGTAAGCATGAAGATCAAGAAGGGCGACCTGGTCCAGGTCATCACCGGCAAGGACAAGGGCAAGCAGGGCAAGGTCATTGCCGCTTACCCGCGCGAGGAGCGTGTCCTGGTCGAGGGTGTCAACCGGGTCAAGAAGCACACCAAGGCCGGTCCCACGGCTCGTGGTTCGCAGGCCGGCGGCATCGTCACCACCGAGGCGCCGATCCACGTCTCCAACGTCCAGCTGGTCGTGGAGAAGGACGGCAACAAGGTCGTGACCCGCGTCGGTTACCGCTTCGACGACGAAGGCAACAAGATCCGCGTTGCCAAGCGGACGGGTGAGGACATCTGATGGCTACCACCACCACTCCGCGTCTGAAGCAGAAGTACCGCGAGGAGATCGCGGGCAAGCTGCGTGACGAGTTCAAGTACGAGAACGTCATGCAGGTTCCCGGCCTCGTCAAGATCGTGGTCAACATGGGTGTCGGCGACGCCGCCCGTGACTCGAAGCTGATCGAGGGCGCGATCCGCGACCTGACCACCATCACCGGTCAGAAGCCGGCCGTCACCAAGGCCCGCAAGTCCATCGCGCAGTTCAAGCTGCGCGAGGGGCAGCCGATCGGTGCCCACGTCACGCTCCGTGGCGACCGCATGTGGGAGTTCCTGGACCGCACCCTGTCGCTCGCGCTCCCGCGCATCCGCGACTTCCGCGGCCTGTCCCCCAAGCAGTTCGACGGCCGTGGCAACTACACCTTCGGTCTCACGGAGCAGGTCATGTTCCACGAGATCGACCAGGACAAGATCGACCGCGTCCGGGGTATGGACATCACCGTGGTCACCACGGCGACCAACGACGAAGAGGGCCGCGCCCTTCTCCGTCACCTCGGCTTCCCGTTCAAGGAGGCGTGAGCGAGATGGCGAAGAAGGCTCTCATCGCGAAGGCTGCTCGCAAGCCCAAGTTCGGTGTGCGCGCGTACACCCGCTGCCAGCGCTGCGGCCGTCCGCACTCCGTGTACCGCAAGTTCGGCCTGTGCCGCGTGTGCCTTCGTGAGATGGCTCACCGTGGCGAGCTGCCGGGCGTGACCAAGAGCTCCTGGTAATCCCCCGACACAGGGATTCGCAGGGCTCTCGGTAAGCAGACAGGGCGGTCGGACGCCCAGCCCGCATGGCTTAGGCTTGTGGGGTTGGGCGTCTGCCGCCGCCCTTACGACTTACTACGCCGTAGGTCCACCGCGCCGCACCCGTCCCGTCTCGGATCGGGGAGAGGGATGGCGCACCAGGAAACCCCGGCGAGAGAGGCCGAAGGCCAATTCATGACCATGACTGATCCGATCGCAGACATGCTGACTCGTCTGCGGAACGCGAACTCGGCGTACCACGACTCCGTGGCGATGCCGCACTCGAAGATCAAGTCGCACATCGCGGAGATCCTCCAGCAGGAGGGCTTCATCACGGGCTGGAAGGTCGAGGACGCCGAAGTCGGCAAGAACCTCGTCCTGGAGCTGAAGTTCGGCCCCAACCGTGAGCGCTCCATCGCGGGCATCAAGCGGATCTCCAAGCCCGGTCTCCGGGTGTACGCGAAGTCCACCAACCTGCCGAAGGTGCTCGGCGGCCTCGGCGTGGCGATCATCTCCACGTCGCACGGGCTCCTCACCGACAAGCAGGCCGGCAAGAAGGGCGTGGGTGGGGAAGTCCTCGCCTACGTCTGGTAGCAGAAGGGAACGGAGGAAACAGCTATGTCGCGCATCGGCAAGCTCCCCATCGCGGTTCCCGCCGGCGTGGACGTCACCATCGACGGCCGTACGGTGAAGGTCAAGGGCCCCAAGGGCGAACTGACCCACACCGTCGTGGCGCCGATCGAGGTCGTCAAGGGCGAGGACGGCGTCCTGAACGTCACCCGCCCCAACGACGAGCGTCAGAACAAGGCCCTCCACGGCCTGTCCCGCACGCTGGTGGCGAACATGATCACCGGCGTGACCGCGGGTTACGTGAAGAAGCTCGAGATCAGCGGTGTCGGTTACCGCGTTGTCGCCAAGGGCTCGAACCTCGAGTTCTCCCTCGGCTACAGCCACCCGATCCTGGTCGAGGCCCCGCAGGGCATCACCTTCAAGGTGGAGTCCGCGACCCGTTTCTCGGTCGAGGGCATCGACAAGCAGAAGGTCGGTGAGGTCGCCGCCAACATCCGCAAGCTGCGCAAGCCCGACCCGTACAAGGCCAAGGGCGTCAAGTACGAGGGCGAAGTCATCCGCCGCAAGGTCGGAAAGGCGGGTAAGTAAGCCATGGCATACGGGCAGAAGATCCTCAAGGGCGACGCCTACAAGCGCGCCTCGATCAAGCGCCGCCACATCCGGATCCGCAAGAAGGTCTCCGGCACCGCGGAGCGCCCCCGTCTGGTCGTGACCCGCTCCAACCGCCACATCGTGGCGCAGGTGATCGACGACCTGAAGGGCCACACCGTGGCGTCGGCGTCCACCCTGGACAGCTCGATCCGCGGTGCCGAGGGCGATAAGTCCGCGCAGGCCAAGCAGGTCGGCGCCCTGGTCGCCGAGCGTGCCAAGGCCGCCGGTGTCGAGGCCGTCGTGTTCGACCGTGGTGGCAACCAGTACGCCGGGCGCATCGCCGCCCTGGCGGACGCCGCCCGCGAAGCCGGCCTGAAGTTCTGAGCCGGTTCCGTAGCTAGCGGAAACAGAGAGAGGTAATTCCAATGGCTGGACCCCAGCGCCGCGGCAGCGGTGCCGGTGGCGGCGAGCGGCGGGACCGGAAGGGCCGTGACGGCGGCGCAGCTGCCGCCGAGAAGACCGCTTACGTTGAGCGCGTCGTCGCGATCAACCGCGTCGCCAAGGTTGTGAAGGGTGGTCGTCGCTTCAGCTTCACCGCGCTGGTCGTGGTGGGCGACGGTGACGGCACCGTGGGTGTCGGATACGGCAAGGCCAAGGAGGTGCCGGCCGCCATCGCCAAGGGCGTTGAGGAGGCCAAGAAGCACTTCTTCAAGGTCCCCCGGATCCAGGGCACCATCCCGCACCCGATCCAGGGTGAGAAGGCTGCCGGTGTGGTTCTCCTCAAGCCGGCTTCGCCGGGTACCGGTGTGATCGCCGGTGGTCCCGTGCGTGCCGTCCTGGAGTGCGCCGGTATCCACGACGTGCTGTCGAAGTCGCTCGGCTCCGACAACGCGATCAACATCGTGCACGCGACCGTGGAGGCCCTGAAGGGCCTGCAGCGTCCCGAGGAGATCGCGGCCCGCCGCGGTCTGCCGCTCGAGGACGTCGCCCCCGCGGCGCTCCTGCGGGCACGCGCCGGGGCAGGTGCGTAAATCATGGCTCAGCTCAAGATTACGCAGGTCAAGTCCTACATCGGCAGCAAGCAGAACCACCGTGACACCCTGCGTTCGCTTGGCCTGAAGAAGGTCAACGACGTGGTCGTCAAGGAGGACCGCCCCGAGTTCCGCGGCATGGTGCACACCGTCCGCCACCTCGTGACGGTCGAGGAGGTCGACTGATCATGGCGGAGCAGAACCCGCTCAAGATCCACAACCTCCGTCCCGCCCCGGGCGCCAAGACCGCCAAGACCCGTGTCGGTCGTGGTGAGGCGTCGAAGGGTAAGACGGCCGGTCGTGGTACGAAGGGTACGAAGGCCCGCTACCAGGTTCCGGAGCGCTTCGAGGGCGGCCAGATGCCGCTGCACATGCGCCTCCCGAAGCTGAAGGGCTTCAAGAACCCGTTCAAGACCGAGTACCAGGTCGTGAACCTCGACAAGCTGGCCAAGCTCTACCCGCAGGGTGGCGAGGTCACCGTCGAGGACCTGGTGGCCAAGGGTGCCGTTCGTAAGAACAGCCTGGTCAAGGTCCTCGGCGAGGGCGAGATCTCCGTGGCGCTGACGGTGCGGGTCGACAAGGCCTCCACCTCCGCCAAGGAGAAGATCGCCGCCGCCGGCGGCAGCGTCACCGAGCTCGTCTGAACACCACAGGCGTCTCGATGACTTGAGTGACACCGGCCGGGGATACCCCACAAATGGGGTATCCCCGGTTGGTCGTTCCAAGGGCAGTGGTCTCGCAGGTAAGGTGGCCTGCACTGCCCACTTTCACGGGTGCTGTACTTCGGGCACTCTGAGCGGCAGTTGACCGTTACGTACTAAGTCGTCAGTCGAACCTCAAGACCGTCGCCCTTGACGCAGTTGCGCGGGGGTCGCAGGAGGCACCGTGCTCACCGCGTTCGCCCGGGCGTTCAAGACGCCCGACCTGCGCAAGAAGCTGCTCTTCACGCTGGGCATCATCGTGGTGTACCGGATCGGTACGCACATCCCGATCCCGGGCGTGGACTACACGGCCGTTCAGGAGTGTGTGGACCAGGCGTCCGGCAACCAGGGCCTCTTCGGTCTGGTCAACATGTTCAGCGGTGGCGCGCTGCTGCAGATCACGGTCTTCGCGCTCGGCATCATGCCGTACATCACGGCCAGCATCATTCTGCAGCTGCTCACCGTGGTGATCCCGCGCCTGGAGGCCCTGAAGAAGGAGGGTCAGGCGGGCACTGCGAAGATCACGCAGTACACCCGTTACCTGACCGTTGCGCTCGCCGTCCTGCAGGGCACCGGCCTGGTCGCCACCGCCCGCAGCGGTGCCCTCTTCTCCGGCTGCACGGTCGCCAACCAGGTCGTCCCGGACCAGGCCATCTTCACCACCGTCGTCATGGTGATCACCATGACCGCGGGCACGGCCCTCGTGATGTGGCTCGGTGAGCTGATCACCGACCGCGGCATCGGCAACGGCATGTCGATCCTGATGTTCATCTCGATCGCCGCGACCTTCCCGTCCGCGCTGTGGGCCATCAAGCAGCAGGGCGACCTGGCGGGCGGCTGGATCGAGTTCGGCACCGTGGTCGCCGTCGGCCTGGTCATGATCGGCCTGGTGGTCTTCGTCGAGCAGGCCCAGCGCCGTATCCCGGTCCAGTACGCGAAGCGCATGATCGGCCGCCGGTCCTACGGCGGCACGTCGACGTACATCCCGCTCAAGGTCAACCAGGCGGGCATCATCCCGGTCATCTTCGCGTCCTCGCTGCTCTACATCCCGGCGCTGATCGTCCAGTTCTCCAACTCGGACGCGGGCTGGGCGCAGTGGATCGAGCGGAACCTCGCGGCCACGGACGCGGCGGCGCACATCGTCCTCTACTTCCTGCTCATTGTGTTCTTCGCGTTCTTCTACGTGGCGATTACCTTCAACCCCGAAGAAGTCGCCGACAACATGAAGAAGTATGGTGGCTTCATCCCGGGCATCCGGGCTGGCCGACCGACCGCTGAGTATCTGAGCTACGTACTCAACCGGATCACCTGGCCGGGTTCGCTGTACTTGGGTCTGATCGCTCTCGTGCCGACGATGGCGTTGGCAGGTTTCGGGGCAAACCAGAACTTCCCGTTCGGTGGCACCAGCATCCTGATCATCGTGGGTGTGGGCCTCGAAACGGTGAAGCAGATCGAGAGCCAGCTCCAGCAGCGCAATTACGAAGGGTTCCTCCGCTGATGCGAATCGTCCTCGTCGGGCCGCCGGGTGCCGGAAAGGGTACGCAGGCCACCCGCCTTGCCGAGACGCTGCACATCCCGCACATCTCCACGGGCGACCTGTTCCGCGCCAACATCAGCCAGCAGACCGAGCTGGGCAGGCTCGCGAAGTCCTACATGGACGCCGGCAACCTCGTGCCGGACGAGGTCACCATCGCCATGGCCAAGGACCGCATGGAGCAGCCCGACGCGGAGGGCGGCTTCCTGCTGGACGGCTTCCCGCGCAACGTCTCCCAGGCGGAGGCGCTGGACGAGCTGCTCGAGACGGAGCAGATGAAGCTCGACGCGGTGCTGGACCTGGAGGCCCCCGAGGACGAGGTCGTCAAGCGGATCGCCGGACGGCGGGTGTGCCGGAACGAGTCGGCGCACGTCTTCCACGTGACCTACTCCAAGCCGAAGCAGGAGGGCGTCTGCGACGTCTGCGGCGGTGAGCTGTACCAGCGGGACGACGACTCCGAGGAGACGGTCCGCAAGCGGCTCGAGGTCTACCACACGCAGACCGAACCGATCATCGACTACTACAAGGCGCAGGGCCTGGTCGTGACCATCTCCGCGATGGGCGCGGTCGACGAGGTCACCGCCCGTGCGCAGGAGGCGCTGAAGCGCGAGGAGTAGTTCCTCCGCCGGTTGCAGCCGCGGTCCCTCCGCCGAGGGCCGCGGCTGCGGCATGAGCGGTGCCCCACGGGTTACGGAGGGCTTCGGCCCTTATCGTGGGAAGTGTTGTCCGTACCTCTCCAGGTCCAGAAAGGCCGCAGCCGTCATGGTGCAGATCAAGACCCCCGAGCAGATCGCCAAGATGCGTGAGGCGGGGCTGGTCGTCGCCGCCATCCACGCGGCCACGCGCGAGGCCGCCGTGCCCGGCGCCACCACCCGGGACCTGGACCAGGTCGCCCGCAAGGTGCTCGCGGAGCACGACGCCAAGCCGAACTTCCTCGGGTACGGCGGCTTCCCGGCGACGATCTGCACCTCCGTGAACGAGGTCGTCGTGCACGGCATCCCCTCCGACGACGTGGTCCTCAAGGACGGGGACATCATCTCGATCGACTGCGGCGCGATCATCGACGGCTGGCACGGCGATGCCGCGTACACCGCCTTCGTGGGCTCCGGTCACGCTCCGGAGCTGGTCGAGCTCTCCCGGGTGACCCGGGAGTCGATGTGGGCCGGCATCGCGGCGATGAAGCAGGGCAACCGGCTCGTCGACATCTCGCGTGCCGTGGAGACGTACATCCGCCGGCAGCCCAGGCCGGGCGGCGGCCGGTACGGGATCATCGAGGACTACGGCGGCCACGGCATCGGCTCCGAGATGCACATGGACCCCCACCTCCTGAACTACGTCGAGCGGCGCCGCGGCAAGGGGCCGAGGCTGGTCCCGGGGTTCTGCCTCGCCATCGAGCCGATGGTGTCCCTGGGCACCCCGAAGACCGTCGTCCTGGAGGACGAGTGGACGGTCGTCACCACCGACGGCACCTGGTCCTCGCACTGGGAGCACTCCGTCGCCCTGACCGAGGAGGGCCCACTGGTACTCACGGCGCCCGACGGCGGCAGGGAGAAGCTGGCCGAGTACGGCATCACCACCGCTCCGGACCCGCTCGCTTAAGGATCTCCCTGGTGGGGCAGACTTCCTCGTTTCGCCTTTCCGGGTGTGCTGACGTAGACTGACTCGTCGGCTCTCGTGCACCCGCATGCCTGCATGCGGTTTTCCAGCACGCCGGAGTCGATCAAGGTAGTCGATTCGAAGGGCGAAGCGTGGCCAAGAAGCAAGGTGCCATCGAGATCGAGGGCACTGTCGTCGAGTCTCTGCCGAACGCCATGTTCAAGGTCGAGCTCCAGAACGGCCACCAGGTCCTGGCACACATCAGCGGCAAGATGCGTATGCACTACATCCGCATCCTCCCTGACGACCGGGTCGTGGTGGAGCTGTCTCCGTACGACCTGACGCGTGGCCGGATCGTCTACCGGTACAAGTAGATCTTGCCCACGTCCCGTGCGGCTGCACGGGACCGCCGGCAACTGACCCGGAGAACCTCACATCCCATGAAGGTCAAGCCGAGCGTCAAGAAGATCTGCGACAAGTGCAGGGTGATCCGCCGTCACGGTCGGGTCATGGTCATCTGCGACAACCCGCGCCACAAGCAGCGCCAGGGCTGACGCACGACCGACCGCACCCTCTGCACCTCTTTCGCAGAGTTTCGCGCGACGCGAGCTGAATATGTTCATACGCAGGGCCCGGGCGGCGTAAGCCGTCTGACACCCCCGGTTCGGAGGCCGGGGACCCAGTTCGTACCTGGTACGGCGGCTGGGAGCCGGTTCTGCGGAAGACCTCCGAAGATCACCAGGAGCCATTGAATGGCACGCGTTTCCGGTGTTGACATCCCGCGCGACAAGCGCGTGGAGATCGCCCTCACCTACGTGTTCGGCATCGGCCGGACCCTCTCCCAGCAGACGCTGGCTGCCACCGGCGTCGACCCGAACACCCGCGTCCGCGACCTCTCCGAGGAGCAGCTCGTCGCGATCCGCGAGTTCGTCGACAACAACTTCCGGACCGAGGGTGACCTCCGTCGCGAGATCCAGGCCGACATCCGCCGCAAGGTCGAGATCGGTACCTACCAGGGTCTCCGTCACCGCCGCGGTCTGCCCGTCCGCGGTCAGCGCACCAGCACCAACGCCCGCACCCGCAAGGGCCCGCGTCGCGCCATCGCCGGCAAGAAGAAGCCGGGCAAGAAGTAGTCCGCAGCGGACGCCTGTCCACGGTCTTCGCTGTAGGACCGACCACCTCCCGTAGGAGTTAGAAGATGCCCCCCAAGGGACGTCAGGGCGCTGCCAAGAAGGTGCGCCGCAAGGAAAAGAAGAACGTCGCTCACGGCCACGCGCACATCAAGAGCACGTTCAACAACACGATCGTCTCGATCACGGACCCGACCGGCAACGTGATCTCCTGGGCCTCGGCCGGCCACGTCGGCTTCAAGGGCTCCCGGAAGTCCACGCCGTTCGCCGCGCAGATGGCCGCCGAGTCGGCCGCCCGCCGCGCCCAGGAGCACGGCATGCGCAAGGTCGACGTGTTCGTCAAGGGCCCGGGCTCCGGTCGTGAGACCGCGATCCGTTCCCTGCAGGCCACCGGTCTCGAGGTCGGCTCCATCCAGGACGTCACCCCGACCCCGCACAACGGCTGCCGTCCGCCGAAGCGCCGTCGCGTCTGACCCCGCTTCGCAGGATGTCCGGGCGGTACGGCTCATTCGGGTCGTGCCGCCCGTACCCTTGCAGTACCCGCGCCTTCTCCGGCGCGGTCCCGTCGGGCGTCATATAGCGGGCGCCCACGACTGAAGGATCTGATCCACACATGCTGATCGCTCAGCGTCCCTCGTTGACCGAAGAGGTCGTCGACGAATTCCGCTCCCGGTTCGTGATCGAGCCGCTGGAGCCGGGCTTCGGCTACACCCTCGGCAACTCCCTGCGTCGGACCCTCCTGTCCTCCATCCCCGGTGCGGCGGTCACCTCCATCCGCATCGACGGCGTGCTGCACGAGTTCACCACCGTGCCGGGCGTCAAGGAGGACGTCACCGACCTGATCCTCAACATCAAGCAGCTGGTCGTCTCCTCGGAGCACGACGAGCCGGTCGTGATGTACCTGCGCAAGCAGGGCCCGGGTCTGGTCACCGCCGCCGACATCGCGCCCCCGGCCGGTGTCGAGGTGCACAACCCCGACCTGGTCCTCGCCACGCTCAACGGCAAGGGCAAGCTGGAGATGGAGCTGACCGTCGAGCGCGGTCGCGGCTATGTCTCCGCCGTGCAGAACAAGCAGGTCGGCCAGGAGATCGGCCGGATCCCGGTCGACTCGATCTACTCGCCGGTGCTCAAGGTCACGTACAAGGTCGAGGCCACCCGTGTCGAGCAGCGCACCGACTTCGACAAGCTGATCGTCGACGTCGAGACCAAGCAGGCCATGCGTCCGCGCGACGCCATGGCGTCGGCCGGCAAGACCCTGGTCGAGCTGTTCGGTCTGGCCCGTGAGCTGAACATCGACGCCGAGGGCATCGACATGGGTCCGTCCCCGACGGACGCCGCGCTCGCCGCGGACCTGGCGCTGCCGATCGAGGAGCTGGAGCTCACGGTCCGCTCCTACAACTGCCTCAAGCGTGAGGGCATCCACTCCGTGGGTGAGCTCGTGGCCCGCTCCGAGGCGGATCTGCTCGACATCCGCAACTTCGGTGCGAAGTCGATCGACGAGGTCAAGGCGAAGCTGGCCGGCATGGGCCTGGCCCTGAAGGACAGCCCGCCCGGATTCGACCCGACCGCCGCGGCGGACGCCTTCGGCGCGGACGACGACGCGGATGCCGGGTTCGTCGAGACCGAGCAGTACTGAGACGGTCGGTTCTGAGCTCGGGACCGACGGTTCGGTTCCGGCTGCGGGCCGGCTGCGGCCGGTCGCGCAGTTCCCCGCGCCCCTCCCGAGGGGCGCGGGCCCTTCCGGGAGCCGGAAACGGCACCCGGATCTCCGACAGGCGACCGCCTGCTCGGATACTGACCCCGGTACCTGACACGGCCGGGGCAGACACCTAGGAGAAACATCATGCCGAAGCCCACCAAGGGTGCCCGTCTGGGCGGCAGCGCCGCGCACGAGAAGCTGCTCCTCGCGAACCTCGCGAAGAGCCTCTTCGAGCACGGCAAGATCACCACCACCGAGGCGAAGGCCCGCCGTCTGCGGCCGTACGCCGAGCGTCTGATCACCAAGGCGAAGAAGGGCGACCTTCACAACCGCCGTCAGGTGCTCCAGGTCATCACGGACAAGAGCGTCGTCCACACGCTCTTCACCGAGATCGGCCCGCGGTACGAGAACCGTCCGGGTGGCTACACCCGCATCACCAAGATCGGTAACCGCCGTGGCGACAACGCGCCCATGGCCGTGATCGAGCTGGTCGAGGCGCTGACGGTGCAGCAGAAGGCGGTCGGCGAGGCCGAGGCCGCGACGAAGCGCTCCGCCAAGGACGCCGAGGCCGCCGAGGCTGCCGAGGCTGCCGAGGCCAAGGTCGACGTGACCAAGGCCGAGGAGTCCGCCGAGGAGTCCAAGGACGCCTGAGCGTTCTCGCCGGGGGCTGTTCGCTCGTGGCCGCGGCTGCGTCGTGGCTGGTCGCGCGGTTCCCTGCGCCCCTCGGGCGCGTCTGGCGGGCCCGTTCCTCTCGAGGAGCGGGCCCGTCTTCTGTTGCTGAGAGGATGTCCACGTGAGTGATGCAGCAGCACCCGGTGACGTCCGTGTCCGGCTCGATCTGTCGTACGACGGGAGCGCCTTCCACGGCTGGGCCAAGCAGGCCGGGGGCCGGCGGACCGTGCAGGGCGAGATCGAGGACGCCCTGCGTACCGTGACGCGGTCGCCCCGGACGTACGAGCTGACGGTGGCCGGACGGACCGATGCCGGTGTGCACGCCCGGGGGCAGGTCGCCCATGTCGATCTGCCGCGGGAGGTGTGGGCCGAGCACCACGGCAAGCTGATGAAGCGGCTCGCCGGGCGGCTGCCCAGGGACGTGCGGGTGTGGGCGCTCAGGGAGGCGCCCCGCGGCTTCAACGCGCGCTTCTCGGCGGTCTGGCGCCGCTACGCCTACCGGGTCACCGACAACCCCGGCGGGGTGGACCCGCTGCTGCGCGGGCACGTGCTGTGGCACGACTGGCCGCTGGACGCCGACGCCATGAACGAGGCCGCCCGGGCACTGCTGGGCGAGCACGACTTCGCCGCCTACTGCAAGAAGCGGGAGGGCGCGACGACCATCCGTACGCTGCAGGAGCTGAGCCTGGTGCGCGGCGACGACGGGATCATCACCGCCACCGTCCGCGCCGACGCCTTCTGCCACAACATGGTGCGCTCGCTGATCGGGGCGCTGCTGTTCGTCGGCGACGGGCACCGCCCGCCCGACTGGCCGGGCAAGGTGCTCGTCGCCGGGGTGCGGGACTCGGCGGTGCATGTCGTACGGCCGCACGGGCTGACCCTGGAGGAGGTCGGCTACCCGGCCGACGAGCTGCTGGCGGCGCGCAACCGGGAGGCCCGCAACAAACGGACCCTGCCGGCCGCGCACTGCTGCTGAGCGGCTGCGGACGGGCGCTGAGCGCTCCGCCGGCAGTGCCGCGCTGCGCCGTCGCTCGTCTGCGGTGCCGTCGTGGCCGGTCGCGCAGTTCCCCGCGCCCCTTCCGGGAGCTCAGCCGGCCTCCGCCGCTGCGGAGGCCTGGGCCTGGCCGCGCTGGCGGATCTGCCGGAAGGTGAATTCCGCCAGGTCGTCGCCGGTGCGGAAGACCTTGGTGTCCTTCTCCGACACGTCCTTGCCGTTCGGGAACCCGGCGATGGTGAAGTAGGCGTACCGGCCGTAGGAATTGGTCGTGGACCGGCACACGGCGCCGCTGCAGAAGGAGTCCACTCCGCCCCCGGACAGGGAGCGCACGATGCTCTTGCTGTCCGCCTCCGTCTTGGCCCTGGTGGCCTGCGCCGCGGTGTCGAAGACGGCCACACCGACGGTGACGGCGACCCCGTCCGCGGTGTAGGTGACGCGGATCACCCGGGTGCAGTCGTTGGCGTCGAGGACCTTCGGCAGGCTGCCCTGGGCGGCGGAGGCGCAGGTGCGGGTGTCGGCCGTCGGGCCCTTCTTGTAGACGACGTCACCCATGGTGAGCTGCGTCCCCGGGAACAGGACGTCCGGGCCGAGCGGCGCCTTGTCCTTCTCGGCGCTGGAGACGAAGTCCTTCGGGTCCAGCGGCGGCGGTGCGCTGGTGGGCGCGAACGACGGGGCCGTGGCGCTCTCGCTGGGGATGTCCGCCGCCGTCGGCAGCCGGGAGGGGTCGCCGGAGGCCGTGCTGGAGCCGTTCGCCGACACCACGGCCACCGCGACGGCGCTGGCCACGGCGACCGTGGCCAGCGCGCCACCTCCGATGAACAGCAGCCGGCGCCGCTTGTTGCGGGCCTCGGACGCCTCGGCGAGCGCGGCCCAGTCCGGGGTCTGGTCGCCGCCGCTGTTCCAGGGCTGCTGGGATTGCGGTTTCCAGGGATCCCACTGAGACTGGGGTCCCCCCTGCCCAAAGCTCATGGGGCGCATCTTAGACGGGTCGCGTGGCGTGCTGGTCCGGTCCAATGGGGTCCGCGGTCCCGGACCGCGGACCCGTACAGTGGCAGTAGGCAGTGATCCCGCGTTTTGACCCTGTCCGGGTGCCCCGGTATTCTGCTTGCTTGTTGTGTATTGGCTTGCTCATTCTCACGGGACGGGCCCTTACACCGGTCCGCCGGGCCGATGACCAGCGACCAGCGCGCGGTTTGCGTCACCGCAGCGCGGTCAAGGCTGTCGTGATCGTTTCGGTGACCTGTTCAGGACCATTCACTCGAAGCGAAGGCTACGAACCGTGCGTACGTACAGCCCCAAGCCCGGCGATGTGACGCGCCAGTGGCACGTCATTGACGCTCAGGACGTCGTCCTGGGCCGTCTCGCCACCACCGCCGCCACCCTTCTGCGGGGCAAGCACAAGCCGATCTACGCGCCGCACGTCGACGCTGGTGACTTCGTCATCATCATCAACGCCGACAAGGTGCACCTGTCCGGTAACAAGCGGACCCAGAAGATGGCCTACCGTCACTCCGGCTACCCGGGCGGTCTGCGCTCCGTCCGCTACGACGAGCTGCTGGAGAAGAACCCGGAGAAGGCCGTCGAGAAGGCCGTCAAGGGCATGCTCCCCAAGAACTCCCTGGGCCGTCAGATGCTCTCGAAGCTGAAGGTCTACAAGGGTGACCAGCACCCGCACGGCGCGCAGCAGCCGCAGCCGTACGAGATCACCCAGGTCGCGCAGTAAGTCCGGCCACCCCCTAAGACCGAAGAGAATCTGAGGAGAATCGTGGCCGAGACCACTGCCGAGCAGCCGCTCGAAGAGCTTGACATCGACAGCTACACCACCGAGTCCGAGGTCCCCGTCGAGGGCGAGTACACCTCGGAGTCCATGGCCTCCCGCTTCGGCGAGCCCCAGCCGGCCGCCGGCCTGGGCCGCCGCAAGAACGCCATCGCCCGTGTCCGGATCGTCCCGGGCACCGGCAAGTGGAAGATCAACGGCCGCACCCTCGAGGACTACTTCCCGAACAAGGTGCACCAGCAGGAGGTCAACGAGCCCTTCAAGGTGCTGGAGCTCGAGGGCCGCTACGACGTCATCGCCCGCATCGCCGGCGGCGGCGTCTCCGGCCAGGCCGGTGCCCTCCGCCTCGGTGTCGCCCGCGCCCTCAACGAGGCCGACGTCGACAACAACCGCGGTGCGCTGAAGAAGGCCGGCTTCCTGCGCCGCGACGACCGTGCGGTCGAGCGGAAGAAGGCCGGTCTGAAGAAGGCCCGCAAGGCTCCGCAGTACAGCAAGCGCTAAGCTTCGCTGTCTGTACTCCGAACGCCCCGGCGGCACGCCAGTGTGCTGCCGGGGCGTTCGTATATCACCGCCGTCGGGCGTATAACGGCACAAGACGCTCAACGGCTTGTGCGATCGAATCACCGGGCACCGTGTGTGTTCGGGGCCCGGGAGCATGTGCGTGGGCCGCACCGGCACCGCTCCCGGGACTGACGCTTCCTCAGGAGGACAAGTGGGACGACTCTTCGGCACGGACGGCGTGCGCGGTGTCGCCAACGCGGACCTGACCGCCGAGATGGCCCTCGGTCTCTCGGTCGCCGCGGCACACGTGCTGGCCGAGGCGGGCACCTTCGAAGGACACCGGCCGACCGCGGTGGTCGGCCGGGACCCGCGAGCGTCCGGGGAGTTCCTGGAGGCCGCCGTCGTCGCGGGCCTGGCCAGCGCCGGCGTGGACGTGCTGCGGGTCGGGGTGCTGCCGACCCCTGCGGTGGCGTACCTGACCGGCGCGCTCGGCGCCGACCTCGGCGTGATGCTGTCCGCCAGTCACAACGCCATGCCCGACAACGGCATCAAGTTCTTCGCCCGCGGCGGCCACAAGCTCGCCGACGAGCTGGAGGACCGTATCGAGTCCGTGTACGCGGAGCACCGCACCGGCGCCCCCTGGGACCGCCCGACCGGCGCCGGTGTCGGCCGGGTCCGGGACTACGCCGAGGGCTTCGACCGGTACGTCGCCCACCTCATCGGCGTCCTGCCCAACCGCCTCGACGGTCTGAAGATCGTCCTCGACGAGGCGCACGGAGCCGCCGCCCGGGTCTCGCCCGAGGCGTTCGCCCGCGCCGGCGCCGAGATCGTCACCATCGGCGCCGAGCCGGACGGCCTCAACATCAACGACGGCTGCGGCTCCACCCACCTCGGCCAGCTCAAGGCCGCCGTCGTCGAGCACGGCGCCGACCTCGGCATCGCGCACGACGGCGACGCCGACCGCTGCCTGGCCGTGGACCACACCGGCGCGGAGGTGGACGGCGACCAGATCCTCGCGGTGCTGGCACTGGCGATGCGGGAGCGGTCGGCGCTGCGCCACGACACCGTCGTCGCCACCGTCATGTCCAACCTGGGCTTCAAGCTCGCCATGGAGCGCGAGGGCATCCAGGTCGTGCAGACGGGGGTCGGCGACCGGTATGTGCTGGAGGAGATGAAGGACAAGGGCTTCGCCCTCGGCGGCGAGCAGTCCGGCCACGTCATCATCCTCGACCACGCCACCACCGGTGACGGCACGCTCACCGGCCTGATGCTGGCCGCGAGGGTCGCCCAGAGCGGCCGTACGCTGCAGGACCTGACGTCCGTCATGGAGCGGCTGCCGCAGGTGCTGATCAATGTGTCCGACGTGGACAGGGCGCGGGTGGCCACCTCCGCCGAGCTGGCCACCGCGGTCGCCGAGGCCGAGCGGGAGCTGGGGAGCACCGGGCGGGTGCTGCTGCGTCCCTCCGGCACGGAGCCGCTGGTCCGGGTGATGGTCGAGGCGGCGGACATCGAGCAGGCTCGGTCGGTGGCCGGGCGCCTGGCCGATTCGGTGAAGTCGGCGCTGGGCTGAGCGCTCCGCCGGCAGTGCCGCGCTGCGCCGTCGCTCGTCCGCGGCGCCGTCGTGGCCGGTCGCGCAGTTCCCCGCGCCCCTTCAGGGCGCTGCCGAACCGCAGGGGACTTCGCCCGACCTGCTTGGTTTCTTGGCTGTCTCACCCCGAGCTGCTCATGCGCGGGCGCTGCCTTGCCCACAGGGCCTTCTGGGCGAGCAGGGTGAGCGTGCCGGCGAGGAGGATCGCCGAGAGGTTCAGCAGCAGCTGTTCCGTCGAGCGCCACGTCTGGTGGGTGTCGCCGTAGACGGCGGCCACGGCCGCGTTCGCGGCGGCCGGGATGGTCGTCACCGAGATGGCGACGCCCACCAGGGCGCCGGACTTGGCGGAGGTCAGCGAGAGCATTCCCGCGGTGCCGGCGAGCAGCGCCACGACGAACGACAGCAGACCGGGGTCGTAGACGAACCCCGTGTTGGGCCGCGCGCCGTCCAGTTGTGCCTCGCTGAACTGGCCGGCGGCGTCCATGACCAGGCTGAACACCGCCGTCACCAGCATCGCCACCGCGAAGCCCACCAGCAGCGCGGTCAGTGAACGGAGCGCCTGCCGGGGCGCCCGCTGCACCACCGCGGTGCAGATTCCGGCCAGCGGCCCGAACTCCGGGCCCACCGCCATCGCGCCCACGATGAGGATCGGGTTGTCCAGCACCACCCCGCAGGCCGCGATCATCGTGGCGAGCGCGATGAAGCCCAGGTAGGTGATCGACAGCGTGGACTCCTCGCTGGTCGCCTCCTCCAGCTCCTCCCACAGCACCGCGTCCGCGGCCTCGCCCGGGGTGGCCCGCTCGGCGCGGTCGGCGTCCCGGGACAGTGCCAGGGCCAGGTTCTCCGCGGTGATGGCGCCGTGAGTGTCGAGGCCCAGCGCCCGCAGGCCGCCGACGAGTTCGTCCGCCGACTCGCGTGCCACATCGCAGCTCACCAGGTCACCGGCGGGACTGCGGGCGGCCCCGGGCAGTACCACGAGGTGGGCGGTGCCGACCGTCCGGTCGATCAGGCGGACCACCGCCTCGGTCTGCCCGGCCGGCGTGATCAGGCGCACATGCAGCATGGCGCCCATCCAACAGTGCGTGCGTCCGTTCCTCGGGGAGGCCGTCACAGCTTGCGCAGGCTCAGCCGCTGCACCTTGTGGTCCGGTCCCTTGCGCAGGATCAGCGTGGCGCGGCCCCGGGTCGGTGCCACGTTCTCGATGAGGTTCGGCTTGTTGATGGTCCGCCAGGTGGTGCGGGCGTAGTCGAGCGCCTCCTCCTCCGACACCTGGGTGTACTTGCGGAAGTACGAGGAGGGGTTCTGGAAAGCGGTCGCGCGCAGCTTCTTGAAGCGGTTCAGGTACCAGCGCTCGATGTCCTCGGGGCGGGCGTCGACGTACACGCTGAAGTCGAAGTAGTCGGCGAGGCCGACCCGGGTGCGGCCGTCCTTTCCGGGGAGGGCGGGCTGCAGGACGTTGAGGCCCTCGACGATCAGGATGTCGGGGCGGCGCACCACGAGCTTCCGGCCCGGCACGATGTCGTAGATGAGGTGGGAGTAGACGGGCGCGGTCACCTCGTCCTTGCCTGCCTTGATGTCGGCGACGAACCGGGTCAGGGCCCGGCGGTCGTAGGACTCGGGGAAGCCCTTGCGTGACATCAGACCGCGGGCCTGCAGCTCCCGGGTGGGCAGCAGGAAGCCGTCGGTGGTGACCAGCTCGACGCGCGGGTGCTCGGGCCAGCGGGACAGCAGCGCCTGGAGCAGCCGCGCGACGGTGGACTTGCCGACCGCGACCGAGCCGGCGACGCCTATGACGAAGGGCGTGCCCGACTGGGAGCCCTGCTCCCCGAGGAAGGTGTTCAGCGCGCCTCGGAGGCCGTCCGTGGCGCCGACGTAGAGGTTGAGCAGCCGGGACAGCGGCAGATAGATGTCCCGCACCTCGTCGAGGTCGATGACGTCGCCGAGACCGCGCAGCTTCTCGACCTCCTCGGCGCTGAGCGGCAGCGGTGTCTTGTCGCGCAGCGCGCTCCACTCGGTACGGGTGAGGTCGACGTAGGGAGTCGCCTCCGGCCGGTGCCGGTGGGCGCTCCGGGGCATCGAGGAGGCCGGAGAGATCACAGTCCATTGTTAACGGAGTTCGAACACGTCGGCAGGTGGGGTGTGTCACGCCGCCGGCCGTCCTCCCGGGCGTGCGAGATCACGTCGGTGTCACGGTCGGATACCGGGTCGTCGCTTGATGATCATCTGTGGACTCCCTGTGTCTACAGTGCGCGCATGTGTGCGCGGAACCCTCCGCGACGTTCGAAGAGAGAGCTTCCTGACGTGACACGTCTCGCCGTTCGCCGTACCGCCCTCGCGGCCTCCGCCGCCGCCCTGGCCCTGCTCGCCACCGCTTGCGGCGGCTCCTCCGCCGACGGCGGCGACAAGGCCGAGGCCGGTGGCGGCAAGGCCGAGGCCGAGAAGACCACGGCCGCCGCCGAGGCGCTGACCGCCGACGAGTTGGAGAAGGCCGCCCTGACCCAGGCGGACGTCAAGAGCGGCAAGGTCGCCACCGCGGTGCCGGCCGGCGACGATGTCGCCCGGGACCAGGTGACCGCCGACGACGCGGCCTGTCTGCCGCTCGCACTGGCCCAGGCCGGTGTGGCCCAGGGCGAGCCGTCGGCCACGGTGAAGCGCAGCTACACGGGCGAGGCGGAGGAGCCCGCCGCGGACACGCCCCCGGAGGAGGCCATGATGGCCGCCCTGGACGTGGAGAAGGTGCTGGTGACCCTCTCCTCCCACGAGGGCGGGGCCGAGGGGGCGCTGAAGGAGCTGAGCACCGCCGCCGAGAAGTGCTCCGGCGGCTACACCGCCACCGCGGTCGGCGAGCCGATGAAGATCGTCAAGGTCGCGGTGGACGAGGCGCCCGCCGCCGGGGACGAGGCGCTCGCGCTCACCCTGACTCTCGACACCGAAGAGGGACCCCAGGCGCCGCAGAAGGTCGTCGTGGTCCGCAAGGGCGCCACGCTCGCCTCCTTCTCCGCGGTCAACCTCGCGGCGATGGCGACGGGCAAGGACTTCGAGATCCCGGCGGAGCTCGTCGACGCCCAGGTCGGCAAGCTCGGCTGACACGGGTTCGGCTGACGAGGCATCGGCTGACGTCGGCTTCGGCTGACGTCGGCTTCGGCTGACGCCGTGCCGGCTGACGCGACGCAGGCCGGCACCCGGGCATCCGGCGCCATCGCCGACGCAGATTCCCATCGGGGTGTTCGTACCCCGGTGGGAATTTCCGATTTCGGGCACGTGATGACGTGTTCGTGACCGGAATCGATCGTAGGGTGCCGGTCATGTGCGGAATCGTGGGATACGTGGGGGCGCGCTCGGCGCTCGATGTCGTGATGGCCGGACTGAAGCGGCTGGAGTACCGGGGATACGACTCGGCGGGCGTCGCCGTGCTCGCCGACGGCGGTCTCGCCGTCGCCAAACGGGCCGGCAAGCTGGTCAACCTGGACAAGGAGCTGGCCGAGCACCCGCTGCCCGCCGGCGTCACCGGCCTCGGCCACACCCGCTGGGCCACCCACGGCGGACCCACCGACGCCAACGCCCACCCGCACCTGGACAACGCCGGCCGGGTCGCCGTCGTCCACAACGGCATCATCGAGAACTTCGCCGCGCTGCGCGACGAGTTGGAGCAGCGCGGGCACGAGCTGGCGTCGGAGACCGACACCGAGGTCGTCTCCCATCTGCTCGCCGAGGAGTACTCCTCCTGCGCCGACCTGGCGGAGGCGATGCGGCTGGTGTGCCGCCGGCTGCGGGGGGCCTTCACCCTGGTGGCGGTGCACGCCGACGAGCCGGACGTGGTGGTCGGCGCCCGCCGCAACTCCCCGCTGGTGGTGGGCGTGGGGGAGGGCGAGTCCTTCCTCGCCTCCGACGTCGCCGCGTTCATCGCGCACACGCGGGACGCGATCGAGCTGGGCCAGGACCAGGTCGTCGAGCTGCGCCGGGACGGTGTGACGGTCACCGGCTTCGACGGCGACCCCGCGGACGTGCGCTCCTACCACGTCGACTGGGACGCCTCCGCCGCCGAGAAGGGCGGCTACGACTACTTCATGCTCAAGGAGATCGCCGAGCAGCCCAAGGCGGTCGCCGACACGCTGCTGGGCCGCGTCGACGGCACCGGCTCGCTGTCCCTGGACGAGGTCCG
The DNA here is from genome assembly GCF_036689765.1 of Streptomyces poriticola. NCBI lineage: Bacteria > Bacillati > Actinomycetota > Actinomycetes > Kitasatosporales > Streptomycetaceae > Streptomyces > Streptomyces poriticola. The sequence continues at coordinate 79,297 of NZ_JBAGKH010000011.1, forward strand.
CATCTCCGACTCCGAGCTGCGCGAGATGGACAAGATCGTCATCGTGGCGTGCGGCACCGCCTTCCACTCCGGGCTGATCGCCAAGTACGCCATCGAGCACTGGACGCGGATCCCCTGCGAGGTGGAGCTGGCCAGCGAGTTCCGTTACCGCGATCCGATCCTCGACCAGCAGACACTGGTGATCGCCATCTCCCAGTCCGGCGAGACCATGGACACGCTGATGGCGCTGCGGCACGCCCGCGAGCAGGGCGCCAGGGTGCTGGCGATCTGCAACACCAACGGCTCGACCATCCCCCGCGAGTCCGACGCGGTCCTCTACACGCACGCCGGTCCCGAGATCGCGGTCGCCTCCACCAAGGCGTTCCTGACCCAGCTGGTCGCGTGCTATCTGGTCGCCCTGTACCTCGGGCAGGTGCGCGGGACGAAGTGGGGCGACGAGATCCGCGCGGTGGTGCGGGACCTGACGCGGATCCCGGGCGCGGTGGAGCAGGTGCTCGGCACCATGGAGCCGGTACGGGAGCTGGCGCGCTCGCTGACCGCGAAGAACACGGTGCTGTTCCTGGGCCGGCACGTCGGCTACCCGGTGGCGCTCGAGGGCGCGCTGAAGCTCAAGGAACTGGCGTACATGCACGCCGAGGGGTTCGCGGCGGGGGAGCTCAAGCACGGCCCGATCGCGCTGATCGAGCAGGATCTGCCGGTGGTGGTCGTCGTTCCGTCCCCGCGCGGTCGGTCCGTGCTCCACGACAAGATCGTCTCCAACATCCAGGAGATCCGGGCCCGCGGCGCCCGGACCGTCGTGATCGCCGAGGAGGGCGACGAGGCCGTCGTCCCGTACGCCGACCACCTGATCCGCATCCCGGTCACCCCGACCCTGCTGCAGCCGCTGGTGGCGACGGTGCCGCTGCAGGTCTTCGCCTGCGAACTGGCCACCGCCCGCGGCAACGAGGTGGACCAGCCGCGGAACCTGGCGAAGTCGGTGACGGTCGAGTAGGCGCCGGCCGCGGGCCCGTAGGGTGCTCGGCATGAGCATCATCGGGGTCGGGATCGACGTGGCCGAGATCGAACGGTTCGCGGTGTCCCTGAAGCGGACGCCGGCGCTGGCCGACCGGCTGTTCCTGCCGAGCGAACTGCTGCTGCCCAGCGGCGAACGCCGCGGCGTCGCCTCGCTCGCGGTGCGCTTCGCGGCGAAGGAGGCGGTGGCCAAGGCGCTGGGCGCACCGGCGGGCCTGCACTGGACGGACGCGGAGGTGTACGTCGAGGACAGCGGGCAGCCCCGGCTGCGGGTGACCGGGACGGTGGCGGCCCGGGCGGCGGAGCTGGGGGTGACGTCGTGGCACGTCTCGCTGAGCCATGACGCGGGGGTCGCCTCGGCGGTGGTGATCGCCGAGGGGTGACGCGCACAGGGGACGGGGAGACACGGGGCTGGAGGACTTGGGGGCGGAGGGACGGGGGAGTGGCGCAGACGGTGGACGTGACGATGGCGGCCGTTCCGGCGGGGCGGGTGACGCTGTCCGACCGGCGGACACAGCGCAGTTGGACGGTGGAGCTGCCGTCGTACCGGATCGCGGCGGTACCGGTCACCCGGGCGCTGTACGCGCAGGTCACGGGTGAGCCGTCGACCGGCGGACCGGAGGACCGGCGGCCCGTGGAGGGGATCTCCTGGCTGGACGCCGTGCGGTTCTGCAACGCGCTGTCGCTGCGCGAGGGGGCGCGGCCCGTCTACCGAGGCATCGACGTCGACGGCGAGGCCGTCACCCGGGACGCCACCGCCGGCGGCTACCGGCTGCCGACCGAGGCGGAGTGGGAGCACGCCTGCCGCGCCGGGACGTCCGGCCCGCGCTACGGACCGCTCGACGACGTCGCCTGGTACCGCGGGAACTCCGACGGCCGCGTCCACGCCGTGGGCGGCAGGCGGCCCAACGCCTTCGGGCTGTACGACATGCTCGGCAACGTCTGGGAGTGGTGCTGGGACCACTACGACCCCGAGGTCTACGGCAGTTACCGGGTGCTGCGCGGCGGTGGCTGGTTCGACGAGCACTGGAGCTGCCGGGCCTCCGTGCGCCGCCGCAGCCACCCGACCTTCCGCGTCGACGACGTGGGGTTCCGGCTCGCCCGGTCCTGAACCCGTCGCCGGGCAAAGGGGTGGGAACCTGTCAGGAGCCTCGGGAGCCATGACGTGGTCCGCCGTTGACGGGGAAGACTGTGCGGCATGCGTACTGCGTACAGCGTGGAGACGGTCAGAACGGCCGAGCGGGAGCTGATGGCACGGCTGCCCGAGGGGGCGTTGATGCAACGCGCGGCGGCCGGGCTCGCCGCCGCCTGCGCCGACCTGCTCGGGCGGGTGTACGGCAGCCGGGTCGTGCTGCTGGTCGGCAGCGGCGACAACGGGGGCGACGCCCTGTACGCGGGGGCCCGTCTCGCCCGCCGCGGGGCCGGGGTGAGCGCGGTGCTGCTCGCGCCGGAGCGCGCGCACCCCGGCGGGCTCGCGGCGCTGCGCCGGGCCGGCGGCGGTGTCGCGGCGGACGGCGGGGCCGCGGGCCGGCTGATCGAGCGGGCCGATCTGGTCGTCGACGGCATCGTCGGGATCGGCGGCAAGGGCGGGCTGCGCCCGGACGCCGAGTCCCTCGCCCGCGCCGCCGCCCGGTCCCGGGCCGCCGTCGTCGCCGTCGACCTGCCCAGCGGTATCGACGCCGACACCGGGGAGGTGCACGGGGCGGCGCTGCCCGCCGACCTGACGGTGACCTTCGGGACGCACAAGCCGGGGCTGCTGGTCGACCCGGCGCGGGAGTACGCGGGCTCGGTCCGGCTGGTCGACATCGGACTGGCGCTGCCGGGCGACGCCGCCGTCCTGGAGGCGCTGCAGCACGCCGATGCCGCGCGGCTGCTGCCGGTGCCCGGCGCCGAGAGCGACAAGTACCGGCGCGGGGTCGTGGGCATCGCCGCGGGGTCCGCCCGCTACCCGGGCGCGGCCGTCCTCGCGGTGTCGGGGGCGCTGCGCGGCGGGGCCGGGGCGGTGCGGTACGTCGGCCCCGCCGGGGACGCCGTGATCGCCCGCTTCCCGGAGACGCTGGTGTCGGACCGCGGGCCGAAGCGGGCGGGCCGGGTGCAGGCCTGGGTGGTCGGTCCGGGCGCCGGGGACGACGCCGCGACCGTCGCCGAGGTGGTGGCCGCGGACGTGCCCGTACTGATCGACGCGGACGGTCTGCGGCTCGTCGACGTGGGTGCGGTGCGTGCCCGCACCGCACCGACCCTGCTGACCCCGCATGCCGGCGAGGCCGCCGCGCTGCTCGGCGTGAGCCGCGAGGAGGTGGAGGCGGCCCGGCTGTCGTCCGCCCGTGAACTCGCCGCCCGCTACCGGGCCACGGTGCTGCTCAAGGGGTCCACCACACTGGTCGCCGCCCCGGACGGCGGCCCGGTGCGGGCCAACGCCACCGGCACGTCCTGGCTGGCCACCGCGGGCAGCGGCGATGTCCTGTCCGGCCTGGCCGGCTCCCTGCTCGCGTCCGGCCTGCCCGCCCGTGACGCCGGCAGCGTCGCCGCCTACCTGCACGGCCTGGCGGGCCGCCACGCGGCCGACGGAGCCCCGGTGGGCGCGCACGACGTGGCGGAGGCGCTCCCGGGGGTGTGGCGGGATGTGCGGGAGGAGGGGCGCGCGGGGGTCTGACGGTGGCCGGCTGGCGGGACGGTCCGGCCGGTGACCAGACGGTCTGGTGGATGGCTGGTGGACCCGATGCCCGGCGTTGCTGTTGCCGTGGCGTGGCGTGTCGATGCGGGACAGGTCCGTCTGTGGCGTGGTGTCGGGCGTCCGGGTGCCGGTGCGTGTTGCCGGTGCTCCGTGCCCCCGGGTGCTGCCCGGGATCCCGGCGTCGGTACCCGTTGCCGGGACCGCGTCGGTGGGTCTCCCGGGCCGGTCCGCTGCTGCTGGGGCGTCGGGCTGCCAGGGGGTTTTGAGACACTGGGCGGCGATGAACGAGAGAGCAGCCCAGGGGACCGCGGCTCTGCGGGCCCGCGCCGAGATCGATCTGGCCGCCGTGCGGGCCAACGTACGGACCCTGCGCGGCCTGGCGCCCGGCGCGGAGCTGATGGCCGTGCTGAAGGCCGACGGGTACGGACACGGGGCCGTCCCCTGCGCCCGCGCGGCCGTCGCCGCCGGGGCGACCTGGCTGGGCACCGCCACACCGGAGGAGGCGCTCGCGCTGCGCGCCACGGCCGGGCTGCCGGACGACGTCAGGATCATGTGCTGGCTGTGGACACCGGGCGGCCCCTGGCGGGAGGCGATCGACGCCGGTCTCGACGTGTCCGCGAGCGGGATGTGGGCGCTGGACGAGGTGACACGCGCCGCCCGCGGCGCCGACCGCCCCGCGCGCGTGCAGCTCAAGGCCGACACCGGCCTGGGCCGGGGCGGCTGCCAGCCCGGCGAGGACTGGTCCGCCCTGGTCGCCGCCGCCCGCCGCGCCGAGGCCGAGGGCCTGCTCCGGGTCACCGGGCTCTGGTCCCACTTCGCCTGCGCCGACGAGCCCGGCCACCCCTCCATCACCGCCCAGCTCACCCGCTTCCGGGAGATGACGGCGTACGCCGAACGGCAGGGCGTCCGCCCCGAGGTCCGGCACATCGCCAACTCGCCGGCCACCCTCACCCTCCCCGGGTCCCACTACGACCTGGTCCGCCCCGGGGTCGCGATGTACGGCCTCTCGCCCAGCCCCGAGCTGGGCACCCCCGCCGACTTCGGGCTGCGCCCGGTGATGACGCTGTCCGCGTCCCTCGCGCTGGTCAAGCACGTCCCCGGCGGCCACGGCGTGGGCTACGGGCACCGCTACACCACCCCCGGCGCGACCACCCTCGGCCTCGTCCCCCTCGGCTACGCGGACGGCATCCCGCGCCACGCCTCCTCCAGCGGCCCGGTTCTGGTCGACGGCAAGTGGCGCACCGTCGCCGGGCGGATCGCCATGGACCAGTTCGTCGTCGACCTCGGCGGCGACGAGCCCGCACCGGGCACCGAGGCGGTGCTGTTCGGGCCCGGGGACCGCGGGGAGCCCACCGCCGAGGACTGGGCGCAGGCCGCGGGCACCATCGGGTACGAGATCGTGACGCGCATCGGAAGCCGCGTTCCGCGCGTCTATACCGACGCGTGAGCGTTCTATACCGATGTGTGACCCGTCGATGAGTGACAGGTCACTGAGCGACGGACCGACGAGTGACATTCTCGCGTGGGTGACCCACGCGTTCAGGTGAATCGGGCCACCGGAGCAGCCACCCGCCCGGCCCCGGCGAAGAGGAGCGGTACGTGAGCGAGAGCAGCGGGGAGGCCGTCGCGGACGTCGCCGCGGCAGCCGTCGCCTCCGCCGCACAGGCCGCCGGCGAGGCCGCGGCGGGCGGCTGGCGCCGGGCGACCGGCGTCGCGGGCCTCGCCATAGGGGTCGTCGCGGCGGGCGCGGCGGCCGGCGTCGCGATAGAACGGCTGACCGTCGGCCGCGGGATGCGCCAGAAGGCCCGGCTCGCCCTGGACGCCACGGGCCCTTACGGCGCCCTGCGCGGCACCCCCGGCCGGACGCACGCCGACGACGGCACCGAGCTGTACTACGAGGTCGACGAAGTCGAGCCGGAGGGCGGCCCGGCACCGCGCCGTCGGCGCCTGTTCGGCCGCAGGCCCCCCGCCCCGGTCACCGTCGTCTTCAGCCACGGCTACTGCCTCAACCAGGACTCCTGGCACTTCCAGCGCGCCGCCCTCCGCGGCGTGGTGCGGACCGTGCACTGGGACCAGCGCAGCCACGGCCGGTCCGGGCGCGGCGTGGCGCAGACGAGCGGCGACGGGCCGGTCACGATCGACCAGCTGGGCCGGGACCTGAGGGCGGTCATCGACGCGGCGGCGCCCCAGGGCCCCATCGTGCTGGTCGGCCACTCCATGGGCGGGATGACGGTGATGGCCCTGGCCGACCAGTTCCCCGAGCTGGTCCGCGACCGGGTGGTGGGCGTCGCCCTGGTCGGCTCCTCACCGGGGCGGCTCGGCGAGGTGAACTTCGGGCTGCCGGTGGCCGGTGTCAACGCGGTGCGTCGGGTGCTGCCGGGCGTGCTGAAGGCGCTGGGGCAGCGGGCCGACCTGGTGGAGCGGGGGCGCCGGGCCACGGCCGACCTGTTCGCCGGGATCATCAAGCGGTACTCGTTCGCCTCCCGGGACGTGGACCCGGCCGTGGCCCGGTTCGCCGAGCGGATGATCGAGTCGACGCCGATCGACGTGGTCGCGGAGTACTACCCGGCCTTCGACGACCACGACAAGACCGAGGCGCTGGCCCGCTTCGCCGGGCTGCCGGTGCTGGTGCTGGCCGGGGTGGAGGATCTGGTCACGCCGAGCGAGCACAGCGAGACCATCGCCGGGGTGCTGCCGGACGCGGAGCTGGTCCTGGTGCCGGACGCCGGTCATCTGGTGATGCTGGAGCACCCGGAGGTGGTCACCGACCGCCTCGCCGATCTGCTCGCCCGTGCGGGTGCGGTGCCCGCAGGGGCTACCGTTGAGGGCTATGGAAGCACCGGCAGGACCGCACGACCCCGCTGAGCCGACGCGCGCCGTCGAGATCACCGTCACCTCCCCCGAGCAGATGCGGGAGCTGGGCCGCAGGCTGGCCAAGCTGCTGCGCGCCGGCGACCTGGTGATGCTCTCCGGGGAGCTGGGCGCGGGCAAGACGACGCTGACCCGGGGGCTCGGCGAGGGCCTCGGGGTGCGCGGCGCCGTCACCTCCCCGACGTTCGTGATCGCCCGGGTGCACCCCTCCCTCGGGGACGGTCCGCCGCTGGTCCATGTGGACGCGTACCGGCTGTCCGGCGGCCTCGACGAGATGGAGGACCTCGATCTGGACGTGTCGCTGCCGGAGTCGGTGATCGTCGTGGAGTGGGGCGAGGGCAAGGTCGAGGAGCTGACCGACGACCGGCTCCAGCTGGTGATCCACCGGGCCGTCGGCGACACCACGGACGAGGTGCGGCACGTCACGCTGACCGGGATCGGCGCGCGCTGGGCCGAGGCGGACCTGAGCGTGCTCGCGGCCTGAGCCGTCGTACCGGGCGCGGGTGTTCCCGGCGGGTACGGCGCGGGTGTTCCCGGACTCGTCCGGCGCGGGTGTTTCCGACAAGTCGTCGGCAAGATGTTGCCTTCGGAGTGCCGCGCGTGGTCACATGGTATCCAGTTCGCGGTTAGGCATGCCTAACCACGTCGCCCCCGAGCTTCAGGAGGCGTCCATGCCGGCTTCGGAGCCCCAGACCCCGCCGCAGGTGTCCATGCGCGACCTGCTCGCGTCCTGCGCCGCGGCGACCACCGTCTCCACGCCTCCGCGGGTCCCCGAACCCCAGCACCCGCAGGCACCGCGCACCGAGCACCCCGAGGCCGCCTGACCCGGCGCGGCCGGCCCCGAGAGCGCCCTGGGCCGCACCGGTGCCGTCGGCGTCAGCGGATGACGACGACCTTCTCGCCGATCGTCGCGAACTGCCACATCGCCTCGCCGTCCGCGCGCGACTCCCGGATGCCGCCGGTGCGCAGCCGCGGGTCGGGCTCCGCCGTCGAGCCGTCCACCGCCGCGCTGAACCCGACGACCACACCCTTCACGTCGGCGAACCGCACGACGTGCTCGACGGGGACCCCGTCGGATCCGGTCACCCGGTTGGAGCGGGAGGTGACCGCGTAGGTGCCCGGCGGCGGGTCGACGGCACTGGGGGTGACCTCGAACGTCCGCTGCACCTTGTCGCCCGCGCCGACCAGCCACACCCGGTCGTCGTCCAGCGAGTAGACCACCCGTTCGCCCGTTCCGGACCCGGCGGGCAGGGCGGTCGGGTTCCGGCTGTCGCGGGGGGCCTTCGAGGCGCCGGGCGCCGGGGAGGCCGTCGCGTGCGGCCGGCCCAGCCCGGCCGGGACGTTCGCCGACGCCTGGTAGGCGAGGACACCGACCGTGACCAGGGCCGCCGTGGTGAGCCCGGCCACGATCCCGGAGCTGCTGCCTGCCACTTGCGACCACCTTGGTGTCGTACGTCCCGCGCCGTGCCTGATGCGGCGTTCATCCCGCTTCGGGCGACGGTAGCAGCAGGTGACCGACCGAACGGGGCGGCCGACAGCGCTCCCGGCGCGCCGTACGCTGTTTGCGTGCTCTTGCTCGCTCTGGATACCGCAACCCCCGCCGTCACCGTCGCACTGCACGACGGCACGCACGTCATCGCCTCGTCGAGTCAGGTGGACGCGCGCCGCCACGGTGAGCTGCTGCTTCCGGCCGTCGACCGGGTGCTCACCGAGGCCGGTCTGCGGCTCGACGCGGTCACCGGCATCGTCGCCGGCACCGGCCCCGGCCCGTACACCGGGCTGCGCGTCGGCCTGATGACCGCGGACACGTTCGGACTCGCGCTCGGCGTGCCCGTGCACGGGGTGTGCACGCTGGACGCCCTGGCGTACGCCGCCGACCTCCCGGGCCCCTTCGTCGTGGCGACCGACGCCCGCCGCAAGGAGGTCTACTGGGCCCGCTACGCCGACTCCCGCACCCGGCTGACCGACCCGGCCGTCGACCGCCCCGCCGACATCGCGGAGCAGGTGGCCGGGCTCCCGGCCGTCGGTGCGGGCGCGCTGCTGTACCCGGACACCTTCCCCAAGGCGCACGAGCCGGAGCACGTGTCCGCCGCCGCGCTGGCCTCGCTGGCCGCGGAGCGGCTCGCGGCGGGCGTGGAACTGCCCGCCCCCCGGCCGCTGTACCTGCGCCGCCCCGATGCCCAGGTCCCCAAGAACTACAAGGTGGTCACCCCGAAGTGACCGAGTCAGCCCGAGTGACCGAGTCAGCCGCCGCCGTGCTGCGAGAGATGCGCTGGTGGGACATCGATCCCGTGCTCGAACTGGAGCGGCGGCTGTTCCCCGAGGACGCCTGGTCGCGGGGCATGTTCTGGTCCGAGCTGGCCCATGCGCGCGGTCCGCAGGCCACCCGGCGCTATCTGGTCGCCGAGCAGGGCGGCCGGATCGTCGGGTACGCGGGCCTGGTCGCCTCCGGGGACCAGGGGGACGTGCAGACCATCGCCGTCGCCGGCGAGTACTGGGGCTCCGGCCTCGGCTCCCGGCTGCTGACCGAGCTGCTGCGCGCCGCGACCGCCTTCGAGTGCGCCGAAGTGATGCTGGAGTGCCGGGTCGACAACGTCCGCGCGCAGAAGCTCTACGAGCGCTTCGGCTTCGAGCCGATCGGCTTCCGGCGCGGCTACTACCAGCCGGGGAACGTGGACGCCCTGGTGATGCGCCTGACCGACCCCTCCGCCTCCGTACCGGGAACCGACCGAGGAACCGAGAACAACCATGCCTGACGAACCCCTGGTGCTGGGGATCGAGACCTCCTGCGACGAGACCGGCGTCGGCGTCGTGCGCGGCACCACCCTGCTGGCCGACGCCGTCGCCTCCAGCGTCGACGAGCACGCCCGCTTCGGCGGGGTCGTGCCGGAGGTGGCCAGCCGCGCCCACCTGGAGGCGATGGTCCCCACCATCGACCGCGCGCTGAAGGACGCGGGGGTCACCGCCCGCGACCTCGACGGCATCGCCGTCACCGCCGGCCCCGGCCTGGCCGGCGCCCTGCTGGTCGGCGTCTCGGCGGCGAAGGCGTACGCCTACGCGCTCGGCAAGCCCCTCTACGGCGTCAACCACCTGGCCTCGCACATCTGCGTCGACCAGCTGGAGCACGGCACGCTGCCCGAGCCGACCATGGCGCTGCTGGTCTCCGGCGGCCACTCCTCGCTGCTGCTGTCCTCCGACATCACCTCCGACGTCCGCCCGATGGGCGCCACCATCGACGACGCGGCCGGAGAGGCCTTCGACAAGATCGCCCGGGTGCTGAACCTCGGCTTCCCCGGCGGCCCGGTCATCGACCGCTACGCCCGCGAGGGCGACCCGGACGCGATCGCCTTCCCGCGCGGTCTCACCGGGCCGCGCGACCCGGCGTACGACTTCTCCTTCTCCGGGCTGAAGACGGCCGTGGCCCGCTGGATCGAGGCCAAGCGGGCGGCGGGCCAGGAGGTGCCGGTGCGCGATGTGGCGGCCTCCTTCCAGGAGGCGGTGGTGGACGTGCTGACCCGCAAGGCGGTGCGCGCCTGCAAGGACGAGGGCGTCGACCACCTGATGATCGGCGGCGGTGTCGCCGCCAACTCCCGGCTGCGGGCGCTGGCCCAGGAGCGGTGCGAGGCGGCCGGCATCCGGCTGCGCGTGCCGCGGCCCAAGCTGTGCACGGACAACGGCGCGATGGTGGCCGCGCTCGGTGCCGAGATGGTCGCCCGCAACCGGGCGGCGTCCTCCTGGGACCTGTCGGCGGACTCGTCCCTGCCGGTGACGGACCCTCATGTCCCCGGCCACGACCATGTGCACGAGGTCAGCAAGGAGAACCTGTACTCGTGACCGTCGCGCTGATGTGGGAGGCGCGGGCGGTACCCGGCCGCGGTGCGGAGCTGCTCGCGTGGGCGCGGGCGCAGGAACTCCCCGGCCGGCCGCTGCGCCGGGAGACCCTCCGCGCGCCCCAGGACCGCGTCCTCGTCATCACCTGGTGGGACGCGGAGTACGACGCCGAACTCCCGGAGCTCCCCGAGCCGGACGCCGCGCTCGTCATCCGTGCGGTCCACCGCTGGCGGTTCGAGTCGGTGGCCGCCGGCTGAACACCGGAGCCGTGCTGTCCCTGCCCGCCCTGTGCCGTGCCCGTGCCGTCCCTTGCCGACCCCGGAAGTCTGAGAATTTCCACAGAATGCCGGCCGGGGATCTCCCGCGGCAACAATCCGGACTTATGTTCTGGGCGTAGGTGGTACCCGGGTGGCCGGGACACCACGCAGTCGGGGACAGGGGCGGGAACATGGCCGGGCAGCGCGCGAAGATGCTGAGGGCCGCCGCCGTCGCCCTGGCCGGTGTCCTGCTGCTGGGTATCGCCGCCGCCGGCTGGGCCTACGTCCGCCTCGACGGCAACATCACCGGCGTCGACATCGACGGCGCCCTCGGCGACGACCGCCCGCCGAGGCCGCGGGCCACGTCCTCGGCGTCGCCCTCCGCCGCCCCGCCGGCCACCGGGGCACTGAACATCCTGGTGCTCGGCTCGGACTCGCGCAGCGGCGCCGGCAACAAGGAGCTCGGCGGCGGCGACAGCGAGGGCGCCCGCTCCGACACGGCGATGGTCGTCCACCTCGACGCGGGCCGCACCGGCGCCACGGTCGTCAGCATCCCCCGCGACACGCTGGTCGCCCGCCCGGCCTGCCCGCTGCCGAACGGGGAGCAGAGCCCGGCGGCGCACAGCGCGATGTTCAACACCGCGTACGAGCTGGGCGGGCCGGTCTGCGCGGTGAAGACGGCAGAGGCGCTGACGAACGTCCGCATGGACCACTACGTGGAGCTCGACTTCACCGGCTTCACCCGGCTGGTCGACGCGCTCGGCGGGGTCACCGTCACCACCGAGCAGGACATCGACGACGCCAAGAGCCGTCTGCACCTCCCGGCGGGCACCCACCACCTCGACGGCACCCGGGCCCTGGGCCTGGCCCGCACCCGCCACGGCATATCCGGCGGCAGCGACCTCGCCCGCATAGAGCTCCAGCAGCAGCTGGTCCGGGCACTGCTGGAGCAGATCTCCGCCACGCGGCTCCTCACCGATCCCGCGGCGCTCTACCGGGCCGCCGACGCGATCACGGGCAGCCTCACCACCGACACCGGACTGGACTCCCTGGGCGAGCTGACGGCCCTCGGCCGGAGCCTGGCGGGCCTGTCGCCCGACGACGTCCGGACGGTCACGATGCCGGTGCTCCCGGCTCCGTCGGACCCCAACCGGGTGGTGGCCGACCAACCGGACGCCGACGCGCTCTGGGCGTCCCTGCGCTGACCGGACACCAGGCGGCAGCACTCGCCGCACCGGCGTCGGACACCTCACCCGGCGTCAGCCCGCCGGCCGTCCGATCAGCATGGCCGGGGCGCCCGCCACCCGGGTCAGGAACACCGTCGCCGCATGCGGACCCCGCGGCCTGACCATGCGGCGCAGCTCCTCCGGTTCGACCGCGGAGCCCCGCTTCTTCACGGTCAGCGCGCCGACCTCCCGCTCCCGCAGCAGTGCCTTCAACCGCTTGACGCCGAACGGCAGATGGTCGGTGATCTCGTACGCCGTGGCGTAGGCCGTCGGCCGCAGCGCATCCGCCGTGACATAGGCGATCGTCGGGTCGAGCAGCCCGCCGCCGACCGACTCGGCCACCTCGGCGACCAGACGGGCACGGATGACGGCGCCGTCCGGCTCGTACAGGAAGCGCCCCGGCGGGCGGACCGCCGGGTCGGGCAGCCCCCGGGAGAGCAGCGTGCGCGGACCGGGCAGCAGGGTCGCGCGGACCGCACCCGGCTCGGTGCCGAACCACAGCACCGCCTCCTTCACGTCCCCGCCGTCGGAGATCCACTCCGCCTCGGCGTCCTCGGGAACCGCCTCGTGCGGGATGCCGGGCGCGACCTTCAGCGCGGCGGCACGGGGGGCCGTACGGGCCGCCCCGACCGCCCAGGACAGCGGCGGCGAGTACGCCTCCGGGTCGAAGATCCTGCTCCGCCCGGCACCTCCCGACCGCCGGCCGCGGCGCGCAGGATCGACGAACACCGCGTCGTACCCGTCGGTGTCCACCTCCGTCACATCCGCCCGGCGCACCTCGACGAGGCCGGTCAGCCCCAGCGCCTCGGCGTTCGCGCGGGCCGTCTCCGCCGTCACCGGGTCCCGGTCCACCGCGAGCACCCGGATCCCGGCGCGGGCCATCGCGATCGCGTCCCCGCCGATCCCGCAGCACAGGTCGGCGACGGAGGTCACCCCCAGCTCCCTCAGCCGCCCCGCCCGGTACGCCGCCACGCTCGCCCGCGTCGACTGCTCGACCCCGTCCGGGGTGAAGAACATGAGCTCCGCGTCCTCGGCGCCGAACTTGGCCACCGCCCGCTGCCGCAGCCGCGCCTGCCCGAGCGCCGCCGACACCAGCTCGGCGGGGTGGGTGCGGCGCAGCCGGGTGGCGACGGCCAGTTCATCGGCCGGGGTGGTGGAGCGCACCTCGTCGAGGAGGGCGCGGCCTTCGGGGGTGCGGAGGGCGTCGAGGTCGTTCACCGGGTCATTGTGGGCCAGTCGGTGGACGGTGTGCCGCCCGCCGCGGTGTCGGACCGGCTTCCGGGGCGGCGGCTGCGAGGATCCGGCACCATGCGAGCAGTCGTACAAAACGATAAGAGCCGGGAAGACGGGAACTACCGGGTGTTCTGGACGCGCCGGGTGCTCGGGGCCCGGAGAACACGGGTCCGCGGGGGCCTCTCCCTGCTCGCCGTCGCCGCCCTGGGCGCGGGCTGCGCGGAGGGCGGGGCCCGGCCCGCCTCCGGCCAGCAGGCCCTCCAGGCGCCCCCGGCCCGCGCACTGGACGCCTACGCCACCAAGCTGAAGAAGGCGCACGCCGCGCGTGTCGCCGCGGCCCGGCGCTGGGGCCTGAAGAAGGTCCCGCTGACCGCCCCGCCGCCGCCCGCGAAGAAGCCGGAGATCACCACCCGCAAGGGATTCGAGGTCGACGACCACGCCGAGCGCGGCCTCCCGCCGGTCTTCACCACCATCCCCACCAAGGAGAAGATCGTCTTCCTCACCATCGACGACGGCGCCGAGAAGGATCCGGCGTTCCTGCGGATGATGAGCGAGCTGAAGATCCCGTACACCGCCTTCCTCAGCGACTACCTGGTCAAGGAGGACTACGGCTATTTCAAGAAGATGCAGGCCCACGGGGTCACCCTGGACAACCACACCCTCAACCACCCTTACCTGCCCGGACTGAACCACGCACAGCAGAAGCGCGAGATCTGCGGCATGCAGCAGGTCATCCGCAAGCGCTACGGCAAGCGCCCCACCGTCTTCCGCCCGCCCTACGGCAACTACGACGCCGACACCCTGCGCGCCGCCAAGTCCTGCGGCATCACCCATGTCCCGCTGTGGAACGAGGAGGTCTACGCCGACCGCTGGGAGTACCGCGAGTGGGACCGCGAGATCCACCCCGGCGACATCGTCCTCAGCCACTTCCGGGGCCGGGACGACTGGGCGGGCACCATGCCGGACATGGTCCGCCGGTTCCTGGACAAGGTCACCGCCGAGGGGTACGCGGTGGCCCGCCTGGAGGACTACCTGTGAGCCACCGCCGGTGCCGGCTCCCGGTGACCGGCACCGCCCTCGCGGCCCTACTGCTCACCGGCTGCGCCGAGCCCGCCGGCCCCGCCGGGCGTCCGCCGGGGGACGGGGCGCAGGCCGACGCGCAGACCCGGGCGCTGCCGCCCGTCGTGGACCACGTCCGCACCCGCGACAGAGTGGTCTTCCTGACCTACGACGACGGCGCCGAACGCCACCCGCGCGTCACCGCCCTGATCCGCGACCGGAGGCTCCCCGTCACCCTGTTCCTCACCGACACCGTCGCCGGGCCGGCCTACGCCGACCTGGCACGGCTGCGCTCGGTCGGCGCGAGCCTGCAGAACCACACCCTCGACCACCGCTCCCTGCGCGGTCTGCCCTACGCCGGGCAGCGCGCCGAGATCTGCGGCCAGCAGCGCAAGCTCCGGTCCCGCTTCGGCGTCCGCCCCCACCTGTTCCGGCCGCCCCACGGCAGATACGACACCACGACCCTGCGCGCCGCCGCCGACTGCGGCATCACGGCGGTCGTGCTGTGGCGGGTACAGGTGACCGGCAGCGGCCGTGGCTTCACGTACACGCGCGGGGAGCGCCGCCTGCACCCCGGCGACATCGTCTCGGTCACCGAGCCCGGCCGTACGGAGGAACTCCTGGCGGAGATCGAGCAGCGCGGCCTGAGGGTGGCCCGCCTGGAGGACTACCTGTAGTCGGACCAGCCGGCCGGCCGGCCGGCTCCGGCGACGCCGGTCCGGTGCACCCGGCCCGTCCGGCGCTGGAGGACGAGGCCGTCCAGGCCGAATGCGGGGCCCCGGGGGCACAAGGTCCCCGGCGGCGCTCACTCCCCCGCAAGGGGCGCGAAAGAGGCCGGGGTTCACAGGAATCCCCACCCGACGCGCCACGGGCATTGGCACTCCGCTTGACCGAGTGCTAATCCCGGTCATAGTCTCGGCTCTGGCACTCCCCACCGGAGAGTGCCAACACAGCGACGGGCAGGTCCGGCACCCGCGACGACGGATCGACCTGGTCGCCACCTCAGACAGTTAACCCCGTGAGATCTCCGAAGGGGGAGGTCGGATCGTGACGACCGCCAGCTCCAAGGTTGCCATCAAGCCGCTCGAGGACCGTATCGTGGTCCAGCCGCTGGACGCCGAGCAGACCACGGCTTCGGGCCTGGTCATTCCGGACACCGCCAAGGAGAAGCCCCAGGAGGGCGTCGTCCTGGCCGTGGGCCCGGGCCGCTTCGAGGACGGCAACCGCCTTCCGCTCGACGTCAAGGTCGGCGACGTCGTGCTCTACAGCAAGTACGGCGGCACCGAGGTGAAGTACAACAACGAGGAGTACCTCGTCCTCTCGGCCCGCGACGTGCTCGCGATCGTCGAGAAGTAGTTCACCCCGAAGCACACCGCTTTGAGCTGCGCCCCTGGCCCCCCGCGACCGATGAGAAGCCGGGCGCCCGGGGCGCAGCGTCGTTAAACCCAGATTCCGGAAGAGGGCTCACGCTCCCATGGCGAAGATCCTGAAGTTCGACGAGGACGCCCGTCGCGCCCTCGAGCGCGGCGTCAACAAGCTCGCCGACACCGTCAAGGTGACCATCGGCCCCAAGGGCCGCAACGTCGTCATCGACAAGAAGTTCGGCGCCCCCACGATCACCAACGACGGCGTCACCATCGCCCGCGAGGTCGAGGTCGAGGACCCGTACGAGAACCTCGGCGCCCAGTTGGTGAAGGAGGTGGCGACCAAGACCAACGACATCGCGGGTGACGGCACCACCACCGCCACCGTGCTGGCCCAGGCGCTGGTCCGCGAGGGCCTGAAGAACGTCGCCGCCGGTGCGTCCCCGGCGCTGCTGAAGAAGGGCATCGACGCGGCCGTCGCCGCCGTCTCCGAGGACCTCCTCGCCACCGCCCGCCCGATCGACGAGAAGTCCGACATCGCCGCCGTCGCCGCGCTGTCCGCCCAGGACCAGCAGGTCGGCGAGCTGATCGCCGAGGCGATGGACAAGGTCGGCAAGGACGGTGTCATCACCGTCGAGGAGTCCAACACCTTCGGTCTGGAGCTGGACTTCACCGAGGGCATGGCCTTCGACAAGGGCTACCTGTCGCCGTACTTCGTGACGGACCAGGAGCGCATGGAGGCCGTCCTGGACGACGCCTACATCCTCATCCACCAGGGCAAGATCTCCTCCATCGCGGACCTGCTGCCGCTGCTGGAGAAGGTCATCCAGGCCAACGCCTCCAAGCCGCTGCTGATCATCGCCGAGGACGTCGAGGGCGAGGCCCTGTCCACCCTCGTCGTCAACAAGATCCGCGGCACCTTCAACGCCGTCGCGGTGAAGGCCCCCGGCTTCGGCGACCGCCGCAAGGCGATGCTGCAGGACATGGCCGTCCTCACCGGCGCCACCGTCATCTCCGAGGAGGTCGGCCTCAAGCTCGACCAGGTCGGTCTGGACGTGCTCGGCACCGCCCGCCGCATCACCGTCACCAAGGACGACACCACCATCGTCGACGGTGCCGGCAACAAGGAGGACGTGGAGGGCCGCGTCTCCCAGATCAAGGCCGAGATCGAGGCCACGGACTCCGACTGGGACCGCGAGAAGCTCCAGGAGCGCCTCGCCAAGCTGGCCGGCGGCGTGTGCGTGATCAAGGTCGGCGCCGCCACCGAGGTGGAGCTGAAGGAGCGCAAGCACCGTCTGGAGGACGCCATCTCCGCGACCCGCGCCGCGGTCGAGGAGGGCATCGTCTCCGGTGGCGGCTCCGCCCTGGTGCACGCCTCCAAGGTCCTGGAAGGCAGCCTCTCCAAGTCCGGCGACGAGGCCACCGGTGTCGCGGTCGTCCGCAACGCCGTCGTCGAGCCGCTGCGCTGGATCGCGGAGAACGCCGGCCTGGAGGGCTACGTCATCGTCTCCAAGGTCAAGGAGCTGGAGAAGGGCAGCGGCTACAACGCCGCCACCGGTGAGTACGGCGACCTGGTCAAGGCCGGCGTCATCGACCCGGTGAAGGTCACCCGCTCCGCCCTGGAGAACGCCGCCTCCATCGCCTCCCTGCTGCTGACGACCGAGACCCTGGTCGTCGAGAAGAAGGAAGAGGAAGAGCCGGCCGCCGCGGGCCACGGCCACGGCCACGCCCACTGAGCGCCGCGCTGAGCTGAACGGTGCCCGGTGCCCCTGCGGGGGTGCTGGGCACCGTGTGCTTTTCCGGGGGCGGGAGCCGGGCCGCCCCCGGTGGGTTCGTCGCCGCGTGCGGCGTCGTCGGTGGGGAGAGGTGAGAGAAGGAGCCGGCCGTCACCCACGGCCCACACGGTCTTCCCCGGCGCACCGGGCGCACCCGCCGCTCGGCCGCACCCCACCCACTCCACGGCCGGCGCCGCCACCGGGGCGAGCCCGCGCCCGCCCTCCGCGAGCCGCCGCCCGCCCTTCGCCAGGCCCGGGCGCTCCGGCGCGGGCACCGGCCCTCGCTCTCCGCGCTCGTCGCTCACCTCCACAGGAGGCGACCCGCGCCGTCGTGAGCCGGCCGCAGCTCGGTGCCCCGCCCCGGCATCCGCCCCGGCATCCGCCCCGTGGGCGACGGCGTCGGCCGTCAGTCCGCCCACGACCGGTTCCACGGGCGTCATGGACCGGTGTGCGGTACGGCCCCCTCCGCGGTGCAGCTGGTGCGAGGCCGGCCGCCGGGCCGGGCGGACGCCCGCGGGGTGGCGCTGAAGCGGAGCGTGGAGGAGGCGGCGACCGCGAAGGAGTGCCGCCGGTGAGAACGGCGGTCGTGCCTCGGAGATCCCGCGTCGGCAACCCCTCCGACCAGGCGCTTCGGTCCCACGACCGGCATCTGTAGCGGTGAGCCCCCCAGGCCGTCGGGGTGGTCGGGGCGGCTACCGTCGTCGGCTGCCCCCGGCGACGCGGCGGTGGCGCGCCCCTCGGTGAGGCGGCGGGTGACGCGTCTCCGAGGAGCCGTCACAGCAGCCCGCTCAGCGTCAGTACGCGCTCGGCGAGCCGCCCCCGCAGCCTCCCCCCGTCGGTGCCGGCCTCCGCGAGCCAGTCGGCGCCGACCAGCCGTTCGGTGTGCGCGGCGACGTCCTCGGGCCGCAGGGCGCAGAACGAGGCGACCGCGTCCAGACCGAGACCGTCGTCGTCCTCGGGGCTGCCGAGACGCCCGTCGGGACGGCTGTGGGCGGCGGTGTACACGGCGAGGAGCCGCGTGGCGGCGCCCGGCTTCTTTTTCCGCAGCCTCCGGTCACCCACCGCCTTCTGCGCCCACCCCGAAAGCCTTGCGCGGGTGACCTTGCCGAAGGGGAACGGACGGGGCCCGGCGGGCAGCAGCGAGGGGACGGTGACCCGGGTGGGCTCCTCGGGCCGGGAGGCCAGCGCGTCGTCGACGGTGACCTCCTCCGGCAGACGCAGCCAGCCGACGTCGACCAACTGCCGGAGTACCCGCTCGGCGTCGCCCTGCAGCCAGCCGTGGAGATCCTGCCCGGTGACGTTCCCGGTGCCCGCGCGCCCGGTCCGCAGGGTGAGCATGAGCACCGCGAGCCGCCCCTCCGCCCCGGGGAGCGGGGCACGGGCCCGGACATGCTCCAGCACGCTGCGGGCGTGGGCGCCCTGAGTCCGGGTCAGGAGCCGCTCGACCACCGGCCCGTCCCCGTCCCCCGCGATGCCGACGCGGTTGGCGTGCATCTCGCGGGTGGTCCGCGCGGCCGTATCCGCCCGTTCCGCCTCCTCGCTCAGGGACGCGTCTCCGGTGACCGTCGCCCACACGGCGAAGGCGCGGGACTTGCGGTCGTGGAGTCCGGCGAGGACGGCGAGGTCGGGTTCGGGACGCCGCTGGTACGCGCGGAACGCGTCGCCGAGTTCGATCAGTTCCAGCCGCAGATCGTCGGGCTGCAGGTCGTCCGGCACGATCCGCTGCGCGACCCTGCCCGACTGCCGCTTCTCGCGCCGGGACGACGCCCCACGCGGCGCGGCGGTACGGGCGCGGGGCAGCGGTACGGGGCGGGCGGCCGGGGATGGAGCGCCGGACGACGCGGGTCGGGTACCTGTCCCGGTGTCCGCCCGCGTCGCGGAGCCACCGACGGGGGGAGAGGAGGCGAGGTCGGAGAACATCACCGTCCCACCCCCGCCCCCCGCCCCCCGGCCCGTCGCCGCCCTGTCCGTACGCCCCCTGTCGGTGCCGTCGACGAACGGTTCGCCCCGGTCACCCGTGCCCTCGCTCACCTGATGCCGCCCTCTCTCCAGCCGGTCTGCGACCTCCCGCACGCTGCGGGCGCAGCCACCTGACGCTACGCCGCACCGGCACACGGACAAGGAACGGACGGAGATGGATCGCACGTTCGGGTGACAGGCCCCGCTCGGGTACCAGAGCTGCGCCGTCCGGGTGAATCGCGCCTTTCCCGCACCGACTGCACCGCGCTCTACGGCTTCAAGGGCGGGGTGGGCCGCAGCACGGCGACCGCCGTCCCGGCCTGCCACCTGGCCGACCAGGGACACGTGCCGCGGGTGACAGCGGACGCCGCCCCGGCATCGCCGCCGAGGACGACAGCAGCGGCCGACCGCCCGCGCCGTCCCGCGGCTGCGGCACGAACCGGCGCCGGTCCGGGGCGCAGCGGAGAGGGGAACCCCGCCTCGGCCAGGGTCTCGCCCAGCTCCACGTGCGTCGCCTCCGACAGCACCGCCAGGCCGGGGAACCGGGCGCGGACACGGGAAAGGAGATCCTTCGTGGTGTTTCCGGTGTCGGGCCGGACGCCCGCCGGAGCCTGCGAGATGCGCAGGGCACGCGTCAGGTCGAGCGTGAGCGGAAACAGCTTCAGCCGTGAGGAGACGCCGCTCGCCATCGACGCGGCCAGTCCCACCGGCCGGGTGTCGGTACCGCCGGGCGATCAGCGGCAGCCGCCCGCTCGGTCCCGTACTCGCAACTGCCGCCCCTGGAGGGCTGAAATCCTGAACGTGCAGGCGGCAGCGGTGGCGGGCGGGGCAGACGCGACAGTTCGGCCCTCGCATCTCCTGTCGCCGCATGGGCGCCGCGGACCAGAAGGGCGAACACCAGGGACGCTCGTGGCGCGAGCCGTTGGTCCAGTCGGGAGAAGCCCGCCACGGACCAGGAAGGAGAAGGTGGGGGTGGGGGCGGCTCCTGCCCCTACTGCGGCCCGTACTTGCGCCCCGTCCTGGAGCTGATCCCGCCCAGCATGCCCCGTGGCACCAGCTTCGCCGCGCCCATGAGGACCTTGTACCGGGGGTCCGGGACGGACAGGCTCTTGCCACGGGCCAGGTCGTCCAGGGCCGCCGCGACCAGCTTGTCCGCGTCGAGCCACATCCACTTGGGAATGTTGTCGGTGCCCATCCCGGCCCGCTGGTGGAATTCGGTGCGGACGAAACCGGGGCACAGCGCCATCAGGCGTACGCCGCTGCCCGCCAGATCCCGCGCCGCGCCCTGGGTGAACTGCACGACCCAGGCCTTGGAGGCCCCGTAGGTGCCGCGCGGGACGAAAGCGGCGACCGAGGCGACGTTGACGACGCCGCCGCGGCCCCGGTCCCGCATCGCCCCGGTCGCCGCCGAGGTCAGCCGGAGCACCGCCTCGCAGTGCACCTTGAGCATCCGCAGCTCGTCGGCCATGGGCACATCCAGGTAGCGGCCCTTGTTGCCGAAGCCGGCGTTGTTGACCAGCAGGTCGACGGGGCTGCGGCGGTCGCCCAGCCGGGCGGCCACCGCCTCGATGCCGTCGTCCTCGGCGAGGTCGGCCGTCAGTACCTCGGCCTCGATGCCGTGCCGGTCGTGCAGTTCGGTCGCCTGCTCGCGCAGCCGCTTGGTGTCGCGGGCGACCAGTACCAGGTCGTGCCCGTCGGCCGCCAGCCGCCGTGCGAACGCGGCGCCGATGCCCGCCGTCGATCCCGTAATCAATGCCGTTGTCATGGCGCAAGATTAGTGACCCGGATCCGCGGGCTCCGCTCGCCCACCAGGTCCGCGGCTCTGTGCAGGAACTGTGCGGAACCGCTGCGCCGAACCGGCCTCAGCCGCTCCTGTCCGCCAGGTACTTCCGCGCCGTCGCCAGTGCCTCCGCATGCAGGGCGTCGCCCGCCGCCGGCAGCCGCGGCAGCAGCTCCCGCTCCGTCGTCACCGCGCGGAACTGCAGCGCCACCGTCACCGCGTGGCCGGGACGGTGCACGATCTCCACCGGGTCGCCGCCTCGGATCTCCCCGGACTCGATCACCCGCAGGTACGCGCCCGGCGCGCCCCGCTCCGTGAAGCGCCGCACCCAGCCGGGCACACCGACATGGCCCTGGAAGGTGCGGCAGGGAATCCGTCCGCTGGTCACCTCCAGCACCACCTCGGGGCCGATCCGCCAGCGCTCGCCGATCAGTGCACCGGAGACATCCACACCGGCCGTCGTCAGGTTCTCGCCGAACGCGCCGTTCGCCAGCGGTCGCCCCAGCTCGCGCTCCCAGTCGTCGAGATCCTCCCGGGCCACCGCGTAGACCGCCTGGTCGTCGCCGCCGTGATGGCGCGTGTCGCACACCGTGTCCCCGGCGAGCCCGCTCGCGCCGACTCCCTTCGGCCCCGGCGCCGTCACCCGAACGGGCCCCTCGGCCGGCCGCTTGTCGATGCCGGTGACGCCGTCGGGGTGGTTGGTGTACGGCACGGCCGTCGCACGGCCCAGATTGACTGACAGAACGTTCATGACCGCACGGTAAGGGAGTCTCACCCAAAGCTGCGACGCGGTATCCGCCGCAAGGGATAAGCGGTCCTTATCGTCGCGCTATCCTCGGTGATGTGATCGAGGCCCGTCATCTCCGTGTCCTGCGCGCCGTGGCCGCCACCGGCTCCTTCTCGGCGGCCGGGCGCGAGCTCGGCTGCACCCAGCCCGCCGTCAGCCAGCAGATGAAGGCGCTGGAGGCCTCCGTCGGCACGCCCCTGCTGGTGCGCAGCGGGCGCGAGATGCGGCTCACCCAGGCCGGCGAGGCCCTGGTGCGGCACGCCGCGGGCATCCTCGCCGGGCTGACCGCGGCCGAGGAGGAGGTCGCCGCCATCGCGGGTCTGCGGGCCGGGCGGGTCCGGCTGGTCTCCTTCCCGAGCGGCAGCTCCGCCCTGGTGCCGACCGCGCTCGCCGCGCTGCGCGCCGCCCACCCCGGCACCCGGGTCTCCCTGGAGGAGGCCGAGCCGCCCAAGTCCGTCGGGATGCTGCGCGAGGGTGACTGCGATGTGGCGCTCGCCTTCCGCTACGAGGGCGCGGCGGACGCAGCGGAGTGGGACGACCTGGTCGTACGGCCGCTGCTGACCGACCGGCTCGTGGCGCTGGTGCCCGAGCGGCACCCGCTCGCGCGCGCCGAGTCCGTCGCGATCGGCGATCTCGCCGAGGAGCCGTGGATCGCGGGCTGTCCGCGCTGCCGCGGCCGGCTGGTCGAGGTGTGCCGGTCGGCGGGTTTCGTCCCGCGCATCGACTTCGCCACCGACGACTATCCGGCCGTCGTCGGCCTGGTCGGCGCCGGCCTCGGCGTCGCCGTACTGCCCCAGCTCGCCGTGGAGTCCGTACGCCCCCGGGGTGTGCGCACGGTCACCTTGGAACCGGCGGTGCGCCGCGAGATCGTCGCGCTCACCCTGCCGGACCTGGCCCAGGTCCCGGCCGTGACCGCCACCCTGGACGAACTGGCCGGAGCTGCGCGCAGCCAGGACCCGTCCGGCGTCTCCGGCGGGCTTCTGCGGTAGAACCGCCCCCTGTTCGAAGAAACGTTCCTTCAGTGGCTCGGCGCGGTGCCCCCGGCCCCCGACGTCGACACCAGACGGTGCCGCGCCCGCCCCATCAGCTCCTCGCGCTCGTCCTCGGTCAGTCCGCCCCACACGCCGTACGGCTCGCGTACCGCCAGCGCGTGGGCCGCGCACTCGGCGCGCACCGGACACCTCATGCAGACCTCTTTGGCCGAGTTCTCGCGAGCGCTCCGCGCCGCACCGCGCTCGCCCTCCGGGTGGAAGAAGAGCGAGCTGTCCACCCCGCGGCACGCAGCCAGAAGCTGCCAGTCCCACAGGTCCGCGTTCGGTCCGGGAAGGCGGGAGAAATCTGCCATTGCGTGACCCCTTGCAGCCGATCTGGGTGGATACGGTGCCCTCGACCGTACAACTACCATCTAAGGAGATGAAAATATGACTCATTGCGAATCTAGTCTCAGACACCACCAAAGCGGAAGAAAAAGGGCCGAATGGGGCATGGGTTGTGATGAAAGCTTGTGGGTCCGCCGCGCATGTCTGCACCGTGTCCGCCCCCTCACGTAGAGTGCCGAAGACGACACACAGCCCCGTAACTCTTTCGAGTGACCGTCGTTGAGAGGGCGGAGGCGGTTGAAGGAACAAGCGCTCGGGCGGGCGTCCGAGACGGTCGACCGCACAGGTGACGATTTCGTACCAGCCTGGAGGCTCAAGGTGACGCGCATCAGCTGCGGAGGACGGCCATGACTTCCGTCCTCGTCTGCGACGACTCCCCGCTTGCCCGAGAGGCGCTCCGCCGCGCGGTCGCGACCGTGCCCGGCGTCGAGCGCGTGACGACGGCTGCCAACGGCGAGGAAGTCCTCCGCCGCTGGGGAGCCGACCGCTCGGATCTGATTCTGATGGACGTGCGCATGCCCGGACTGGGCGGCGTCGAGACGGTCCGGCGGCTGCTCTCCGCCGACCCCGGTGCGCGCATCATCATGCTCACCGTCGCCGAGGATCTCGACGGCGTGGCCCTCGCCGTGGCCGCCGGGGCCCGTGGGTATCTGCACAAGGACGCCTCGCGCGCCGAGCTGCGGGCCACGGTCACCCAGGCCCTCGCCGACCCGACCTGGCGGCTGGCCCCGCGCCGGCTGCGCTCCGCCGAGATGGGCGCCGCACCGACGCTCACCGCGCGGGAGATCCAGGTCCTGGAGGGCATGAGCCACGGCCGCTCGAACGCCGAGATCGGCCGTGAGCTGTTCCTGTCCGAGGACACGGTCAAGACCCATGCCCGGCGGCTCTTCAAGAAGCTCGGTGCCTCGGACCGGGCGCACGCGGTGGCGCTCGGCTTCCGGTGGGGCCTGGTGCGCTAGGAAACCCGTGGCGTGGCGGCCCGACGGGCCCGACGGGAGTGCGGCGATCCCCGCTTACCGCGAGGTGGGCGGGGGTGACAAGGCAACCCGCCGGGTGCCCGCTGCTCGTTTCGCCGCCGATGCCGCATCCTTGAGGTGTGGAGTTCCTCGGGGACAAGTCGGTCAAGCGGAAGGGGAGGGCGCAGGGGATGAGTTCCGGCGCACCTGCTCATAACGCTTCGGTGCACAACGACGGACACGGTGCCACGGGCCACCCGGCCACAGGGCACCATGGACCGATGCGCGACGACGAGGCGGCCGCCGGCCAGGGAACTGTCGGTGCCCTCGTCCATCGCGCCGTGGACGGGGACGAGCAGGCCACCCACGACCTGCTCGCACACGTCCACCCGCTGGCGCTGCGCTACTGCCGGACCCGGCTGTCCCGGCTTCCGGGCGACGCCCGGCACTTCGTGGAGGACCTCGCCCAGGAGGTCTGCGTCGCGGTCCTCCTCGCGCTGCCCCGCTACAAGGACACCGGGCGCCCCTTCGAGGCGTTCGTCTTCGCCATCGCCGCCCACAAGGTCGCCGACCTGCAGCGGGCCGCGATGCGCCATCCCGGCTCCACGGCGGTGCCCTCCGACGAGATGCCGGAGCGCCCCGACGACTCCCTCGGCCCCGAGGAGCGCGCGCTGCTCAGCAGCGACGCCGAATGGGCCAAGAAGCTCCTGGCCAACCTGCCGGAGAACCAGCGCGAGCTGCTCCTGCTGCGGATCGCAGTGGGGTTGACCGCGGAGGAGACCGGACAGATGTTGGGAATGTCACCGGGAGCGGTCCGGGTGGCCCAGCACAGGGCCCTGAGCAGACTCAGGGCACTCGCCGAGCAGTAGGCACCTGCTCCCCGCCGCACAGGCGCCCCGGCTCCCCGCTCCCCGGCCACACCTGAACAGCGATCCCGACGGTTCCGTACGAACAGACGGGTTCCGTACGAACATACGAAGCCCCCAGCCGTCCACAACCGTGGAATGAGATGGCCATGCTTCCCGTTAGCATGGACATCCGCACCGATCAAGGCCATTTGGGGAAGGTGTCATGACTGCCAACGTCGACGGAGTGCCCGGAAAATTCGCGACACTCGGGCTGACCTACGACGACGTGCTGCTGCTGCCGGGCGCATCCGAGGTGCTGCCCAACGCGGTCGACACCTCGTCCCGCATCTCCCGCAACGTCCGGGTGAACATCCCGCTGCTCTCGGCGGCGATGGACAAGGTGACCGAGGCGCGCATGGCGATCGCCATGGCCCGCCAGGGCGGTGTCGGCGTGCTGCACCGCAACCTCTCCGTCGAGGACCAGGTCAACCAGGTCGACCTGGTCAAGAGGTCCGAGTCCGGCATGGTCACCGACCCCATCACGGTGCACCCCGAGGCCACCCTGGCCGAGGCGGACGCCCTGTGCGCCAAGTTCCGCATCAGCGGCGTCCCGGTCACCGACCCGGCGGGCAAGCTGCTCGGCATCGTCACCAACCGTGACATGGCCTTCGAGAGCGACCGCACGCGCGAGGTGCGCGAGGTCATGACCCCGATGCCGCTGGTCACCGGCAGGGTCGGGATCTCCGGCCTGGACGCCATGGAGCTGCTGCGCCGCCACAAGATCGAGAAGCTGCCGCTGGTCGACGACGCGGGCATCCTCAGGGGCCTCATCACGGTCAAGGACTTCGTCAAGGCCGAGCAGTACCCCCACGCCGCGAAGGACACCGAGGGCCGGCTGCTGGTCGGTGCCGCCGTCGGTGCCAGCCCCGAGGCCCTGGAGCGCGCCCAGGCGCTGGCCGCGGCCGGGGTGGACTTCCTGGTCGTCGACACCTCGCACGGCCACAACAGCAACGCCCTGAGCTGGATGGCGAAGATCAAGTCGAGCGTCGGCGTGGATGTGATCGGCGGCAACGTCGCCACCCGTGACGGCGCCCAGGCCCTGATCGACGCCGGGGTCGACGGCATCAAGGTCGGGGTCGGACCCGGCTCGATCTGCACCACCCGTGTCGTCGCCGGGATCGGCGTCCCGCAGGTCACCGCCATCTACGAGGCGTCCCTCGCCGCCCGCCCGGCAGGCGTCCCGCTGATCGGCGACGGCGGTCTGCAGTACTCCGGCGACATCGGCAAGGCGCTCGCCGCCGGCGCCGACACGGTCATGCTGGGCAGCCTCCTCGCAGGCTGCGAGGAGTCGCCCGGCGAGCTGCAGTTCATCAACGGCAAGCAGTTCAAGTCGTACCGCGGCATGGGTTCGCTGGGCGCCATGCAGTCCCGCGGCCAGGGCAGGTCGTACTCCAAGGACCGCTACTTCCAGGCCGAGGTGGCGTCCGACGACAAGCTGGTTCCCGAGGGCATCGAGGGCCAGGTGCCCTACCGCGGCCCGCTGGCCAACGTGCTGCACCAGCTCGTCGGCGGCCTGCGCCAGACCATGGGCTATGTGGGTGCCGCCACCGTCCAGGAGATGGAGTCGAAGGGCCGCTTCGTGCGGATCACCGCGGCCGGGCTCAAGGAGAGCCACCCGCACGACATCCAGATGACGGTCGAGGCGCCGAACTACAGCCGGAAGTAGCCGCCGGGATCCCCGAGGGCGGCCCCGCACACGGCCGGGGCCGCCCTTGCCGTGCCCGTCGGGGATACTGGAAGGCGCTGCAACGCATCAGGGAAAGGCCACAGACGTGACTGAGATCGAGATCGGGCGCGGCAAGCGCGGCCGCCGGGCGTACGCCTTCGACGACATCGCCGTCGTCCCCAGCCGTCGTACCCGGGACCCGAAGGAGGTCTCCATCGCCTGGCAGATCGACGCCTACCGCTTCGAGCTGCCGTTCCTCGCCGCCCCCATGGACTCGGTCGTCTCCCCGGCCACCGCGATCCGCATCGGCGAGCTGGGCGGCCTGGGCGTGCTCAATCTCGAGGGCCTGTGGACGCGGTACGAGGACCCGCAGCCGCTGCTCGACGAGGTCACCGCGCTGCCCGCCGAGGACGCCACCCGCCGCCTCCAGGAGATCTACGCCGCGCCGATCAAGGAGGAGCTGATCGGCCAGCGGATCAAGGAGGTCCGCGACTCCGGTGTGGTCACCGCCGCCGCGCTCTCCCCGCAGCGCACCGCCCAGTTCTCCAAGGCGGTCGTGGACGCGGGCGTCGACATCTTCGTCATCCGCGGCACCACGGTCTCCGCGGAGCACGTCTCGTCCTCGCACGAGCCGCTGAACCTGAAGCAGTTCATCTACGAACTGGACGTCCCGGTGATCGTCGGCGGCTGCGCCACCTACACCGCCGCCCTGCACCTGATGCGCACCGGCGCGGCGGGCGTGCTGGTCGGCTTCGGCGGCGGTGCCGCGCACACCACGCGCAATGTGCTGGGCATCCAGGTCCCGATGGCCACGGCGGTCGCCGACGTGGCCGCGGCCCGCCGGGACTACATGGACGAGTCCGGCGGCCGGTACGTGCACGTGATCGCGGACGGCGGCGTCGGCTGGTCCGGCGACCTGCCCAAGGCGATCGCCTGCGGCGCCGACTCGGTGATGATGGGCTCGCCGCTGGCCCGCGCCACCGACGCACCGGGCCGGGGCCACCACTGGGGCATGGAGGCCGTCAACGAGGAGCTGCCGCGCGGCCAGAAGGTCGGCCTCGGCACGGTCGGCACCATCGAGGAGATCCTCACCGGCCCGTCGCACACCCCGGACGGCTCGATGAACTTCTTCGGTGCGCTGCGTCGGGCCATGGCCACGACCGGGTACAGCGAGCTGAAGGAGTTCCAGCGGGTGGAGGTCACGGTGGCGGACTCCCAGCACCGCCGCTAGCCGGGCCACCTGCGGGGCCGGTCACCTGGTGAGGTGACCGGCCCTTTCGCATGCCCGGCGGAGGGCTGGTGAGCGCGCTGGGCGCCCGGGACACTCAGGGGGCGCGCGGCCCGATCTCCTGACGGACCGCCCACCGGGCTGACGGCGGCATCGTGGAAGGGGCGCGCCATGGGCCGCCACCGCAAGCTCACCCGCTGGGACCGACTCCGTCTGCGGATGGTGAAGCTCCGGAGGAGGTGTGTTTTGTCGATCTGCGGGAAGTGAGCGGCCACCCCTTCAGAGACCAGGGGGCGGACACTCCGAGCACTTCCCCGGAGCCTGCCGCAGTGCCCCTGCGGTGGGTTTCACTTGTTTCCTACCGTACCGGCGTGGCGGTCCCCTCACCACCAACCCTGTGGCACGCCGCCCCCGCGCGCCCCCTTCTCACAACCGGTGCGCCGCCCCCGTCGGCGTGGCGCCCCGGGTGTCCAGCAGGAGCTGGGCCTTGACCGAGAGGCCCTGGAGGTCGTACGTGCGGTGCTGCTGGAGGAGGATCGTCAGGTCGGCGTCGGCAGCGGCCTCGTAGAGGGAGTCGGCGCGGGGGACCGGGCGGTCCAGGACGGTCCAGGCCGGGATGTGCGGGTCGTGGTAGCTGACCGAGGCGCCCAGTTCCATCAGCCGGGTGGCGATCTCCCGGGCCGGGGTGGCCTGCCGGTCGGCGAGGTCGGCCTTGTAGGTGACCCCGAGGAGGAGGACGCGGGCGCCGCGCGCGGACTTGCCGTGCTCGTTGAGGAGCGCGGCGGCGCGCTGGACGACGTAGCGCGGCATCTGGCTGTTGACCTGCGTGGCCAGTTCCACCAGGCGCAGGCTGCGCGGGGCGTGGCCGGTCAGGTCCTGCGGGGCGGAGTGGCCGCCGACGCCGGGGCCGGGGCGGAAGGCCTGGAAGCCGAACGGCTTGGTCTCCGCGCAGCGGATGACGTCCCACAGGTCGACGCCGAGGTCGTGGCAGAGCACGGCCATCTCGTTGACGAGGGCGATGTTGACGTGACGGAAGTTGGCCTCCAGGAGCTGCACCGTCTCCGCCTCGCGGGGGCCGCGGGCGCGGACCACCTTGTCGGTGAGCCGGCCGTAGAACGCGGCGGCCGACTCGGTGCAGGCGGGGGTGAGACCGCCGATCACCTTCGGGGTGTTGGCCGGGCTGAAGTCGCGGTTGCCGGGGTCGACGCGGCTGGGGGCGTAGGCGAGGTGGAAGTCCCGGCCGGCGCGGAGCCGTGAGCCCTTCTCCAGGATCGGGCGGAGGAACTCCTCCGTGGTGCCCGGTTGCACCGGCGACTCCAGGATCACCGTGGTGTGCGGGCGCATGTGCGCGGCGAGGGTGCGGGCGGCGGCCTCCACCTGGGTGAGGTCCAGGCCGCCGTCCGGGCCCGGCGGGGTTGGGGCGCAGATGACGGCCGTGCGCACCCGGCCCAGTTCGGCCGGTCCTGCGGCGGTCCGGAAGCCCGTGGCGAGCATCCGGCGCACTTCGGCGGGGGTCAGCGGCCCGGCCTCGGGCCCGGTGCGGTAGCCGAGGGTGGGGATGCCGGCGGCGACGGCGGCCTGGGCCAGGGGCAGGCCGTACGGGCCGAGTCCGATGACGGCGAGATCTGCGGGCATGGCGTGGGCCGTCCTTCCCAGTAGCCGAAGCGGGACAGGTGCGCAAGCCCTGTGGACAGGATGGGCGAGCACAACGTCAGACTAGGAGTAAATATGACCGATTTGCGGGATTGATCAGCCGAGTTTCGGTGAGTGTTGGCGGCCCGGTCCCGGCGGCGGGGCGTGTTGGCCCGGCGGTCCTCCGGGGTTGTCCACAGGTTGGGGGTGCGTGGTGGCTGGATTCGGGCAACACGGTCAGAATTTCGGCATGGGGGGTACGCGAATGGACTGGACGAGCCGGACGAGCGGGAGGCAGCGGTGAGGACAGCGGCACTGAGGCCCGAGCAGCGGGCCGAGTCGCTCGCGGCCATGGCCGAGCGAGAGCTGGACCTGCTGGTCGTCGGCGGCGGCGTGGTGGGCGCGGGCACCGCCCTCGACGCCGCCACCCGAGGACTGGCCACGGGGCTGGTCGAGGCGCGGGACTGGGCGTCGGGCACCTCCAGCAGGTCCAGCAAGCTGATCCACGGCGGCCTGCGCTATCTGGAGATGCTCGACTTCGCGCTGGTCCGGGAGGCGCTGAAGGAGCGCGGCCTGCTCCTCGAGCGGCTCGCCCCGCACCTGGTGAAGCCGGTCCCGTTCCTGTACCCGCTGCAGCACCAGGGCTGGGAGCGGCTCTACGCGGGCTCGGGCGTCGCGCTCTACGACGCCATGTCCATGGCCCGCGGCCACGGCAGGGGCCTGCCGGTGCACCGCCATCTGAGCCGCCGTCACGCGCTGCGCGTCGCCCCCGCTCTGAGGAAGGACGCCCTCGTCGGCGCCCTCCAGTACTACGACGCGCAGATGGACGACGCCCGCTTCGTGGCCACCCTGGTGCGCACCTCGGCGGCCTACGGGGCGCAGGTCGCCAACCGCGCCCGTGTCACCGGATTCCTGCGCGAGGGCGAGCGGGTCGTCGGTGCCCGGGTGCAGGACGTCGAGGGCGGCGGGGAGTACGAGATCCGCGCCAAGCAGATCGTCAACGCCACCGGTGTGTGGACCGACGACACCCAGGCGATGGTGGGGGAGCGCGGCCAGTTCCACGTCCGCGCCTCCAAGGGCATCCATCTCGTCGTCCCCAAGGACCGCATCCACTCCTCCACCGGGCTGATCCTGCGCACCGAGAAGTCCGTGCTCTTCGTCATCCCGTGGGGCCGGCACTGGATCATCGGCACCACGGACACCGGCTGGGACCTCGACAAGGCGCATCCGGCCGCCTCCAGCGCGGACATCGACTACCTCCTCGAGCATGTGAACTCGGTGCTGGCGGTGCCGCTCACCAGAGATGACGTCGAGGGCGTGTACGCGGGGCTGCGCCCGCTGCTGGCCGGCGAGTCCGACGCCACCAGCAAGCTGTCCCGCGAGCACACCGTCGCGCACCCGGTGCCGGGCCTGGTCGTGGTCGCCGGCGGCAAGTACACGACGTACCGGGTGATGGCCAAGGACGCCGTCGACGAGGCGGTGCACGGCCTCGACATGCGGGTCGCCGACTGCGTCACCGAGGAGGTGCCGCTGCTGGGCGCCGAGGGCTACCCGGCGCTGTGGAACGCGCGCGCCCGGGTCGCCGCCCGGACCGGACTGCACGTCGTGCGCGTGGAGCACCTGCTGAACCGGTACGGGACGCTCGCCGAGGAGGTGCTGGAGCTGATCGCCGCCGACCCCTCCCTCGGCGAACCGCTGCACGCCGCCGACGACTACCTGCGCGCCGAGGTCGTGTACGCCGCCTCCCACGAGGGCGCCCGCCACCTGGACGACGTACTGACCCGGCGCACCCGCATCTCCATCGAGACCTTCGACCGGGGCACGCTCAGCGCCCACGAGGCCGCCGAACTGATGGCACCGGTCCTGGGCTGGGACAAGGACCACACCGAACGCGAGGTGCAGCACTACAAGAAGCGGGTCGAGGCAGAGCGCGAGTCGCAGCGCCAGCCCGACGACCTGACCGCCGACGCAGCCCGGCTGGGCGCGCCGGACATCGTGCCGCTGTAGCCCGCGGCGCGCGCCCCGATGACACCCGGTCAGCCCGCGGCCGGTTCCGTCGCCACCGCGGGCACCCGGGGCGCCGCGCACTTGTCGGGTGAGGGACAATGAAGGCTCTGTCAGGGCGGGTTGCATGAGGGGACGCATGTCGGAGGCGGAGCGGGCGGGGACATCCCGTCAGGACAACAGCGCACGTCTCCTCGCCGGGCGGTACCGGCTGGGAGATGTGCTCGGCCGCGGCGGCATGGGGACGGTGTGGCGCGCCGAGGACGAGACCCTCGGCCGCACGGTCGCCGTCAAGGAGCTGCGGTTCCCGTCGAACATCGACGAGGAGGAGAAGCGGCGCCTCATCACGCGCACCCTGCGCGAGGCCAAGGCGATCGCGCGGATCCGCAACAACAGCGCCGTGACGGTCTACGACGTGGTCGACGAGGACGACCGGCCGTGGATCGTGATGGAACTCGTGGAGGGCAAGTCGCTCGCCGAGGCCATCCGGGAGGACGGCCTGCTGGAGCCCCGGCGCGCCGCCGAGGTCGGCCTGGCGGTGCTGGACGTGCTGCGCTCCGCGCACCGCCAGGGCATCCTGCACCGCGATGTGAAGCCGTCCAACGTGCTGATCGCCGAGGACGGCCGCGTCGTGCTCACCGACTTCGGCATCGCACAGGTCGAGGGCGACCCGTCCATCACCTCCACCGGCATGCTCGTCGGCGCGCCCTCCTACATCGCCCCGGAGCGCGCCCGTGGCCACAAGCCCGGACCGGCGGCCGATCTGTGGTCCCTCGGCGGACTGCTGTACGCGGCGGTGGAGGGCACCCCGCCCTACGACAAGGGCTCGGCCATAGCGACGCTCACCGCGGTGATGACCGAGCCGCTGGAGGAGCCGAAGAACGCCGGCCCGCTGCGGGACGTCATCCACGGACTGCTCACCAAGGACCCCGCCGAGCGGCTCGACGACGCGGGCGCCCGTGCGCTGCTCACCAAGGTGGTGCATGCCCCCGCCGGCGACCCCGGCGCGGCGGAGCCGGCCGACGCGACGAAGGTCGTACCGCTGCCGGCGCAGACCGACGGGCGGCCCGGCCGGGGCGCGGATCCGGGCGCCGGGAGCAGGCGGTCCGAGGAGGCCGGCGAACGGCTGCGCGGCGCGCTGCGCTCGGTGCGGAAGGCCGCCGTGTCGGCGGCGGGGGCCGGGAGCGCGGCCGCGTCCCGAACCCCGTCCGACGGCCCGTCCGACGGCCCGTCCGGTGCCGGCCGGGCAGCCGGCGGCAGGGCGGGTACGGGCGGGGACCGCGCCGCGGCCGGTGCGGGCGCCACGGCGGTGACGGCCGCGGGGGCGGGGAACGCGCAGGCGGGCGGGCGCAGTTCCGGGTGGCCCGTGATGCCGCCCCCGGATCTGCCGCCCCGGCCCGTGCCGAAGGCGTCGATCACCGACGTCGTGCCCCGGCGCACCCTGGTGATCATCGCGGTCGTCGTGGTGCTCGCCGTGCTCGGCACGGTGCTGGCCCTCGCGCTCGGCGGCGACGGCGACGGCGGGGGTGCGAAGGGCGCCGGGAGCGGCGACCGGTCGGCCGCCGGCGCCCCGCCGAGCGGCGACACCAAGCGGGACGACACCGGCGGCACCCGCACGGACGGCTCCGGGGGAGAGTCCGCGGGGACCTCGTCGGGCGCCGCCGCGGACTCCTCCGCGGGCGCCGGGGCGGACTCCGGCGACTCGGCGAAGGACTCCGAGGACGGCGCGGACGCCGCGGGCACCGGGGACGGCAAGGAGGCCGGGGACTCCGACGCCGCGGGCGCGGCCGCCACCCACCGGGGCGACCAGGGGTACACGATCGGACTGCCCGCGGGCTGGACGTACCGGTCCACCGGAGCCGCGGGCGACCGGTTCACCGGGCCGGACGGGCAGAAGCTGCTCATCGCCTGGACCTCCGCGCCGAAGGACGACCCGGTCGCCGACTGGCGCAACCAGGAGCGGTCCATGGCGCGCGCCCAGTACCAGAAGATCCGCATAGAGAAGGTGGACTTCCGCGGCTGGAACGCGGCCGACTGGGAGTTCACCTACGTGGACGGCGGCACCCGGTACCGGACCGTCGACCGGGGGTTCGTGGTCGGCGACCGGCTCGGGTACGCGCTCATGTACACCGCGAAGGCCGACGACTGGGACGGCGACCGGCGCCGGGGCACCTGGCGGACGCTGACCGAGACGTTCCAGCCGAAGCCGTGATCCCGGTGCCCTTCGGCACGTATCGTGAGTGCTTGCGGACCGTACGCAGCCGGAACAAGCCGCGGCGCGCACGGAATTGACCGACCGGGCTGCCGGGGGAGGCAACGTGGACGACTACGCCGGACGGGTCCTGGCCGACCGCTACCGCCTGCCGCTGCCTCCGTCCGACGCGTACGAACTCACCGAGACCCGCGCCTTCGACACCTACAGCGGGCAGGAAGTGCTGGTCCGGCAGGTCCCGTTGCCGGAGGTGGTCGAGGCCGAGGTGCTCGACGCGGAGGGACTGCCCGAGGGGTTCACGGCCCGGGACGACGGCCCGCGGCGTCCCCTGCAGCGATCGTCGGCCGCGGCACGTTCCGGCGGAACCCGTCGCTCCGTCGACCCGGTCGTCCGGCGTGCCGTCGAGGCCGCGCAGGCCGCGGCGGGCGTCCCCGACCATCCGCGGCTCGACCAGGTCTTCGACGTGTTCGCCGAGGGCGGTTCCCTGTGGGTCGTCAGCGAGCTGGTGCCCGCGCGCCCGCTCGCCGCCCTGCTCGCCGAGCAGCCGCTCACCGCGTACCGGGCGGCCGAGGTCGCCGCCGACGTCCTCATGGCGCTGCGGGTGCTGCACGGCCACGGCTGGGTGCACCGGAACATCACCGCCCGCACCGTGCTGGTCTGCGACGACGGCCGGGTGATGCTGACCGGCCTGGCGGTCGGCGCGGCGGAGGAGGCCCTGTGCGGGTACGACCCGGTACCGGGAGCGGACCCGGAGGGCCTCCGGCAGGCCGGTGCCGACGGCCCGGGAACCGGGCCTGGCGCCGGGGGCCGCGGACCCGGGGGCAGCCCGTCCGGAGGCGCGGGGCCGGTCGGTCCGGGTGCTGCCGGGAACGCCGGCGGGCCCGGTCGGGGCGGCGGGGCGGACGGCGGCACGGGCGTCGGGCCGCGTGGTGCCGATGGGCCGGCCGGGACCCGCGCCTCCGGGGCGGGAGCCGACGGAGCCGTGGGGGCCGGAGATCCCGACGCGGCCCGGCGGGACGCCATCCGGGCGCGCGCGGCCGGGGAGCTGTCGCCCGCGGGGCGCGACGGGACCGGCGGAGGGCACGCGGCCCGTCCGCTCGGCAGCCGTGACGACATCCGGGCGGCGCGGGCCGGAGCCATCGCCGCCTACCGCGCGGGGACCCGCGCCGCCGCCCGGGTCCAGGAGGCGCAGTACGGCCGGGCGGCCCTGCCCGGCGCCCGCCCCGCCCCGGAGCAGGACGGCGACACCGGACCGCAGCCCTACCCCGCGCCCGGCCGGATCGCCGATCCCTACGGCACCGGCGGCGCCCCTTGGCACGGAGCGGCCCCCCGGACCACCGGAAACCCCGCCCTGCCCGCAGCCCGCCGCCCGCAGCCGCCGCCCCCGGCCTCCCCCGCCGCCCCGCGGCCGGCCGGCTGGGACGAGCCCGCGGTCGCGGCACCGGCGCCGCGCGGCCCCGCCACCCCGTTGGCCGCCGAGCGCGCCCGGCAGGCGCGGATGGCCGTCGTCGGGCCGGTGACCGAGCGCTGGGCGCCGGAGCAGGCCGGACCGGTGCACGAGAACTGGCAGCTGGCACCCCCCGTCGGCCCCGCCACCGACCTCTGGGCGCTGGGCGCACTGCTCTTCCGCGCCGTGCAGGGGCACGCCCCGTACCCCGAGGAGTCGACCGCCGAACTGGTGCAGATGGTGTGCGCGGAGCCGCCCGCCTTCGCCGAGGAGTGCGGACCGCTCCGCCCGGTCGTGGAGTCGCTGCTGCGCCAGGACCCCACGGAGCGGCTCGACGTCGAGGAGCTGCGCGGCTGGCTGCGCTCCCTGGTGCGCTCCGCGCCCGAACCCGACGCCGGTCTGCACGTCGTCTCCGCCCCGCCCGCCGACGCCGGCCGGCTCCCCGTCGTACGCCGCCGGGGCGAGCTGGTGCGCCGGCGGCGGGCCGGGCTGCCGGCGCAGCACGGGCGGCACAAGCGGGCCCGCCGGGAGGAGCGGTCCCCGCGCAGCCTCGGCCGGATCCTGCTCCTGCTGATACTGCTCGCCGTCGCCGGGGTCGTCGCCTACGCCCTGCTCTTCATGCCGAAGGCCGACACCGGCGGAGCCGGCGCCGCGGGCCGCACCGGCGCCGCGGCCGAGGCGAGCCGGGCGCCACCGCCCGCCGAGTCCCCGGACGGCGGCGCCGAGCCCGGGCCCGGCGACGAGCCCGCCCCGGCCGACGATCCGAGTCCGTCACGCTCCTCGGGCACCGCCGAGACCCAGACCACCGGACCGGACGCCGCCGACGGCTTCACGCTGCGCACGGATCCCGAGGGCTTCCGCCTGGCGGTCGCCGAGGGCTGGGACCGCACCCCGGTCAACGGCCGCGGCCAGGTCGTCTTCGCCGACGGCGACTTCGAGCTGCTCGTCGTGCCCGGCCGGGACAGCGCATCCGAGTTCGGCAGCGACCCGATGGCCTACCAGCGGGAGCGGGAGCCCGAGTTGCAGCCGTACCGCGACTCCAGCTGGGCCACCTCCACCGGGCTGAAAACGATCGAGGTGGGCGGACGCACCATGGCCGAGGGGCAGTTCACCTGGACCGGTGGCGACGGCGGCGAGCTGTACGTGCGCAATGTGGCGATGCTGATCGACGGCCACTACCACGTCGTCCAGGTACGCGGCCCCGAGGCGGAACGGGACGAGGTCACACGGCTGTTCGAGCAGGCGTCCGCCACCTACCGGTACACCGGCTGACCATCGGTCGGCCCCGGACGGCCGCAGGGGCCCGTGGGTTGCCTCGCACCCGGTGAAGCGACAACTGTCACACCCCGGTCCGGAAGGCCCCCCGCCCATTCCCTGCGCGGGGACCGGTCCCTACGCTGATCCTGTCAAGAACATTGCGGGGCAACGTGAATCAGATGCAGGGCCGGCTTCTCGCGGGCCGCTACCGGCTCGGCGACACCATCGGCAGCGGGGGCATGGGCCGGGTGTGGCGGGCCCACGACGAGGTGCTGCACCGCTCCGTCGCCGTCAAGGAGCTGACCGCCGCCCTCTACGTCTCCGAGAGCGACCGGGCCATCCTGCTCGCCCGGACCCGGGGCGAGGCGCGGGCGGCGGCGCGGATCAACCACTCGGCCGTCGTCACCGTCCACGACGTGCTCGAACACGACGGCCGGCCATGGATCGTGATGGAGCTGGTGGAGGGCCGCTCGCTCGCCGACGCGGTCACCGACGGCGGCCGTGTCGAGCCCCGGGAGGCCGCGCGGGTCGGCCTCTGGGTGCTGCGCGCCCTGCGCGCCGCGCACTCCGCCGGCGTGCTGCACCGCGACATCAAGCCCGGCAACGTCCTGCTCGGCCGCGACGGACGCGTCATGCTCACCGACTTCGGCATCGCGCAGATCGAGGGCGACACCACCATCACCCGCACCGGAGAGGTGGTCGGCTCCGTCGACTACCTCGCGCCCGAGCGGGTCCGCGGCCACGACCCAGGACCTGCCTCGGACCTGTGGGCGCTGGGCGCGACGCTCTACACCGCGGTGGAGGGCAGGTCGCCGTTCCGGCGCACCTCACCGCTGTCCACCATGCAGGCCGTGGTGGAGGAGGACGCCGACGAACCGCACCACGCCGGTCCCCTCGGCCCGGTCATCAGCGCTCTGCTGCGCAAGGATCCGGCCACCCGGCCCACCGCGGCCCAGGCCGAGCAGATGCTTGCGGAGGCGGCGGAGGGGCGGCGGCCCGACGCGGCCCAGGCGTATGTGCCGACGCGGGCCGAGAGCGGCGACCGCGGGCGCGGGGACGCCGGGTACCCCGGATATCCCGGACACTCCGGGACCGGCGCCTCGGGTACGACGCCCTATGCGCCGGGGACCGCTCCGGCGGGCGGAGGGTCCACGGCACCGGCACCGGCACCGGCACCGGCACCGGCGCCGCCCGCCGCCGCACCCGCCCGGGCCCGGCGCCGCCGGCTGCGCACGGCAGCCCTGGTCGTGGTGGTCGCCGCGCTGGTCGGCGCGGGCACCGCCGTGGTACTGCAGAAGTGGGGCCAGGGCCTGCGGGCGGAGAGCGGCGCCTCACCGGGGCCGACGGCCACGGACGGGACGACGGCGGCCCGGGGACCCGGAGGCGCCATTCCGGCCTCCTGGGAGCGCCGGGACGACCCGCTGGGTTTCAGCCTCTACCTGCCCGCGGACTGGAAGCGCACGGTCTTCAGCGCCGACGGCGACCTCACGCAGATCGACTACAGCCCCGACGGCGGCGAGCACTTCCTGCGCATAGCCGTCGACGCCTCGCCCGACTTCCACGACCCCTACGCCCACCAACTCGACCTGGAGGCCCAGCTCCAGCGCCTGGTCGACTACCGCCGGATCGCCCTGGAGCGCGGCAACTACCGGGACCGCAGCAGCGCCCGCTGGGAGTACACCTGGACCGCCCTGGCCAAGGACACCCCCTTCCCCGGCCCGCGCCGGGCCGTCGAGGAGACGTACATGTCCCGCGACGGGGTCGAGTACGCCCTCTACCTGTCCTCGCCCGCACCGGACTGGCCCACCGCCCGGGCGCAGTTCAAGGCGGTGCTGCAGGGCTGGCAGGAGAAGCGCGCCTGAGCACGCGAGCCCTGCGCGGACGCGTCGGTTGTCGGCCACCCGGGTGCGCGGGCCCCGGAGCCGTTCCGTCCGGTGGGGCATGATGGGCGCATGGTGACCGAGGGGGAGGGCGGGCGTGTCATCGCGGGCCGTTACCGGCTCGGGGAGCGGCTCGGCAGCGGCGGCATGGGCGTCGTCTGGCGGGCCACCGACGAACTGCTCGGCCGCCGGGTCGCCGTCAAGGCGCTCCCCCTCGACGAACCCCTGCTGCCCCGCGTCGAGTTGCGCGCCGCGGCCGAGGCCCGGCAGCGCCGTGAACGCACCCTGCGCGAGGCCCGCGCGGTCGCCCGGCTGAGCCACCCGCACATCATCGTCGTCCATGACGTCGTCGAGGACGACGGACGCCCGTACATCGTCATGGAGCTGATCGACGGCGGTTCGCTCGCCGACCGGATCGCCGCGCACGGGCCGGTGGACGCCGCCGAGGCCGCCCGGATCGGCCTGGCCCTGCTCGGTGCCCTGCGCACGGCGCACGCGGCCGGCGTCCTGCACCGTGACGTGAAGCCGTCCAACGTGCTGGTCGCCGAGGACGGGCGGGCCGTCCTCACCGACTTCGGCGTCGCCCAGGTCGAGGGCGCCAGCACGCTCACCGAGACGGGTTCCTTCGTCGGCTCGCCCGAGTACACCGCGCCCGAGCGGATGTCCGGCACCGGCACCGGGCCGGAGTCCGACCTGTGG
This sequence comes from Streptomyces poriticola, assembly GCF_036689765.1. Taxonomy (NCBI): domain Bacteria; kingdom Bacillati; phylum Actinomycetota; class Actinomycetes; order Kitasatosporales; family Streptomycetaceae; genus Streptomyces; species Streptomyces poriticola. The sequence continues at coordinate 118,392 of NZ_JBAGKH010000011.1, forward strand.
TCGCTGGGCGCGCTGCTGTGCGCCGCTCTCAGCGGCGAGTCGCCGTTCCGCCGCGACTCGCTGGGCGGCATCGTGCGCGCCGTCGTCGACGAGGCGGTCCGGCCGCCCGCACAGGCGGGGCCGCTGCTGCCGGTCGTCCGCGGTCTGCTCGAACGCGACCCGCGGCGGCGGCTGGACGCGGCCGGGGCGGAGCGGATGCTGCGCGCGTTTCTGGCCACCGGACGTACGCCGGCGCCGACGCCCTCACCCGCCGCCGGCGACCAGCCGCGGCACGGCAGACGGGGCCGGCTGGTCGCGGTGCTGCTGGCCGCGGCGACGGCGGGCGCGGGCATCGGCACGGCCGTGCTGCTGGCGGACGGCCCCGACGGGGACGGAGGCGGGGGCGGCGCGCCGACGAGTTCGGCGCCCGGCACGCCGCCGTCGCAGCGTTCGCCCTCGCCCTCGCCGTCGTCGGCCTTCTCCTCGCCGTCGTCCCCGACTCCGTCCCCCTGATCCGACGTCCCGAACGGGAGGTATGCGGGCGGTGCGGGTCACGGGTCTGTGACCGGAACCGGCCCCCGGTGGATCCGGGCACGCCCGGCACGATATGGATAACTCCATGAGCAGCAACGGGGGAGCCCGACAAGGGGCTGACGAGCCGACGAGTTTCGGTCTGCAGGCGCCGAACCCGCACGCCGCCGTGGAGCAGCCGGGACACCCGTACCCGGTGCCCACCCAGGTCGTGCCGGGCCCGCAGCAGCCTGCCGCCCAACCGCATCAGCAGTCGCAACTGCCGCAACAGCCGACCTCTCCGTCGTCCGCGCCGCCTGCGCCCACCACGCCCGCGGCGCCCGCCGCGCCCGTCGCTTCCTCCGTGCCGGATCCCGGCGCCGGGCGGTTGGTCGCCGGCCGCTACCGGCTGCTCGGCAAGCTCGGACACGGCGGCATGGGCACGGTGTGGCGTGCCAAGGACGAGACGGTGGACCGCGAGGTCGCCGTCAAGGAGCCCCGGGTCCCGGACCACCTTCCCGAGCGGGAACGGGACAACGCCTTCGAGCGGATGCGCCGTGAGGCGCGGGCCGCGGCCCGGCTCGACCACCCGGCGGTGGTCAGCGTGCACGACGTCGCGGTCGTCGACGGCCGGCCGTGGATCGTGATGGAGCTGGTGCAGGGACGTTCGCTCGGCGATGTGCTCCAGGAGGGCACCCTGAGCGTCCGCGAGGCCGCCCGGATCGGCCTGGAGGTGCTCGGCGCACTGGAGGCCGCGCACGCCGCGGGGATCCTGCACCGAGACGTCAAGCCGGACAACGTCCTGCTCGGCCGGCACGACCGGGTCGTCCTCACCGACTTCGGCATCGCCCAGATCGAGGGCGAGACCAACCTGACCGACACCGGCGGCTTCGTCGGTTCGCCCGAGTACATCGCCCCGGAGCGGGTGCTGGGGCAGCGCCCCGGCCCCGCGAGCGACCTGTGGTCGCTCGGCGTCGTGCTGTACGCGGCGACGGAGGGCGTCTCGCCGTTCCGCCGCAGCAACACGCCGGCCACGCTCCAGTCGGTCCTGAACGCCGTGCCCGCCGCGCCCGCCTCCGCGCAGGGACCGCTGGCCGATGTCGTCACCGGACTGCTCGACAAGGACCCCGCGCGCCGCCCGGACGCCGCCCGGGTGCGGGCCCTGCTGGACGCCGCCGCCCGTCCGCCGGCTCCGCAGCCCACCCAGGCCGTCCCGTCGGCGGCGGTGCCGGGCGGCGGTCGCCGCCGGCGGTTCGGGCGTAGGGCGTGGCTGGGCGCCGGCGCCGCGGTGACGGCCGCCGCGGTGGCCGCGTACCTGGTGATCGCGGACCCGTTCGCGGGGCCGCTGCCCGAGGGCTGGAAGAAGCAGGACCTCGGGGCCAGGGCCGGGGTCAGCGTGGGCATCCCGGACAGCTTCGTGAAGCTGGAGCCCGGGGACGAGTGGGACGGCACCAACGCGACGTTCGCCGACCCCAGCGGCCTGGTGAAGATCCATGTGGACCGCGACCCCGAGACCGACGAGGACGGCACCGGGAAGCTCCCCGACACCGCGGCGGGCCAGGCGTTCGCGGACTGGGAGATGCTCCGGGACGGCGAGTACTCCTGGGGCTTCGCCGACGAACCCGCCCCGCAGGGGGAGCCCAAGGCGTCCACGTACCGGGGTAACAAGGCGGCCGAGAACACCATCGTCTACACCACGACGGACTCGCAGGAACCGCGGGTGCGGGAGTTCCGGATCGTCTACTACCGGTCGACCGCCGGTGACATGTACCGGATCTACGTCGACTACCCGGGCAAGGGCTACTTCGCCGACGAGGGCCGGGAGATCGCCCGGACCGCGATCGCCAACTGGGAGGTCGGCAAGCTCTGAGGAGAGCGGCGCGCAGAATCCGCGTCGTTCCGCCACCGCCCGTACAAGGCGCTGATCAGGGGGTTTACTGCCAGCGATCGCTGGCGGTGTGTGAGCAGTCGGTGAATGCCTATTACCGACGGGTACACAAAGCGTTCGCCGCGGCATACCCTGCCGCTCATGACGGACGCGCAGGCCCCGGAAACGACGGGTACGGAAGAGACCGGCACGGCACAGCCCGGCACGGCACAGCCCGGCACCAACCCTCTCGCCCCCGCCCCGGCGGGCGCCCGCACCGCCGCCGACGTGGTCACCCCCGAGCTGGTCGCCCAGCTCACCAAGGGCGTCGTCGGCTCCGGACGCACCGCCAACCACACCCCGTTCACCGGCGGGAAGCTGGCCGACCTCCCCGAGTCCACGCCCGAGGACGTGGCCAGGGCCTTCGCACTGGCCCGCACCGCCCAGCCCGTGTGGGCCCGCACCCCGGTACGGCAGCGCGCGGCCGTCCTGCTGCGCTTCCACGACCTGGTGCTGGAGCGCCAGGCCGAGGTGCTCGACCTCATCCAGCTGGAGACCGGCAAGGCCCGGCTGCACGCCCACGAGGAGGTGCAGGCCGTAGCCGTCGCCGCCCGGCACTACGGCCGCCGCGCCGCCGCGTATCTGCGGCCCAAGCGGCACGCCGGCGCCGTACCGGCACTGACGAAGGTCACCGAGCTGCGCCACCCGCGCGGTGTGGTCGGCCAGATCGCCCCGTGGAACTACCCGCTGGAGCTGTCCGTCGGTGACGCGCTCCCGGCGTTCGCCGCGGGCAACGCGGTCGTGATGAAGCCCGACACCGAGACCTGCCTCACCGCCCTGTGGGCCCGCGACCTGCTCGTCGAGGCAGGCCTGCCCGCCGACGTCTTCCAGGTCGTCCTCGGCGACGGCCCGGTCGTCGGCCCCGAGGTGGTCCGCCACGCCGACTACGTCTCGTTCACCGGCTCCACCCGCACCGGCCGCGAGGTCGCCCGGGGCGCCGCCGCCCGCCTGGTCGGCGTCTCCCTCGAACTCGGCGGCAAGAACGCCATGCTGGTGCTGGAGGACGCCGACGTCGACAAGGCGGCGGCCGGTGCCGTGCGCGCCTGCTTCTCCTCCGCCGGACAGCTGTGCATCTCCATCGAGCGGCTCTACGTCCACGAGTCCGTCGCCGACGCCTTCCTGGACCGGTTCGCCGCCCGCACCCGCGCGATGCGGCTGGGCACCTCCCTCGCCTACGGCGCCGACATGGGCTCCCTGGTGGGCGAGCGGCAGCTGGAGACCGTCGAGCGCCATGTCGCCGACGCCGTCGCGGGCGGCGCGAAGGTGGTCGCCGGCGGGGTGGCCCGCCCCGACATCGGCCCCTACTTCTACGAGCCGACCATCCTCGACGGTGTCACGGACGCCATGACCCTGTGCGCCGAGGAGACCTTCGGCCCGGTCGTCTCCGTCTACCGATTCACCGACGAGGACGAGGCCGTGGAACGCGCCAACTCCACGCCGTACGGCCTGAACTCGGCAGTGTGGACCAAGGACGCCCGCCGCGGCCGGGACGTCGCCGCCCGGCTGCGCACCGGCACCGTCAACATCAACGAGGGCTACGCGCCCGCCTACGGCAGCGTCCAGTCGCCGATGGGCGGCATGAAGGACTCCGGTCTCGGCCGTCGGCACGGCTCCGAGGGCATCCTCAAGTACACCGAGGCGCAGACCGTCGCCCACCAGCGGCTGCTGCCGATGGCCCCGTCGCTGGGCATGGACGACGAGGCGTACGCCCGTCTCATGAGCCGCAGCCTGCGCCTGATGAAGGCGTTCCGCTTCCGCTAGTCACCCCCGGTCCGCCCCCGTTCTCGACGAGGAGAGCACGTGTCGCAGGAGAAGTCCGTCCAGACCCGGGACGAGAACGGGTACGACTACGACGTCATCGTCGTGGGGTCCGGATTCGGCGGCTCCGTGTCCGCCCTCCGCCTGACGGAGAAGGGATACCGCGTCGGCGTCCTGGAGGCGGGCCGCCGCTTCACCCGTGAGTCGCTGCCGAAGAACTCCTGGGACCTGAAGAACTACCTCTGGGCTCCGAAGCTCGGCATGTTCGGCCTGCAGCGCATCCACCTGCTCGGCAACGTCATGGTCCTGGCGGGCGCCGGGGTGGGCGGCGGCTCGCTCAACTACGCCAACACCCTCTACGAACCGCCGAAACCCTTCTTCGAGGACCCGCAGTGGCGGGACATCACCGACTGGCAGGAGGAGCTGAAGCCGTACTACGACCAGGCGCGGCGCATGCTCGGGGTCCGCCTCAACCCCACGACCACCCCCTCCGACGTGCATCTGAAGGCAGCGGCCGAGCGGATGGGCTGCGGCGACACCTTCCACATGGCCCCGGTCGGCGTCTTCTTCGGCGACGGCGAGGACGCCGACGGCAAGGCGAAGGCCAGGCCGGGGGAGAAGGCCGCGGACCCCTACTTCGGCGGCGCGGGGCCGGAGCGGCAGGCCTGCACCGAGTGCGGCGCCTGTATGACCGGCTGCCGCCTCGGCGCGAAGAACACCCTCAACGAGAACTACCTCTACCTCGCCGAGAAGGCGGGCGCGGTGGTGCACCCCATGACGACGGTCGTCTCCGTCACGGACGACTCGCGCGGCGGCTACGCGGTCGCCACCCTGCCCACCGACCGGAAGCGGAAGGGCCGGGGCCACACCTTCACCGCCCGCCGGATCGTGCTGGCCGCCGGCACCTACGGCACCCAGACCCTGCTGCACCGCATGAAGGCGAGCGGCCGGCTCCCGTACCTGTCCGACCGGCTCGGCGAGCTGACCCGCACCAACTCCGAGGCCCTGGTCGGCGCCCAGACCGACGACCGGCGCTACCGCCGGGCCACGGGCGAACCCCGGGCCGACTTCACCCGCGGCGTCGCCATCACGTCCTCGATCCACCCCGACGCCGACACCCACATCGAACCGGTCCGCTACGGCAAGGGCTCCAACTCGATGGGCGGCCTGTCCGTCCTCCAGGTGCCCTACGCGGGCGACACCGCCTCCGGCGCCTCCCGCGTCCTGGGCTTCCTGGCGCATGCGGCGAGGCACCCGTGGCTGGTGCTGCGCTCCCTGTCCAACCGGCGCTGGTCGGAGCGGACCATCATCGGCCTGGTGATGCAGTCGCTGGACAACTCCCTGACGACGTATCTGAAACCGTCCGGCGTCGGCAAGGGCCTGCTCACCGCCCGCCAGGGTCACGGCTCGCCCAACCCCAAGCAGATCAGGGCGGCGACGGAGGGTGCCTCGGCCCTCGCCGCCGAGATCAACGGTTTCGCCGGGTCCAACGTGGGAGAGCTGATGGGCACCCCGCTCACCGCCCACTTCCTGGGCGGCTGCCCGATCGGCGCCGACCGCGACTCCGGAGTCATCGACCCGTACCACCGGGTCTACGGCCACCCCGGCATCTCCGTCGTCGACGGCGCCGCGGTCTCGGCCAACCTGGGCGTCAACCCGTCGCTGACCATCACGGCCCAGGCCGAGCGCGCCATGTCGTACTGGCCGAACAGGGGCGAGACCGACCCGCGCCCGCGGCAGGGGGAGGCGTACCAGCGGATCGGCCCCGTCGAGCCCGGCGCGCCGGCGGTCCCGGCGGACGCGTTCGGCGCGCTGCGGCTGCCGCTGCTGGGGGTGCCGGCGGTACCGCCGAAGAAGTAGGAACAGAGGGGTGAGGTAAGAAAGAAGGACCTGCGCCCCCCTCCGAGCGCAGGTCCTTCTCTCCGTTCAAGGCCTCAAGGCCTCAAGGCCTCACGGCCTCACGGGGTCACGCGTGCGCACCGGCCTTGCGCCGCTTGACCGCGAAGAGCGCACCCGCACCCGCGACGACGGCGAACCCGCCGACGAGCCCGATCACGGGCAGCGCGGAGCTGGAACCGGTCTCGGCGAGGCTGCCGGTGATCTGCTTGACCTCGCCCTGCGGCTTCACACCGCTGCTGCCGGGCTCCTCGGGCTTCTTGCCGTTCGGCTTCGCGTCATCGACGTCACCCGGCTTCTCGCTGCCGGCGGCGAGCACGGTGATGTCGTAGTAGTCGCCGTTGCCGTAGCACTGGGCGCCCGCGGCGTCACTCGCGTACACGGCGTCGGTCATCGCGAAGGCGGCGCCGGCGGGGGCCGAGGCGTCGACCCGCACGCGCAGGTCGAACGTCACGGCGGTGTCCTTCTCCAGGCTCTCGACGAGGGCGACGAAGGAGCCGGGGAAGTCGAGTGACTCACCGTCCTCGAACTCCAGCGACTGCTGGAAGCCGGAGGTCCACCTGCCGTCCTCCTTGACCTGGATCTCGGCCAGCTCGACGGCGAGCGAGGCCTCGGTGGCCTCCTCGTACTCGGTGTACGCCTCGACCCAGACGTCCTTCAGGTCCTTGTCCGAGGCGTTCTCGACCACGTACTGGAAGTTGTGCCAGCCCGAGCCCGCGACGATCTTGTTCGGCAGGCCTTCGATCGTGGCGGTGAGCTTCTCGTCCCAGTCGTAGCTCTCGCAGTCCTGGTACGGGTCCCACTCCGGCTCGTCGGTGCCGGCGGACTCGGTCGGCGAGGAGGTGACCGACGGCGACGCGTCGCCGGTCTCGTCCTCGTCGTCCTTCTTGTCGCCGTCGGTGTCGCCGGTGTTGTCACCGGTGGTGTCGCCGTCCTCCGTGTCCTTGTCGGACTCGGCCTCCTCGGCGGACGGGTCCTGCTCCTCCGTGGACTCGGAGGCGGCGGCCGACGTGGACGCGGCGGCGCCGTCGGTGTCCTCGGCGGAGGAGTCGCCCGATTCGGCGCCCTCCGTCGCGGTGACGCTGGGGGAGGGAGACGTGTCGTCGCCCGTCGCGAACGCTGCCGGTGCCGAGAGCAGGGCGAGCGGCGCGAGAACGGCCGTCGCGGCAGCGACGGCCATGGCGCGGCGAAGCTTCATGAAGACCTCAAGAAGTCCTGAGTGCTGCGCTGTCGCAGCACGCGCTAAGTGGGCTGTTCCGCGGGTGGGGCCGCGGGTGGGGCCCTTGATTCAGGAGGTTTGATCAGTGAAGCCTGTGAAAGGTTGTTCTGATCTGACGGAAAATTTATGTGTTCTGCATCACTGAGTTTCGGCCATGACTCACGGCTATTCGGACATGGCCACCTGGACATGACGAAGGGCCCCGCGGGACGTCTCCGCGGGGCCCTTCTCCAGTCAGCACCGGCGTCAGGGCAGCACCGGTGCCTGGGGAGCGGCGCCGGGGGGTAGCGCCGCTGGCTCGGTCTTCGGCCAGGTCTTCGCATCGTGCTGGACGGGAGTGGCCTCCGCAACCCGTTCGACCCGGACTCGGGGGTGTTCCGCCGGTCGGCCCCGGGCGTCCCCGGAGCCGACCGTTCTCTTGGTGACCGGGCTGCTGTCCCCTGCCGTCCGGTCACTTCCCTGGAGCGAGGTCCCACGACGCACAGCACGATCCGTACGTCTCATCGCCCCAGCGAGCCACGCGTGGTTCTTTCGGGCCCGCCCCTGGCTGGCACGGACAACCGGACCAACGACGCGGTCCGGCGGCCGGTCACGCGCCGTACGGGTGAGAGGGCTTCCGAACTCAGATGCGACCGCGGCACAGTTCGAGCAGCGTCATGGCCAGCGCGGTGCCGGGCTTGCCCAGCGCCTCACGGTAGTGGTCGAGGACCTCCATCTCCCGGGAGAGGTTCACGCGCCGGCCGCCGGAGGTGATCCGGGCCTCCTGGATCACCGCGGAGACGGCCATCCGCTCCTGGATCAGACCGATGATGCGGTCGTCGAGGGCATCGATGCGTTCCCGGGCGCCGGTGATCACGCCGGCGGCCTCGGTGGTGCGGGCGCCGGTCCGCTCGGCGGCGGAAGCGGGGGCGGTGGTGGCGGTCATGTCGGGGGCTCCTCGTGGTGGGCGGTGGCTGCCCCGGAGCGACACGGTCCGTGAAACGCCAGGCGCCCCGGACCGTATCGGCCCGGGGCGCCTGGGAAGTCGCTTGTCAGTTGCTCAAGCAGCACGACCATGGCAGCCGGCGGGCCGGTCGCCATAGGTAAAGACGAAGGTCTGGTGCGTGAGCATGGGGTCAGTATGCCGTGGGGGCCGACGGCGTCCAAGCCGGTTCGCATGGTGAGACGACGTCGCCCCCCGCCGGGCGCCCGCCGGGGGGCGGGGTGAGGGCTGGTTGCCGACGGGGTGCAGGGCGGGACGTCCCGCACCGTCCTCTCGGTAGAATCAGGAAGCACAAGACCCCGCCCCACCGCCGGAAGGCACCCCGTGTCATCAGCGACCCACGCTGCCAGCGCCGCCCCCGACACCGTCCTGGTCGTCGACTTCGGCGCGCAGTACGCCCAGCTCATCGCCCGTCGCGTCCGCGAGGCGCGGGTCTACAGCGAGATCGTGCCGAGCACCACGCCGGTCGAGGAGATGCTCGCCAGGAACCCGGCGGCGATCATCCTCTCCGGCGGCCCCTCGTCGGTGTACGAGCCCGGCGCCCCGACCGTCGACCGCTCCCTGTTCGAGGCGGGCGTCCCCGTCTTCGGCATGTGCTACGGCTTCCAGCTGATGGCGCAGTCCCTCGGCGGCACGGTCGACAACACCGGAGCCCGCGAGTACGGCCGTACCGACCTGGCGGTCTCCCGCCCGTCCTCCACCCTCTTCGAGGGCACCCCGGCCGAACAGGCCGTGTGGATGTCGCACGGCGACGCCTGCTCCGCGGCCCCCGCGGGTTTCACGGTCACGGCCTCCACGGACGTCGTCCCGGTCGCCGCCTTCGAGAACGACGACCTGAAGCTGTACGGCGTCCAGTACCACCCCGAGGTGATGCACTCCACCCACGGGCAGCAGGTACTGGAGCACTTCCTCTACCGCGGCGCGGGCCTGACCCCGGACTGGACCACCGGCAACGTGATCGAGGAGCAGGTCGCCGCGATCCGCGCCCAGGTCGGCGACCGGCGCGCCATCTGCGGGCTGTCCGGCGGTGTGGACTCCGCGGTCGCCGCCGCCCTGGTCCAGAAGGCCATCGGCTCCCAGCTCACCTGCGTCTACGTCGACCACGGGCTGATGCGCAAGGGTGAGACCGAGCAGGTCGAGAAGGACTTCGTGGCCGCGACCGGCGTCCAGCTGAAGGTCGTGGACGCCAGCGAGCGGTTCCTGGCCGCGCTCAAGGGGGTCTCCGACCCCGAGGAGAAGCGGAAGATCATCGGCCGGGAGTTCATCCGGGTCTTCGAGCAGGCCCAGGCCGAGATCATCGCCGACCAGGGTCCGGCCGTGGAGTTCCTCGTCCAGGGCACCCTGTACCCCGACGTGGTCGAGTCCGGCGGCGGCACCGGCACCGCCAACATCAAGTCGCACCACAATGTCGGCGGACTCCCCGAGGACCTGGAGTTCCGGCTGATCGAACCGCTGCGCAAGCTGTTCAAGGACGAGGTCCGCATGGTCGGCCAGGAACTGGGCCTGCCGGAGGAGATCGTCCAGCGCCAGCCGTTCCCGGGCCCGGGCCTCGGCATCCGGATCGTCGGCGAGGTCACCGGGGAGCGGCTCGACCTGCTCCGCGAGGCCGATGCCATCGCCCGCGAGGAGCTGACCGCGGCCGGCCTCGACCGCACGATCTGGCAGTGCCCGGTGGTGCTGCTCGCGGACGTCCGCTCCGTCGGCGTCCAGGGCGACGGCCGGACCTACGGCCACCCGATCGTGCTGCGCCCGGTCTCCAGCGAGGACGCCATGACGGCCGACTGGTCCCGGCTGCCCTACGAGGTGCTCAGCCGGATCTCGACCCGGATCACCAACGAGGTCAAGGACGTCAACCGCGTCGTCCTGGACGTGACCAGCAAGCCGCCGGGGACGATCGAGTGGGAGTGAGCCCCCGCGGGGGCGCCCGGCCCGCTACGTGCGCTTGATCGTGCGCACGGCCTCGCCGGGCCTCCACACCTGGACGACCAGATACGTGTCGTCCTCGACGTAGGTCCGGACGACCTCCGTCAGCTCGGTGCGGAAGAGGTGGAACGGCTCCGGCGGTTCCACCTCTTCGCCGTACGCGGCCTTCGTCTCCGGGTCCGCCACCTCGATCGCCCGTCCCGCGATCCGTACGTCGCCACCGCCCATGCCGGTGCCGTCGCCGGGGTTCGCCTGGAGCGCGAAGCGCGCGTCCCCGCGCAGATCCAGGGCCTTGCGCGAGTCCGGCATCATGCCCAGCCACAGCTCGCCGCGGGAGAAGCGCACCTCCAGGCCCGTGGTCCGGGGGGAGCCGTCGCTGCGCAGGGTCGCCAGGACATGGTGCGGATACGCGCCGAAGCGCGCCTCGACGGTCGCGGCCAGATCCGGTTCCGCGGCGGTGAAGGCGGCCCAGTTCGCTGTCGTACGGCTCACTGTCATACGGCGAGTATCCCGCCGATACCGGACACCCTCTGTCGGGTATCGCGCGTTTCTGACGCCGGTGCGGCCCTCCGGGTCATCCTTTGCACAATGGACGCTGCCGGGGCGGACGCACCGACGGTAACTTCCGACCCGTACAGCACCCCAGCGCCGGAGGACACATGCACGGGACGCCCGGGGCCACTCCGCCCCCGCCGCTGCCCACCGACAGGCTGCAGTTCGCGATGCCGCCGATGCACGACTCGGTCGAGGACGAACGGCGGCACCGCAAGGAACGGCTCGCCGGCGCACTCCGGATCTTCGGACGGTACGGCCTGGAGGACGGGGTCTCCGGGCACATCACCGCCCGCGACCCCGAGTTCACCGACTGCTTCTGGGTCAACCCGTTCGGCATGCCCTTCCAGCACGTCACGGTCGGCGACCTGGTGCTGGCCAACTCCGGCGGCCAGGTCGTCGACGGGCGCTACCACGTCAACCAGGCCGCCTTCACCGTGCACTCCCAGGTACACGCCGCCCGCCCCGACGTCGTCGCCGTCGCGCACTGCCACTCGGTGCACGGGCGCGCCCTCGCCGCCCTCGGCGGACTCCTCGACCCGATCACCCAGGAGAGCTGCGCCTTCTACGAGGACCATGCCCTGTACGACGCCTATACCGGCGTCGCGGTGGACACGGAGGAGGGGCGGCGCATCGCCGCCGCGCTCGGTTCCCGCAAGGCCCTCGTGCTGCGCAACCACGGCCTGCTGACCGTCGGCGACTCGGTGGACGCCGCGGCCTGGTGGTTCCTGTCGATGGAACGGTCCTGCCAGGTGCAGCTGACCGCGCGGGCGGCGGGCCGGCCGGTGCTGATCGACCACAAGGCGGCGGTGGCGACCCGCGAACAGCTCGGCGGGGACATCGTGGCCTGGATCAACTACCAGCCGCTGTGGCAGGACGTCAGCCGCAGCGAACCGGACCTGCTGAGCTGAACGAGCTCCCGTGACGGACCCTCGCAACGGGTCTCTCGCCGCCGGGTCAACACGGTGGACCGGGTGTCACTCGTGCCGGGCAGAGGGGGACGGGGGCGGCGGACGCGGACAGGGTCCGGTAGGGCACAATTCGACATCGTCATGGGCGAGTCAGGCGTGCAGCCGCACGGTGCGGTGCGGGGCGGAAGGCGGGAGTCCGGCGTGGCGGTGCAGGAGGCGGGACACGGTGGCGCGGACCTCTGCGGGGACCGCCCGGAATGCGCATGCGGGGCCCGCGAGGGCCACCGGCGCGCGGTCGCCCGGTTCCTGCTGAAGCGGGACGAGTTCGCGGCCGGGCAGGGGGTGCCGGCGGCGGTGGCCCACTCGCCCTCCGCCTCCCGGCAGTGGGTGTCCGAGGAGCTCGCCCAGTCCGCCGGGCTCGTCGCCGAGTGCGGCCGGGCTGAGGGGACCGCGTGGCTCGCCCGGCTGTGGCGGCGTACGGCCGGTGCGGTGTGGGCGGTGGTGGTCCTGCTGCTGCTCGTCCAGGCGCTCACCGCGATCGGCGGTGGCTGGACCGCGGCGCGCGGTGCCGGGCTGGTGGCGGCGCTGGTGGTGGCCGGGGTGCTGACCGCGGCGTCGTGGTTCCACCGGGCGCGCGGCGGGGTGCTGGCCCCGGTCATCGGCGAGGACAACCGGCTGTCCACCTCGCGCACGGTCGCCGCGGCCTGGGTGGTGTTCATCGGGTACGCGGTGCTCGTGCTGGCCGGGCAGCTGGCGGTGGCGTCCGCGCACGAGGAGCGGGACGCCCTGGTCGCCGGACTGGAGCTCGGCCGCGGGGCCGGGCTGGTGACGGTGCTCGCGGTGGTGTGCGGGATCGCGGTCCTGGTGCGGCGGGTGGTCGTGCTGCGGGTGCTGGGGCAGCGGCTGCAGAAGCTGCGGGCGGAGCGGCCCCGGGCGGCGGACCTGCTCACCGACGACGCGGGAAGAGGGGCCTTCACCGACATCCAGTACGTGGTGGTCAGCGCGGTCGCCCTGGTCTTCGTGGCGGTGCGGCTGGCGGTGCGGCCGCAGCAGCTGCCGGATCTCCCGTGGGGACTGGCGGTGGTGGTGCTGGTCTCGGCGGCGACGTATCTCGCGGGGAAGTACGCGGACGGCGGGCGGCCGGTGATCCTTTCCGTGGTGCGGGCGCGCGAGGCCGGCGACCTGGACGCCCCGATCCGGACCGGGGACGACCTGGAGATCCGCGGCGCCGGATTCGTGCCGCCGGGGGCCCAGCGGGCCGAGCTGCTGGCCCGCATGGTCGTCCGGATCGGTTCCGTCCATGTCCAGGTGCCGCTGGTGCCGGTCGCGGGCGGCTTCAGCAACCCGACGGACACGCTGCTGACGGTGCCGGTCCCGGCGGATGTGGAACCGGGGCAGGTGGTGGTGCAGGTGGTGACCGCGGCGGGCGTGGAGTCGAACCGGTGCGTGGTCGAGGTGACCGACTGAAGGGTGCTGCACAAGGCCGTGATCACGCAGGTCGGAGCGATGCTCGGACCTGCGTGATCATGCAGCGAGGGCGAGGTCGTGCCTGCGGGCGACGGCCTGGACGGCCTGGTGGAGGCCGTCGTCGCTTGCCGGCAGCCGCAGAGGATCTTTTAGTTCTTCATGCAGGACAAGGTGTGCTCGACGCGGGCGCGGACTTGCGATGCTGCCCGTTGTCCCTTTCCTCGCCCTTCAGCAGCGGCCGTCCCGGGCGTCTGCGGTGCGGGACGAGGTCGAGGCGTCGCTGAACGTCGCCGGGTTCGAGGTCGACGAGATCCTGCCAGGCGCCGGACCGGCCGGGCCTTGAACGGGTCTCAGCGGCCCGCGGGCCCCGACGCGGAGTCAGGACAGGCCGCGGAAGAAGGTGCGGATGTCGTCCGCGAGCAGTTCCGTCTCCTCCATCGCCGGGAAGTGACCGCCCTCGGTGAACTCGCTCCAGTGGCCGATCGTCTTCCCCGGGTCCAGCACCCGGCGCATGAGCGGGTGGGTGTCGAACACGGCCCATCCGGACGGCACGCCGGAACCCATGACCAAGTCGAGCCCGGAGTGCTCGTTCTCGTAGTAGAACTGCGCGCTCGTGGCGCCGCTGCGGGTGAACCAGTACAGGCTGATGTTGGTGAGGAGCTGGTCGCGGTCGACCGTCTCGTCCGGCGTCCGGTAGGCGCCGCCGGCCCTGGTCCTGAACTTCTCGGCGATCCACGCGAGCTGACCGACCGGTGAGTCGGTGAGCGCCGCGCCGATCGTGTCCGGACGGTGGTTCTGCATCAGGAGATACCCGCGATCGGTCGCGTCCTCGGTGCGCACGGCCTCGAGCTGGGCGGTCTCGTCATCGGACAGACCCTCGGGGTAGGGGAACCTGTCGCCGATCAACCCGAGCCACCGGGGGTCGCTGCCGAAGTGCGTGCCGATGACGCGCTCCGGGCAGAGCGCAGCGAGGCGGCCGATGGTGCCCGCACCGATGTCGGTGCCGTGGGCCGCGAACCTCTCGTAGCCCAGACGCGTCATGATCTCGGCGTAGGCCTCCGTCGTCCGCGCCAGCTCCCAGCCGGTCCCCGACAGCGGGGTGGAGAACCCGAAGCCGGGCAGCGACGGGACGACCACGTGGAACTCGTCGGTCAGCAGCGGGATGAGTCGCTGGTACTCGACGAACGAACCCGGCCAGCCGTGGTTCAGGATCAGCGCGGCGGCCTCCGGGTTCGTCGACCGCACGTGCACGACGTGGAACGTCTGGCCGTTGACGACCGTCGTGAACTGTTCGTACTCGTTGAGCTTCGCCTCCTGCGCACGCCAGTCGAACCCGTCGTGCCAGTACTCGGCGAGCTCCTTCAGGTACACCACGGGGATGCCGCGGCTGAAGTCGGTGCGATCGTCCCGGCCCGGCACGGGGATCGGCCAGCGCGTGTGTGCCAGCCGGTCACGCAGGTCGTCGATGTCGGCCTGCGGGATGTCGATGCGGAACGGTGTGAGTGCGTTGTTCTCGTTCATGGCATCGACGTTCCCAGCAATTGCGGCAGGTTCGCTTCCGCGATTGCCGGGATGATGGAGAACATGTTGGAGACCTCCGTCCGCCTGCTCGAACTGCTGTCATTGCTCCAGCTCAAGCGCGACTGGACGAGCTCGGAGCTCGCCGCCCGGCTCGATGTGAGCACGAGGACCGTGCGCGCCGACATCGGCAAGCTGCGGTCCCTCGGCTATCCCGTGGACGCGCGCCCCGGCGTCGCGGGCGGGTACCGGCTGGCCGCCGGGACGGCGATGCCCCCACTGCTGCTCGACGACGACGAGGCCGTCGCCGTCGCGGTCGGACTGGGCGTGGCCGCGACCCGAAGGCTCGGAGTCGAAGAGACGTCGCTCACCGCGCTCGCGAAGCTGGAGCAGGTGCTGCCCTCGCGCCTGCGTCGGCGTGTCGAGGCGGTACGCGAGGCGACGAGCGTCGTTCCAGGTGCTGAACCGCCGCTCGATCTCTCGGTTCTCGGCGCGGTCGCCGCCGCGATCCGCGGCCACGAACGGCTCCGGTTCGGATACACGAAGCCCGGGGGCAGCGAAAGGGCCCGCCACACCGAACCGCGACGGCTGGTGAGCTGGGGACCGCTCTGGTACCTGCTCGCGTGGGATCTCGACCGTGACGACTGGCGGGTCTTCCGCGTCGACCGCATGGTTCCGCACGCACCGACGGGTGCGCGGTTCCAGCCGCGCGTGATCCCGGAGGACGATGTCGTCGAGTACGTCGTCCGACGCGTCAGCAAGGCGGCCTGGAAGTATCGCGCCCGGGTACTCGTGCATGCTCCCGCCGCCAAGGTCGCCGCGAAGATCCCCATCCCGGTCGATATCGAGGTGGTCGACGAGTCCACGTGCCGGGTCGAGCTGGGTTCCGACGCCCCGGACCGGCTCGCGCTGTGGATGGCCCAGCTCGACGTCGACATCGAGGTGATCGACGGAGACGAGCTCGCGGTGGCGTTCGATCGCCTGGCGACCAGGTTCCGCCGCGCGGCGGGTGGCGCATCCACGACGTGAATACCGGCCGTCGGTCGTCCGACGACGTCGCCGAGGGCCCGGCGGCCGGCGGCCGGTATCCGGGCCCTTGAGCACCTTGCCGTCGGCTCGGCGCAGGACCCGGCCGTCCGCGCCCCGCTTGCTCGTGCGGGACCGACGGACCTCGACGAAGACGGCCGTAGGCCATCCCCGGCGCGTCCGCGGCGCCGTACGTGACGTAGCGGACATCGGCCGGCTCCTCGGCCACCGCCTGGTACGCGGCGACCGGGTCATCGCCGGTTCGCAGTGACTCCGTCAGGGTCGCGAATGCCTCGGCGGCTTCGCCGGCGGCTTCGCCGGCGGCTTCGCCGGCGGCTTCGCCGGCGGCTTCGTCCGCTGCGTCCGTCGGCAACGGACTTCCGAAGCAGGCCCTGCAGCAGCAGAGCTCCGTGGTCGTCCGGAGCGCCTGGGCGGGCGGAAAAAGCCGACCACAGGATTGAGCACGCCGCTCCCGTCGTACGTATGTCTGTGGAGGGCTCCGCACGCGTGGGCGAGAGGCGGCTGGCAGGCATGACGCACGGCATTCGTACGGACACGCAGACGTTCGGACCCGGCGGCTGGCGCGACACCGCCACCCGCTACGCGCTGCTCCCCCTCCGGATCTTCCTCGGCGTCACCTTCATCTACGCCGGACTGGACAAACTCACCGACAGCGCCTTCATGCAGGACTCGGGTGCCGGGTCCATCGGCGAGATGATGCGGGCCGTGCGTGACTCCTCCGCCGTCCCGGCACTCGTCGACCTCGCACTGGAGAGCCCGGTCGGCTTCGGCTACGCCATCGCCCTGGGCGAGCTGGCGGTCGGCATCGGCACCCTGATCGGGCTGCTCGCCCGCCTCGCGGCCGTCGGCGGTGCGCTGATCTCACTCAGCCTCTGGCTGACCGTGAGCTGGGCCTCCGATCCGTACTACTACGGCAATGATCTCCCCTATCTGATGGCCTGGCTGCCCCTTGTGCTCGCCGGAGCCCCCTACTGGTCGCTGGATGCCGCGATCAGGGGCCGGCGGCGGGGACGGGCAGGGGCGTGGTGACTGGTCCGGGGCTGCTTCCGGGTGCTGCTCGAGGGTCGGATCCAGATGGAGTCGAGCGCTTCCCGTTCGGCTGATCTGACCACCTGTTGGCGTGCGCGGATGGAAGATCTGGGGCCCGTGGCCTGGCCGCCCGAGCCGATCAGGACCGAGC
Organism: Streptomyces poriticola; assembly: GCF_036689765.1. Classification (NCBI taxonomy): domain Bacteria; kingdom Bacillati; phylum Actinomycetota; class Actinomycetes; order Kitasatosporales; family Streptomycetaceae; genus Streptomyces; species Streptomyces poriticola. Next base: position 135,261 of record NZ_JBAGKH010000011.1, read on the forward strand.
GGCTCGTGCTCCGCGAGTCCGAGGGCCGGGACCGTGTGGCCTTCATCGAGCTGCTCACCTCGCCAGAGGTGCACACCTATCTCGGCGGCCCCCGGCCGCGTGACCAGCTCGAGCGCGAGATGCCCAGGGTGCCCGAGCAGTGGCCCGGAAGCTTCGTCGTTGATCTCGACGGGGCGGTGATCGGTCAGATCCTGCTCAGGAGAGCAACGGGGCACCGTCGCCCGGCTGCCGCGGGGAAGGCCGATCTCGGCTACCTGTTCCTGCCGCGGGCGTGGGGATTCGGGTACGCCGCCGAGGCCTGCACGGCGGCACTCGGCTGGCTCACCGGCGCGCTTCCCGGCGAGCCGGTGGTGCTCACCACCCAGACCGCCAACGTCGGCTCGATGCGCCTCGCGGCGAAGCTGGGGTTCACCGAGGTGGAGCGGTTCGAGGCCTGGGGCGCCGAGCAGTGGCTCGGCATGTGGTCCCCGGTCGCACCGTCCGGTTGAGTCGGCGACGGAACCGCCGGGGCGTTCCTGCCCGTCCGTGTGCGAGCTGCCTGCTGCCGCGAGCCGCCCGCGGGCAGCTCTGCCGCCATTCGCCGGCCGCCCACCCGGGGTGGCCGCCCGGTGTCAGGCCGGGATGCCGGAGCGCGGTTCGTCGGGGTCCCGGCGGGATGCGGCCCGGTGTCGCCGGCGTACCGACCGGTTCAGCACCGCCGCCGCGCCGGCCAGGCAGAGGCCGCCGACGACCATGGGGATGACCGCGAACCAGGGCGTCTCCCACAGCCCGCCCGCATCTCCGGCGTAGACGACGCCCGCCAGGGCCAGGAAGGCTCCGGCGACCAGCCGTCCGGGCTGGAACTCATGACGCAGCACGGGTCACCTCCGCCTGTCCCAGGCCCACCTGCAGATCCAGGTCGAGCGTCCCGGTGTCCTCGCCGCCCCCGGCCGGGGGCAGGGTCAGCTCCTGGTGTCTGCCCGGGGCCACGTCCACGTCGCCCGTGTCGTCGCCCGGCAGTTGGATGTCGCCCACTCCGACCTCGACGCTCAGCCGCACGGTCACGTCCTGCGGGACGATCACCTGGATGCGGCCCATGCCCACGTCGGCCCGGGTGCTCACGGTCTCGCCCGCGGGCACCTCCAGCCGGGACAGGTCCAGCGTGCCGTCGCCCGCGCCGACGTCGTACTGCTCCCGTACCTCCGTCAGCGCCGCGGGTCTCCACGTCGGCTCCGTCCACTCGGTGCCGATGTCCTTGGGCAGCGCTGCCGAGCCGGCCAGCAGGGCCGCCGTGACGACCGACAGCACGATGGTGCCACCTCCCAGCCGGCCCAGGAACGCGCTGACGGCGAGGCCCAGACCGAACACGGCGAGGGCCGCGGCCAGACCGGCCTGCAGGCTGGTGCCCAGGGGGTGATCGCCCCAGGTCAGCCCGGTGCCGAGGCCGCCGGCGAGCAGGGCGAGGAGGAAGACCCAGCCGCCGATCCAGCGGGGCCCGCGCGGTCCGGCCGGCCGGGGGTGCTGCGTCTCGGGCCACTCGCGGCCGCCGCCGTTCGCGATGTTCACCGCCGCCGCGATGTCCCGGGCGTGGGGGTCGGGCGGGCCCCACAGATATCCGGTGCCACCGACATGGGTGCCGTCCTTGACGATGGGGTCCCGCCACCAGGAGGGGTGGGCGGCGGGCACCGGCGGCGCCTGGGCCTCCGGCGGGGCGTCGGCGGCGGCCTGCGCGGCGAGCGGGTCGGGACCCGGGACACCGCGCCGCCGGGACCAGTAGCCGGCGCCGGCCAGCAGGAGGGAGAGGACGACGGCGAAGGTGAGGACCCCGCCGTTGTTCAGCATGGTCAGGAAGACACCGCAGCCGACCAGGGCGAAGAGCACGGCCGCCAGAGCCTGGCCGTCGACCCGGCCGGTCAGCAGTTTGCGGACCTCGTTCTCCTCCTCGTCGTCGAGCGGGACGACGAGCCAGGCGAAGCCGTAGAAGATCAGGCCGATGCCGCCGGTCGCGGAGAGCACCGCCAGCGTGATCCGGAAGATCACCGGGTCCATGTCGAACTGCCGCCCCAGCCCCGCGCACACGCCCGCGAGCAGCTTGTGCGACCGGTCGCGCCGGAGGGTGCGGGGCGGCTCGGGGGCGTCCGGGCCGACTGCGCCCGGTGACCCGGCGCCCGGTGCGGCATCCGCGGCGGGCGCGGCATCCTGCGGCCCTGCGCCCGGCTGGGGGCGAGGGCCGGAGCCGGGTCCCGGACCCGTCGCGGCGTGCTCGTGATCTGTCATGACTCCATGGTGACGGGCGAGGCGGCGCGGGGGCAGCCGGGGCGACCCTGGTCCGACCCTGATATCGGCCCTGAGCCGAGGCCGGGGAAGCGTTCGAGGGGGCCTCGGGCGGGATCAGGGGATTCTCCGGGGACGACCCTGATGCCCCCGCCCGGGCAGCCGTGTGACCATCGATGACATGCCGGAAGCCGCAGCAGCGCCCCTCGTCGGACCGCGGCCTCCGCGCAAGCTCTACCGCAGCAGCGACGGTCGCTGGCTCGGTGGCGTGGCGCGGGGGCTGGCCGGGCATCTCGGGCTGCCCGTGGTCTGGGTGCGGCTGGCGTTCGTCGGCCTCTTCATGGCCGACGGACTCGGCGCCCTGCTGTACGCGGCGTTCTGGTTCTTCGTGCCGCTCGGCGTCGGCGGTGTCGAGGCACAGAAGCCGCCGTCCCTGGTCACCACGGACACCGCGCCGGACGGCCGCCGCAGACTCGTCGCCCGCAAGCCGGACAAGGGGCAGATCGTCGCGCTGCTCCTCATGGTCGTCGTCGCCATGGTGTTCGTGGGCAACGTCAACCTCGGCGGCGGTGCGCGGGCCTATCTCTGGCCGACCGTGCTCGTCGGCGCGGGTGTCGCCCTGGTCTGGCGGCAGGCGGACAACGCCCGCCGGGCCCGCTGGGCCGAGGTCGGCCGGCACCGGCGCACGGTGACGCTGCTGCGCGCCGTGGTCGGCGTGCTGCTCGTCACGGCCGGTGTCACCGGCATCTTCGTGCTCCAGGGCTCCGCCGCTCACCTGGGCTCGGTCCTCCAGGCGGCCCTCGCGGTCCTCGTCGGGATAACGCTCCTGGCCGGCCCGTATCTGGTCCGCATGACGCAGGACCTCTCCGAGGAGCGGCTGATGCGCATCCGCGCCCAGGAGCGCGCCGAGGTCGCCGCCCATGTCCACGACTCCGTGCTGCACACCCTGACCCTGATCCAGCGCAACGCCGAGAGCCCCGGCGAGGTCCGCCGCCTGGCCCGCGCCCAGGAGCGCGACCTGCGCTCCTGGCTCTACAAGCCGGAGGGCAACGGCAAGGACGAGGAGGACGAGCCCACCACCCTCGCCGACGCCGTCCGGCGCAATGCCGCCGAGATCGAGGACAAGCACGGCGTCCCCATAGAGGTCGTGGTCGTCGGTGACTGCCCGCTCGACGAGAGGACCGGGGCGCAGATGCAGGCCGCACGCGAGGCGATGGTGAACGCCGCCAAGTACGGTGGCGAGGGCGGCGCCGTACAGGTCTACGCCGAGGTCGAGGGCAGTACGGTCTTCGTGTCCGTACGGGACCGCGGCCCCGGCTTCGACCTCGACTCGATACCCGCCGACCGGATGGGTGTCAGAGAATCGATCATCGGCCGCATGGAGCGCAACGGCGGCACGGCGCGGCTGCGCGCGGTGCCCGGCGGCGGCACGGAGGTCGAGCTGGAGATGGAGAGGGCGGAGAACACGTCATGAGCGACCCGACCGAGGCGAACGGAACGGCCGGACCCACGGAGGCGGCCGGCCGGCATGTGCGCGTGGTCCTCGTCGACGACCACCGGATGTTCCGCACCGGCGTCCAGGCCGAGATCGGCCAGACCGCGCAGACCGGCGTCGAGGTGGTCGGAGAGGCCGCCGACGTCGACCAGGCGGTCACCGTGATCACCGCGACCCGGCCCGAGGTAGTCCTGCTCGACGTGCACCTCCCGGGCGGCGGCGGTGTCGAGGTACTCCGCCGTTGCGCCGCATTGATGGCCGACACCGAGCAGCCGGTGCGGTTCCTCGCCCTGTCCGTGTCGGACGCGGCGGAGGACGTCATCGGCGTGATCCGCGGCGGCGCCCGCGGCTACGTCACCAAGACGATCACGGGCACGGACCTCGTCGACTCCGTCTTCCGGGTCCAGGAGGGCGACGCCGTCTTCTCCCCGCGGCTGGCCGGCTTCGTCCTGGACGCCTTCGCCTCCACCGACGCCCCACCCGTCGACGAGGACCTCGACCGCCTCACCCAGCGGGAGCGGGAGGTCCTGCGCCTCATCGCGCGCGGCTACGCTTACAAGGAGATCGCCAAGCAGCTGTACATCTCGGTCAAGACGGTCGAGTCCCATGTCTCCGCGGTGCTGCGCAAGCTGCAGCTGTCCAACCGCCACGAACTGACCCGCTGGGCGACGGCCCGCCGACTGGTCTGACCGGGGCCGGTCACACCACCCGCGTGGCGCCGGCGAAGGGCATCTGGTCGACCGGGGCCAGGCGAACCGGGGCCGACGGGTTCGGGGCGTGGATCATCTGGCCGTTGCCCACGTAGATGCCGACGTGGCTGATGCCGGAGTAGAAGAACACCAGGTCGCCCGGGCGCAGTTCGGAGCGGGTGATGCGGCGGCCGGCGTCGATCTGGGAGTAGGTCGTGCGGGGCAGGGCGACGCCCGCGGAGCGGTAGGCGGCCTGGATCAGGCCCGAGCAGTCGAAGGCGTCGGGCCCGGTCGCGCCCCACACATAGGGGCTGCCGAGCTTGTCGTACGCGTAGGCGACGGCGGCCGCGGCGCGGGAGCTGGGTGCCTGCGCGGTGGCGGAGGCCGCCAGATCCTCCCGGGCGTCCGCCGACCGGGAGGCGCGGTCCGGGGCCGCGCCGATGCGTGCGCGTTCCTCTGCGGTCAGCCGGGAGAGCAGCCGGCGCGCCTCGTCGAGCTTGGTGGTGATCGTCCTGCGGTGCTTGTGCAGTTCCTCCTGCCGGGACTTCAGCGAGGCCAGTTCGACCCGTGCGGCGCCGCGGAGCTGCTCGACCTCCCGGAGCTGCTTGCGGACCTGTCCGACGGCCGCGGTCCGGCGCACGCCCGCCCGTTCCACGAACGCGGCGGAGTCGAGGTACTCGTCGGGGTCCGAGGAGAGCGCCAGCTGGACGGCAGGGTCGAGACCGCCGCTGCGGTACTGCGCGGCCGCGACCGAACCGAGCGCCTCGCGCGCGGTGTTGAGGCGGTCCTCCTTGCGGGCGACCTCGTCGCGCAGGTTCTCCAGCCGCCGTTCGGCGGCGTCCGCCTTCTCCTTCGCGCCGTTGTACTTCTCGGTGGCGACCTCCGCCTCCTGGTACAGCTGGTCCACTCTGGCCCTGACCTGCTCCGGCGTCGCGTCGGGAGCGGCGTGCCCGGCGCCGTCCAGGCCGGTCGCGGTCGCGGCCCCCGCGAGGGCGAGTGTGGCGGCGGTACGGGCCGAGCCGCCGCCGGCCGTGCGTTGCCGGGGTTTGCGGTGCGCTGCCACCAGGACTCACCCGTCCTTCCGTAGGACTGCGGACCGGCGGTCCGCGCGTCCGGTGGCAGCCCTGCACAGAGGGAGGGACCACCACCGGACCCTTTGGCGGTGGTGCCGACTGCCGCCCCTGGCCCGGGCGGCGGTGGGGAGCCGGGCACCTGCTGCAGGACGCTAGACCCGACCGCGCCGCGCCGGTGACGCGATGTGCGGAAGTGACGACAGGGGACCGGCGGTGACCGTATGCGACCGAGATCGCCGTCCCGGACCGTCGTCTTCACTCAGGGTGATGACCGATGTGTCGGAAGGCGGGACGGGGACGAGGAGGCAGTGCTAGGGCGCGCATATATGCATCGCGGCTGCATCACCCCTGCACGCGGCAGTGCTGCGGGCGTCGGTGCGCCCCCTGGGCCGGTTCCGGACGCCCTGGGGGCGCTGACTAGGCTCCGGGCCATGGACGTACTCATCCACCTCTTCGTCGGCCTGCACATCATCGGCATCGCGTCGCTGCTCGGCGGCTTCCTCACTCAGATGAAGGCGATGGGCGAGGGCACCGCCCGCTACACCCCGGCCATGCTGCACGGGGCGCTGACGATGCTGGTCACCGGAGTGATCCTGGTCGGTCTGAACCAGGCCGACGACCAGCCGGTCGACAACATCAAGATCGGTGTGAAGCTTGCCCTGCTGATCGTGATCCTCGGACTCGTCTATGTGAAACGGGACGACGAGAAGGTGGACAAGGGCCTCTTCGGGCTGGTGGGGCTGCTGACCGTGGCGAACGTCTTCATCGCGGTGCTGTGGACCTGACCGGTCCTGCAGCCGGTCTGACCGGTCCTGCAGCCGGCCTGACCGGTCCTGCAGCCGGCCTGACCGGTCCGGCTTCAGGCCCGGGCGGCCCGTCCGCGGCACGGGGCGGTCAGGCCGGCCGTACCACGCTGTGGATCGAGGACTCCCCGTCGTAGTACACGGACTCCTCGCGGACGTAGGTGCCGGGCTTCGGCGCGTGGATCATCATGCCGTTGCCGATGTAGATGCCGACATGGGTGACGTCGTCGTAGAAGAAGACCAGGTCGCCCGCCTGCGCCTGGGAGAGCGGCACCGTGGTGCCCGCGTCGACCTGGTCGTAGGTGGTGCGCGGCAGCGTCACGCCCGCCGCCTTCCAGGCGGCCTGGGTGAGGCCGGAGCAGTCGTAGGAGCCGGGGCCGGTGGCGCCCCAGACGTACGGCTTGCCGATCTGGGCGCGGGCGAAGGCGAGCGCCTTCTCGGCCTTGGTGCCGTACGACGCGTCCGGCGCGGACGGTGAGGTGGACGAGCCGGTGCCGGTGCCCGGCCCGGTGCCTCCCGAACCCGCGCCGGAGGAGCCGTCCTCCTGCTGCTGGGCGGCCTGCTCCTGCCGCTCCCGCTCCTCGGCCTGCTGCCGGGCCAGTTCCGCGGCCTTGCGGGCAGCCTCCTCCTGCTTCTTCTTCTCGATCGCCGCGAGCCGCGCCCTCTCCTCCGCGGTCAGCTTCGACAGCAGTTCGCGCGCGGTGCCGAGCTTCTTCTGGACGGTGGCCTTGGCCGTCTTCAGGTCGTTCTGGGTGTCGGTGAGCGTCTCGAGGCTCTCGGTGGCCTCGCGGCGCTTCTCCATCGTCTCCGACTGCTGCGTGACGTAGTCGTCGACCGCGGCCTTCTGGCGGCCGGTGAGCCGGCCCATCAGCTGGTCCTGGTCGAAGTAGTCCTGCGGGCTGTCGGCGAGCAGGAACGTCGCGGTGCCGGGGACGGCGGAGCCTGTGCGGTACTGGGCGGCGGCGAAGGAACCCAGCTCCTCGCGCGCCTCGTTGAGGCTCTGCGTGCGCTCGGCGACGTCGTCGAGGAGGGTGTCGACCCGCTTGCGCTGGTTCGCGGTCTTCTCCTTGGCCGCGTTGTACTTCTCGGTCGCCGACTCCGCCTGGCGGTACAGCTCGTCGACCTTCTTCTCGACCTCTTCGAGGCTCGGATTGCCGTCGGTCGACGGAGCGGCGGGGGCGGCGTTGGCCGACTGCGACAGCAGGGCGACGGAGGTGAGGGCCGCCGTGGCGAGGGCGGGGGTCCGTATGCCTGCTACGCGCGTACCCGTGGGACGCGACTTGCGGTGCGACGCCAAGGGAGGCGACTCCTTCCGTGCTCCGCCTGCCGGGGCCGCGGTGGGGGTGTCCCCGGGCCGATCAGGCTCCGGGGGAGGGTTCGGGCGTTGTGGTCCGGAAGGTTGCCCTACGGCCCTGCCCCAGGAGGCGTGCCCCGGGGGCGGGCCCCGGTCTGGGCCTGCCCGGGAGGGCGTGTGGGCCGACTCACCCCATGGTTCGGTCGGGTCCCCGGCTCCGGACGCCGTGCGGACGCGCCGGACTCGGCGGAGGCCGTGCGGCCCGGCGACGTTCGCCGGTGGGGGTCGTACGGCCTGTCCGCACCGTAGCCAACTCGTGTGGCACCTGTGAAGGTTGGTGGGTGATATGCCCGATACATTTTCGTGACCTGGAATCAGGGATTCACGATGAGTGACATGCCGTGCCGTGGCTGTGCCCGTCCGTCGTGCCGCCCGGGGGCGCCGCGCCGCCGACCGAGGGCTTCGGGCCATTTCCCGGGGCGGGAACCGGTTGTCGGTGGGGCGCCCTAGACTCGGAGAGCGATGAGCAGCCTCTTTGACGACAGCTTCCTGGCGAGCCTCCACGCCCCCCGCGGCCATGAGGAGGAACCCCCGCCTCCGCCCGAGGACGATCATGCTCCGGAGTCGATCCCGGACGATCTGTTCGGCGGGAAGTTCGACACGCCGCGGGACCGGGACCCGTACTACCGCAACGGCGCCCCGCGCCCGGTGGTGGACCCCGCCGCGCTCCTGGAAGGGCTCAACGACAACCAGCGCGCCGCCGTCGTGCACTCCGGCTCCCCGCTGCTCATCGTGGCCGGTGCCGGGTCCGGCAAGACCCGCGTCCTCACCCACCGCATCGCCCATCTGCTGGCCGAGCGGAGCGTCCACCCGGGCCAGATCCTCGCGATCACCTTCACCAACAAGGCCGCGGGTGAGATGAAGGAGCGCGTCGAGCAGCTCGTCGGCCCGCGCGCCAACGCGATGTGGGTGATGACCTTCCACAGCGCCTGCGTGCGCATCCTGCGCCGGGAGTCCAGGAAGCTCGGCTTCACCTCGTCGTTCTCGATCTACGACGCCGCCGACTCCAAGCGTCTGATGGCCCTGGTCTGCCGCGACCTGGACCTCGATCCGAAGCGGTTCCCGCCGAAGTCCTTCAGCGCCAAGGTCTCCAACCTGAAGAACGAGCTGATCGACGAGGAGGACTTCGCCGCCCAGGCGATGGACGGCTTCGAGAAGACCCTCGCTCAGGCGTACGCCCTGTACCAGTCGCGGCTGCGGGAGGCCAACGCCCTCGACTTCGACGACCTGATCATGACCACGGTCAACCTGCTCCGTGCCTTCCCGGACGTCGCCGAGCACTACCGCCGCCGCTTCCGACACGTCCTGGTCGACGAGTACCAGGACACCAACCACGCCCAGTACGCCCTGGTGCGGGAGCTGGTCGGCACCGGCGCGTACGACGAGGACGTGCCGCCGGGCGAGGGCGACATCCCGCCCGCCGAGCTGTGCGTGGTGGGCGACGCCGACCAGTCGATCTACGCCTTCCGCGGCGCGACCATCCGCAACATCCTCCAGTTCGAGGAGGACTACCCGGATGCGACCACGATCCTGCTGGAGCAGAACTACCGCTCCACCCAGACCATCCTCAGCGCCGCCAACGCCGTCATCGAGCGCAACGAGTCCCGGCGGCCGAAGAACCTGTGGACCAACCAGGGCGCCGGCGCGCAGATCACCGGGTACGTCGCCGACACCGAGCACGACGAGGCCCAGTTCGTCGCCGACGAGATCGACCGCCTCACGGACGCGGGCGAGGCGAAGGCCGGCGATGTCGCCGTCTTCTACCGCACCAACGCCCAGTCCCGGGTCTTCGAGGAGGTCTTCATCCGCGTCGGCCTGCCCTACAAGGTCGTCGGCGGCGTCCGCTTCTACGAGCGCAAGGAGGTCCGGGACGTCCTGGCCTATCTGCGGGTGCTGGCCAATCCCGAGGACTCCGTCCCGCTGCGGCGCATTCTGAACGTGCCCAAGCGGGGCATCGGTGACCGCGCGGAGGCCATGGTCGACGCGCTGTCCCAGCGGGAGAAGATCAGCTTCCCGCAGGCGCTCAAGCGGGTCGACGAGGCGTACGGCATGGCCGCGCGGTCCGCGAACGCCGTGAAGCGGTTCAACACCCTGATGGAGGACCTCCGTACGATCGTCGAGTCCGGTGCCGGGCCGGCGACCGTGCTGGAAGCCGTACTCGAACGCACCGGCTACCTCGCCGAGCTGCAGGCGTCCACCGACCCCCAGGACGAGACCCGGATCGAGAACCTCCAGGAACTCGCCGCCGTCGCCCTGGAGTTCGAACAGGAGCGCGGCGAGGACGAGGCCGGCACCCTGGCCGACTTCCTCGAGCAGGTCGCCCTGGTGGCCGACTCCGACCAGATCCCCGACGAGGAGGAGGGCGACGGCGTCGTCACCCTGATGACGCTGCACACCGCCAAGGGCCTGGAGTTCCCGGCGGTCTTCCTGACCGGCATGGAGGACGGCGTCTTCCCGCATATGCGCGCCCTCGGCCAGGCCAAGGAGCTGGAGGAGGAGCGGCGGCTGGCATACGTCGGGATCACGCGCGCGCGTGAGCGGCTGTACCTGACGCGGTCGACGATGCGCAGCGCCTGGGGACAGCCGTCGTACAACCCGCCCTCGCGCTTCCTGGAGGAGATTCCGGTCGCCCACCTGGCGTGGAAGCGTACGGGCGCGAGCGCGACTCCCCGGTCCACCGGCCCGGTGTCGGGAGTGACCGCCTCGCTGTCGTCGTCCCGGTCCCGTTCGTCGGCGTCGGGCGGGTCCGGCTTCGCCACCCGCCGCGCAGGCGAGAAGCCGGCGGTCGCGCTGGCGGTCGGCGACCGGGTCACCCACGACCAGTTCGGACTGGGGACCGTCGTCGCGGTGAAGGGCACGGGGGCGAACGCCGAGGCGACGATCGACTTCGGCGACACCAAGCCGAAGCGGCTGCTGCTGCGGTACGCGCCGGTGGAGAAGCTGTAAGGGCCGCTGGGGCCGGCCGGGGAGGGGGAGCCGCGGGCGGTGGCGCTCAGGTCGGGTTGAGGCCGTGGCTGCGCAGCCACGCCAGCGGGTCCAGCGGGGACCCGCCGCCCGGCCGCACCTCGAAGTGGAGATGCGGTCCCGTCGAGTTGCCCGAGTTCCCGGAGTACGCGATCGGGTCGCCGGCCTTCACGGTCGTACCGGAGGGCACGCGGTAGCTGGAGAGGTGGCAGTACCAGGTCTCCGTGCCGTCCTTCGCGGTCACGATCATCATGTTCCCGTACGCGCTGTTGTACTGGGTCCGGACCGTGCCGTCGGTCGCGGCCATCACCGTCGTGCCGTACGAGACGGGGAAGTCGATGCCCGTGTGCACCGACATCCAGTTGATGCCGGACTGGCCGTAGTAGGCGCTGAGTCCGTGCCGTGCGACGGGCAGCGCGAACTTGGGGCGCAGACGCTCCTTGCGCGCCGCCTCCTCGGCGGCCCGCTTCTTCTCCGCCGCCTGCTGAGCCTTGAGGTCGATGCGCTCCTGGGTGCGGCTGGCCCGGTCGGCGAAGTCGTTGGCACCGGCGGAGAGGCTCGCGAGCTGGGTGTCCAGCTTGTTGTTGGCGGCGGATGGTTTCACCTGCGGTGTCTCAGGCGTGGACGCGGCGGCGTCCGTCGTCTCGTCACCGCCGGTCAGGGTGCCGACGGAGGCGGCGGCGATTCCGGCCACGCCCACCACGCAGGCCGAGGGGACCGCGATGGTCAGCAGCGCGGAGCGCTTCGCGGGCTGGCGGCGACGGGAGCGGGAGCGGGACGGGGTGCGGGAGACGGTCCGGGCGGTGGGCTCGGAGGCGGGGGTGAGGTCCGTGGCCGGCAGCGGCTCTTCCTGGCCGTCCAGAAGGAACGGGCCGGTGGTGGACGGGAGCTCGTCGGGGGCGCCGAGGCCATCGGGGGTGAGGGCGCCGGTGTGGAGCTCGTCGTGGTGGGGAGCGTGGGATTCGTCGGTGTGCGAGCCGTCGGTGTGGTGCTCGTGGGCGGGGAGATCGCCGGTGCCGGGGGGCTCTTCGTCGCGGGGGTGGGGGATCTCCTGGGCGAGGGTGCCGTCCGGGTTCCACTGGGTTGCGTCGAAGGCGCCGGTGTCGTGCGTCTGCGCGGACCAGTCCCACTGCTGCGTCCGGTCTGCCGCGTTGCCGGACTGGTCCGGCTGGAGCCATGCGGTGGCGTCCCACTGGCCCGAGGTCTCGGGGCCGGTGGCCTGCGCGGGGATGGGCACCTGCTGGTACCCGGCGGTCCAGGCGGCCGTCTCGTACGAGCCGGTCTCGTAGGCGCCGGTGTCGTAGGTGGCAGTGTCGTAGGTGCCGGTGTGGTGCTGGGCCGCGTAGACGTCGTAGCTCAGGGACTGGTGGGAACCGGTGGGCCACTGGGACGCGTCGTACGAGCCGGTGGACGAGCCGGTGGTGTCGTACGAGGCCGTCGTGCCGTACGAGGCGGCGGTGGTGTCGTACGTGCCGGTGTGCTGGCCCGGGAGGGTTCCGAAGAGCGGATCGGCGTCGAAGGACGCGGGGGTGGGGGCGCCGGTGGCAAAACCGGTGGCGTCGTGGCCGCCGATGGTGGTGAAGTCGCCGTACTGGGCTTCCGGGGTGCCGTACGCGCCGTAGTGCGCGGTGACGGCGTCCGAAGCCGAGGCCGAGGTCGCCATGGTCCCCGACGGGTGACGGTCGTTCACCAACTTCTCTTTCGCCTCGACAACAAGGGCTGCCAGAGCAGTGCGGCGACTGTACCCGGCGGTACGCGGGCACGACAATCTTCGGCAGGTTTCGTGCCTGCAGGAAACGGGCAATCGGCCGTGATTTGGGGGAGCGTGGACGCGGGCTTGGCCCTATGTTCGAAATTTGTTCGAGCGGAGCGGGGGTCAAGTGGGTGTCAAGCGGGTGTCAGGCGACGGTGAGGTCGTCGGGGTGCGGGCGCTGGGCTGTGGCCCGTGCTGCGCCCGTCGCCGGCGCGTTGCCGTGCGGTGCGGCGGCTTCGTCCAGAGCCTGGCGAATTCCGGTGGCGACGGCGGGGTGTACCGGGAGGGCGAGGTGTCCGATGCCCGTGACCTGCACGTTCTGTGCGTTCAGGTCGGGGTGGTGGAGGCAGGCCGACTCCAGGGGGTCCATCACCTGGTCCAGATCGCTCCAGAAGCTCACGAACTGTGTGCGGCATCCGGGGGCGGGGCGGGCCAGCTCCTCGATCACGGGGGAGCCGGGGCGCATCTGGCGCACGATGGGGTGCGCGTTCGCCAGGGGCGCCACGCGTGTGCCGGAGTGCGGGGTGCCCAGGGTGACGAGGGTGCGGATGCGGTGGTCACCGCCGAGGCGCTGCGCGTAGTAGCGCGCGATCAGTCCGCCGAGGCTGTGTCCGACGATGTCGACGTGCTCGCTGTTCGTGCGGTCGCAGATCTCCGTGAGATGGCGGCCGAGCAGCTCCGCTGCGGTGCGTATGTCGCAGGTCAGCGGTGAGTAATTGAGCGAGATGACGTGCTCACGTCCGTGCTGGGTGAGGTTGCGGCGCAGGAGGACGAAGACGGAGCGGTTGTCGATGAAGCCGTGCAGCAGGACGACCGGGGGGTGGGGGAGGCCGGGCGGGGTGGGGAGCCTCGGGGTGGCGGTCGCTTCGGCCGTGGCTGTGGCGTCGGCTGCGGCTGGGCCGGCCGGGTTCGGGACCGAGGCGGAGGCGGGGTGCGTGGGCGTGAGGGGCTTGGCGGGGTCGTGGGCGGGTGCAGCGGTCAGGCGCTCCTGGGCGATGCCCACGGGGTAGAGGAGGACGTGTCCCGCGAGGATCGCCGCCTCCAGGGCGGTGGCCTTCAGCAGGGCCAGGGAGATCCCCGGGAGCCTGTTCGGCGAGATCGGCAGGATCGGGAGGATCGGCAGTGCCGAGAGGAGGGGGAGGGGGGAGAGACGGGAGAGGGAGAGGCCGGACAGGCCGGAGAGGGCAGAGAAGGAGAGTCCAGGCAGGACGGTGAGCCCTGGGAGGGCTGTGAGCCTGGGGAGCGCGGTCAGGCCCGGCAGGGTGGTGAGGCCCGGCAGGGCGGCGAGAGCGGGGAGGCCTGGCAGGCCCGGCAGGAGGCGCCGGCAGAGCGGGAGGAAGGGGAGAAAGGTGTGTACTGCCCTGGTGACCTTCATGGCCGACCTCCTGTCGGCACGCGGAGGAACGCCTTGTCCCCCGTGTGCCCTCGTGGAGAGCTGCGACACAAGCGATCGACGATGTTTGCGGGGACTGTGATACCTGAGTGTGATGCGGGGCAGGTGTGAGCGCATGTCGAGGCTGCGGTTGCCTGCGTCCCCGGGCGTGATCGGCGAGTGCGGCTCTCCGTGACGCGTGTCCCACCGTGTGATTTCCCCCTCGGTATCCGCCGCGAAACTGCCGGTTGCGGGATGCTGGAGATAACGTTCGTTCACTTCCTCGGACGGCGTGGTGCGGGGCGCCCGTGCCGTGAGGCCGTCCTGCACCGGGTTTTTGGCGCGGTACTTGTCGGTACGGATGATGTAGTCGCTTCATGGAGGCAGTGATGGGTGTGGCAGCCGGTCCGATCCGCGTGGTCGTGGCCAAGCCGGGGCTCGACGGCCACGATCGCGGGGCGAAGGTGATCGCGCGGGCCCTGCGCGACGCCGGTATGGAGGTCATCTACACCGGGCTCCACCAGACGCCTGAGCAGATCGTCGACACCGCGATTCAGGAGGACGCCGATGCGATCGGGCTGTCCATCCTCTCCGGGGCGCACAACACGCTCTTCGCTGCCGTGATCGAACTGCTCAGGGAGCGGGACGCGGCGGACATCCTCGTCTTCGGCGGGGGGATCATCCCCGAGGCGGACATTCCGCTGCTGAAGGAGAAGGGCGTCGCAGAGATCTTCACTCCGGGAGCGACGACCACGTCGATCGTGGACTGGGTCCGGGAGAACGTGCGGCAGCCGGCGGGGGCGTAGTTCGTTCTGCTCTGCGGGGTGCCTCCGGCGGTTCGTGGCGGGTGGGTGCCTGCGGCGGCCTGTGCGGGTGGCGGGGGGTGCGGGTTGTGCCTGCGGCGGCCTGTGCGGGTCGGTGGGGGGTGCGGGGTGCGCGTGCGGGTGGGTCGGGGCCGGGCCGGGGGGTGCCCGTCCTCGGAACGGCGCGGAATCGGCAGATCGGAA